>CAZDYQ010000021.1:0-38473 GCA_964509685.1 uncultured Burkholderiaceae bacterium
TGCCTTCCTCGAGGCTCCAGCCCTCGCTGCGCGAATACTGGAAGTAGAGGTCGGCGTAATCGACGCGGTGCTCGAAGATCTCGGAAAGCGCCCGTTGCAGGTGCGTTTCGTCGAGGCCGGCGGGCTCCAGCAGGGTGGCCCGTGCCATGGCCAGCCCGGCGAGCGTGGGATCTGCGATTTTCATACGCCAATGCTACAGCAATGGCCGCCGGAACCGCCCGCCGCCCGGCAGCGCCGGGCGGTCGTCACTGCAGCATCAGGCCCTCGGTCGGGTCGGGTTGCGCAGGGGCCTCGCGGGCCCGCTGGCGAACCTGCGGGTCGCTCCAGTCGCCCTCCACTTCGAACTCCGTCGCCAGCATGCTGGCCAGCGGCTTCTGCAGCATCCACTGTGCGATGAACGAGCCGATCCCGACGGCCGGGTTGACCATCGCCGCATAGGCGAGCGAGGCGAGGCCCGCATCGACCTGCGGCTGCACGGCCACGAGCAGCGACTGGGTCTCGCGCACGAGGTCCACCGTGCCGCGCAGGTTCACCCTCGCCTGCAGCCCGTTCATCTGGAGATCCTCGGTGCTCGCCACGCCACGCAGGAGCGCGGCCCCGCCGCGGATCTCGTCGAACGCGAATCCCTGGGCGAAGACATCGCGAAAATCGAAGTTCAGGCGCCGCGGCAACGACTGGAGGTTGAGCACCCCGATCAGCTTGGCGATGCCGGGCTCGGTGCGAAGGAACTGGCCCTTGCCGATGTCGAGCCGCAGCTCGCCCGTGAGGCTCGGGAGGTCGATGGCGAGCGGCGACCCCTGCCAGCTCACGCCCCCCGAGAAGTCGCCGCTGCCGCCGCGGACCATGTCGGGAAAGCCCAGGGCGGCCAGCAGGCGGCCGGCATTGCCGACGGCGAGACTGAAATCCAGCGCGACCGTCCGGGACGGCGCTGCGGCGGCCTGGTCCGGGCTCGCGGCAGCGGCCGACCAGCGTCCCGTTCCCTCGAAGCGGCCCGCGGCATGGTCGAGCACCAGCCGGTCGATCAGCCAGTCGCCCGGGCGATCGTTCCCGCCCTGGCGGGCGGACAGCTCGAGCGCACCCAGGTCCATCGCGCCCAGGGTGAACCGGTCCGCGCGAACATCGAGGGCAGGCAGGGTGCGCGGCGCCTCGGCCAGCAGGCTGTCGAACTCGTCGGCCTCGCTCCCGGGAATCTCGAGGCGCGAGAACCGCGCCACCAGCACCCCGCCGGGCTCGGCATCGCCCGCCTCGCGCCATTCGATCTCGCCATCGGCCTGGCGCGAATGCACCCGCGCCGTCCAGGCGGCGTCCCGGCGCGTCGCCTCGATCTCGAGATCCTCGATGCTCTTGCGGGCGATGCGGGCCGATCCGACGCGCAGCGACAGCCGGTCCGGATGCGGCAGGTCGTCCGGGCCGGAAAGCGGATCGTCCACGGCGAGGAATTCGCGCCAGCGGTCGATGTCGAGCTCGGCCATCCGGAGCCTCAGGGCAAACCCCCGGTCGGGCAACGCCGGCTCGACGCCGACGCCAAGGCCGATCCGGGGCGGCGCCGCCCGCCCGCCCGAGTCGGCCAGCAGCTCGATGCCCTCGGCCCCCGTGGCGCCCACGAGCAGGCGGACATGCTGCGCGCCGGGCCGGCCATCGACGGGCCGCAACTCCAGCCGCGCCGGCCGGAGTACGCCGGCGGGCTTGTCGAGCGGCGCCGGCAGGGCCACACCGAGCCCGGCGAGGTCGCTGCTCACGCCGACGCTCGCGCCGTTGCGGTCGATCCGAACGTCCCCGCGATAGTCGAAGCCGCCGGACACCGCGGACGCGAAGCGCCCCGGCACGAGGCCGGCCAGGCCGGCCGCCGTCGCCCGCCCCTCGCCCCGGATCGCGAGGGCATCGCGCCCCCCGTCGCCACTGGCCACGACCTCGCCGCCCAGCCAGTCGGCCCGCAGGCCCTCGATCGCGATCCGGTCCTGCGTGAAGGCGATTTCGCCGCGCAGCCTCTCGAAGGGCGGCAGGCCCTGCACCGGCTCGAAGCGGTTGTCGGCCAGGCGGACCTTGCCGTCCACCCGGGTAGCCCGGGGATCGCGAACCGGAATCTCGAGGCGCAGGCTCGCGCTCGCCGGACCCGTGAACCGCAGGCGCTGGATCCCCTCGGCCGCATGCTCGCCCAGCGGACTCTCGGCAAGCACGCGCACCATGTCGGCGAGGGGTCCCCCGGCCGTGCCGGCGACGCGTACCACCGGCCTCGACAGGTCGTCGATGCGCGCCGCGATCCCCGCCAGGTCGAGGCCGAACACCTTGCCGCGCCCCTCCTCGAAGCTCAACGACGCCCGCTCGAAGCGCAGCGTGCCTCCGACATCCTCGATGGCCGGCCAGTCCTCGTCGAAGGCGAGCCGGCCCGATCCGACCTCGACGGTGGCGAGGAACTCCCCGCTCGCCGGATCCCGGAACGGGAAGCGCGCGAGGTCTCCACGCAGGCGCAGGCGCCCCTCGCGCCCGCTGGCGGCCTGGATCGCCTCGCGCACCCAGCGACGCGCCTTCTCGTTCATCCGCAAGGGCAGGTAGCGCCAGGCACTCCTGCCGTCGGCGCGATCGACCGTCGCCTCGAGATCCACGACACCGGGGCCGCCGGTCGCCGACGGCCGCCAGCGTCCGTGGATCCGGCCCGCCGCGTCTTCGTTCTCGAAGCCGAACCGCTCGATCGCGACCTCGAGCCCTTCCACCGGGTCCCGCCGCCAGTCGACGCGGGCGTCGTAGCGGTCGAGCCCGATGGCGTCCTGCTCGAGCAGCCCCGGCAGGCGCAGCACGGCGCCGCCGCCCGCGATGGCGAGCCCGCCTCCGGAGGGATCGAGCCGGGCCGTCCCGCTCAGGCCCTCGAACCCGGGCGCCGCGCCGCCCTTCGGCGACCCGCCGAGCGCGAGCGCGAGGCCGCTGAAACGCACGTCGATCGCGTAGTCCGGCGCCTCGCCGCCGGCCCGCCAGTCCAGCGTCGCGCCGTCGATCCTCCCGCCGACGCGCCACCTCGCGATCCGGGCCGCGAGTGGCGCCGGCAGGGGCATGGCGCGCGCCAGTTCCAGCAGGTCCACCGCATCGGCCGCCCCGAGCGAAATCCTCGCGCTCTCCAGGCGCCAGTCGGCATCGAAGACGAGCACCTGCCGGCCCGACGCGGCATCGATGGCCACGCCGGTCGAATCGACGAGCTCGACGTCGTCGGTGGCGATCTCCACGCGGCCATCGTCGCGCCATCGCGCGGCGATCCGGCCGGCGAGCACGTCCAGCCTGCCGGTGCCGTCCGCCGTGCGCAGGATGGGGCCGGCGAGATCGATCTCGCCGTGCGCCTCGACCGGCCTGCCGTCGGCGAACTCGAACCAGAGCCGTCCTCGGCCCCGCCCGCCCGCGAGGGGCGAACGCACGTCGGCGAGCACATTGATCGCCAGCACGTCCGCATCCTCGAACGACGCGTACGCCTGTCCGGTCCAGCCGTTCGCCCCGCCCGCGCGCTCCATGTCGGCGGCGAGCTCGAACGTCCCGATGGGCGCCCGGGCGCCGTCCCCCGCGGGCGCCTGTCCGCGGCCGGAGGCCAGAAGCTTGTGGCGGTGGCCATGCGAATCGATCGCGATGTCGACATCGACGAACTCGGCGCCCGTGGCGGCGCGGCGGTCCGTGTATCGCAGGCGGGCGCCCTCGATGCGGATCGCGGCGTGGGCGCCGAGCCAGTCAGCGAATCGCGAACCGGCTGCGCCGCCGGAATCCCCGGCAGCGCCGTCCAGGTCGATGTCGAGGCCGGAGACCTCGAAGCGCGCGCGGTCGATCCGCGCGACGTCGAGCTGCGGCGCATGGATGCGCAGCAGCCGGAAGATCGGCTCCCTCGCGACCAGGCTGCGCCAGGACAGCAGGGCCTCGATGCGATCGAGCCGAAGACCGGCCTCGCCCGGTTCGCCGATCTCGACCCCGTCCACCAGCAGCCGCGGGCTGAGGCGGTCGAAGTCCGCCTGCAGCCCGCCGAGCCGCACGGGGGCGCCGATCTCGTCGGCGAGCCGTGCCTCGATCGCGGGTCGCCACTGGTCCACCCGTGGCCAGGCCCAGTGGCGCACGACGAGGAAACCGATGCCGGCAACGAAATAGGCGAGCAGCAGGAACGCGACCACGAGGCGAAGGCCGCGCCGAGGCCGCGGCGACGGGACCTGGATCGGGACGGGCGCTTGGGGGTCGTTCAGGCTCACTCGGCGACGGGCGCGAGGCCCTGGAATCCGGTCGGGGTTGCAGGATGCCGGCGCATGGGTCGCGTCTAGAATACCCCGTCAGGTCGCGCCGCAGGGGAGCCCGCATCGATGCAGTTTCGCGCCGAAACGTTCTCGGGTTTCTTCCGCCGCGCGATCTTCGCCATGTCGGCCCGGGGCGAGCCGCTCGAGGCGATCGAGACGCTCGCGAGCGCGCCGATCGACGAGGCGCGCATCGCCGGCCTGGTCGAGTCGTGCCGACCTTCCGAGAATCCCGGACGCGCCCTTCGCAGGGCCCGCCGCCTGCTCCTGCTCGCGCTCATGGAGCGCGACATCCGCGGCGACGCGAGCCTCGAGGAAGTCTGCGCCGCCATGACGAGCTTCGCCACACAGGCGACCTCCGTCGCGCTGCGCGCGGCGGCATCCGATCTCGTCGAGCAGTTCGGCGTCCCCCTCGATTCGGAAGGCGAGCCGCAGGACCTGCTCGCGATCGCGATGGGCAAGGGCGGCGCGGGCGAGCTCAACGTCTCCTCCGACCTCGACCTCGTGTTCCTGCATCGCGACCGGGGCGAGACCAGCGGCATCCAGGCCGACGGATCGCCCGCTCGCCGAGGCACGCTGCCGTCGGCCGAGTTCTTCCACCGGCTGGCGAGACGCGCCATCGGCCTGCTGTCGGAGGTCGACGGCGACGGCTTCGTCTTTCGCATCGACACGAGGCTGCGACCGAACGGGGACTCCGGGCCCCTGGTGGGCTCGCTCGCGATGCTCGAGGAGTACTTCTATGCCCAGGGGCGGGAATGGGAGCGCTTCGCCTGGCTCAAGGGCCGGGTCGTGGCGGACTCGGGCATGGCCGGCGAGGCCGCCCGGCGCGCGGACGAGCAGGCGCTGGCGCAGATCGTCGAGCCGTTCGTGTTCCGGCGCTATCTCGACTACGACGTGTTCGAGGGCCTGCGCGCCGTGCATGCGCTGATCCGCAGCGAGGCGAACAGGCGCGAGGCGCGGCGCCAGGGCAACGGGCTCGACGTGAAGCTCGGCCGCGGCGGGATCCGCGAGATCGAGTTCGCGGCGCAGCTGTTCCAGATCGTGCGCGGCGGTCGCGACCCCGGCCTGCGCAACCGCGCCACCCTGCCCACGCTCGCGGCAATCGGCGAGCGCGGCCTGCTTCCCGCCGGCGACGTGGCCCTCCTGGTCGATGCCTACCGGCTGCTCAGGCGCACGGAGCACATGCTCCAGTACCGCGAGGACGAGCAGACCCATCGCCTGCCCGAGGATCCCGCGGTGCGCGCGGATGTCGCCGCCATGCTCCGCATGACCGTGCAGGACTTCGAGGCAGCGATCGCGGCGGCCACCGCCGCGGTCGACCGCATCTTCAACGACCTGCTCGCGGAGCCCGACAGGGAGGACGAGCCCGAGGGCGGCCTCGACGAGGAGCGTCTCGACGAGGATGTCGCGCGCCTGCTGAAGGCGATGCGCGAGGGGCCGCGCTACCGCGCGGCGAGGGACGAGGCGCGCGAGGCGATCGAGCGGCTGCTCGCGATCGCGCAGGCGCGGGACACGCCGCCGCGCGGCATGAAAGGGCTGATCGAGCTGTGCGAGACCGTCTGCCGGCGCCCCAGCTACCTGGCGCTGCTCGCCCGCCATCCCGATGCCTTCGACCGCGTGCTGCGCATGATCTCGCGGTCGCAATGGGCGACGAGCTACCTCGTGCGCCATCCCATCGTCCTGGACGAGCTGATCGCCGGCCACGTCCTCGAGCCGATTGACTTCGACGCCTGGGAGGCCGCCCTGCGCGAGCGCCTGGACGCCGCGCGGATCGAGGACCAGCCCGACACGGAACGCCAGATGGACATCGCTCGCGAAGTGCACCACGCGACCGCGTTCCGGCTGCTCGCCCAGGACATCGAAGGCATGCTCACGGTCGAGCGCCTGTCCGACCTGCTGTCGGAAATCGCCGACCGGATGCTGGGCATCGCGATGGAGTACGTCTGGCCGCAGTGTCCCAGGCGCCATCGCGACGTGCCGCGCATCG
Source organism: uncultured Burkholderiaceae bacterium (assembly GCA_964509685.1). GTDB lineage: Bacteria > Pseudomonadota > Gammaproteobacteria > Burkholderiales > Burkholderiaceae_E > JAMLIN01. The sequence continues at coordinate 6,238 of CAZDYQ010000021.1, forward strand.
CCGCGATCGCCTACGGGCGGCTCGGCGGCAAGGAGCTCGGGTACACCTCGGACCTCGACCTGGTCTTCGTCTACGACGACGAGGACAAGCGCGCGCAGGAGGCCTATTCGATCTTCGTGCGGCGGCTCAACACCTGGCTGTCGGCGCAGACGGCCGCCGGTGTGCTCTTCGAGATCGACCTGCGCCTGCGGCCCAACGGGGACGCGGGCCTGCTCGCGACATCGCTCGCCGCCTTCGAGCGGTACCAGCGCGAGGAAGCCTGGGTATGGGAGCACCAGGCACTGACCCGGGCCCGGTACTGCGCGGGGGATGCGGCGATCGGGGCGCGGTTCGAGGCGGTGCGTCGCGAGATCCTGGCGCGGCCGCGCGATGCCGGCAAGCTGCGCGACGAGATCGTCGCCATGCGCAAGCGCATGCACCAGGGCCATCCGAACCGGAGCGAGCTCTTCGACCTCAAGCACGATGCCGGCGGCATGGTGGACATCGAGTTCATCGTCCAGTACCTGGTGCTGCTGCATTCCGCGCAGCATCCGGCGCTGCTCGACAATGCCGGCAACATCGCGCTGCTCGGCCGCGCCGCCGACGCGGGCCTGCTCGAGCCCGCGCGCGCCCGGCGGCTCGCCGATGCCTATCGCCGCTATCGCCGCCTGCAGCACGCGGTGCGGCTGGACGGCGCCCAGTACGCGCGCGTCGATCCGGCCGAGGTCGCCGACGAGGCGGCCGCGGTCTCCGAGGCCTGGGCTGCGATCTTCGGCTGAGGCTCGCGGACGGCGCCTCGCGCCCGCTTCAGGCTGCCTGCGCGAGCAGGAACCACGCCCCGATCCCGGCCACGACACCGAGGAACACGCTTCGTCGCCAGTGCACCACGGCGATGGCCGCCATCGCCGAGAGCAGCCGCGGATCGGCGAGCGCGGCGGGCGAACCCGCGGCCGGCTCGAGGAGTGGCGCCAGCACCTGCGGCGCCACCAGCGCCGCGAGCGCCGCCAGCGGGGCATGCGAGAGCGCCTGCTCGAGCAGGCCGCGCGGGCGCCAGTCACGCGGCAGCAGGAGGAACACCCAGCGGCCAGCCGCCACGATCACCGCCACGACGGCGATCGTGGTCCAGACGAAGACCGGATCGTGCCCTCCCGGGTCGCCGGGCATCATCCGCTCCCCGCGGTGCCGCGCCCGCGGCGCTGCGCGGCCTCGACGAGCATGGCGGCGGCGATGCCGGCGATGACGGCGCCGAACATGCCGAGGCTGTAGGGGAGCTCGCGCGCCACGAGCGCCACGCCGATCGCGACGACGGCCGCCGCGAGGGAGGCCATCGAGCGCACCAGCGCGGCGGTCATCGCGACGATTGCCAGCGTCCCGAGGTAGCCGAGGCCCGGTCCGGGCGGCAACAGGTGGGCGACGCCGATGCCGGCCACGATGCCCGCCTGCCATGCCACGTACACCGGGATGCTGCAGCCGGCGAACAGCGCCACCCGCTGCACCTGCGGCTCGCCGTCGCGATGGCTCAGCCGATAGGCCGCGAGGCCCGTGTCGCTCGTCAGGTAGCCGAGCCCCAGGCGCAGCGGCAGGCGCAGGCGACCGAGGTCGCGAGCCAGCGTGGCGCTGTAGATGATGAAGCGCAGGTTGGTGAGGAACACCGTGAGCATCACCAGCGGCAGCGAGGCGCCGGCGACGATCAGGGGTATCGTCACGAGCTGCGCGGTGCCGGAGAAAACGAGCGCGGCCATCCCGAGGGCCTGGCCGGTGGTCAGGCCGGCCTTGACCAGCGCGATGCCGGTGACCAGCCCCCATGATACCGAGCCCGGCAGCAGGGGCGCGACCGCGAACATGCCGTCGCGAAAGGCGAGGCGGCGCGGCCCGGAGGGGGCCCGGCCGGCGCGCGAGGGAAGCGGGGACAGGTGCATCGTGAAGCGGCCGCCCCGGGTTTGGGGCGCATGCGACGGGCGAGTGTATCAGTCGCGGCCGGTTTCGATAGAATCCGGGGATCGAGGCCGTTTGCCCCAGCGGGCACACCGGCGGCGTCGGGTCCCGGCCGCTACCGGGTATTGCCCTGTCTGGAGAAGATTTTCATGTCGATGTCCGATCGTGACGGACTGATCTGGTTCAACGGCCGAATGGTCGAGTGGCGTGACGCCAGGATCCATGTTCTGACCCATAGCCTGCACTACGGGATGGGCATCTTCGAGGGTGTCAGGGCCTACAGGACCGACGCCGGCACCGCGATCTTCCGGCTCGATGCCCACACGCGGCGCTTTACGAACTCCGCCAAGATCCTCCAGATCGAACTGCCCTATTCCGCCGAGGAACTCAGCGAGGCCCAGAAGGCCGTGGTTCGCGAGAACAGGCTCGAGGCCTGCTACCTGCGCCCGCTCGCCTGGTTCGGCGACGAGAAGCTCGGCGTCTCCCCGGTCGGCAACAGCGTCCACGTCATGATCGCGGCCTGGCCCTGGGGCGCCTACCTCGGCGAGGAAGGCATCGCCAAGGGCATCCGCGTCAAGACCTCGTCCTACACGCGCCATCACGTCAATGTCTCGCTGGTGCGCGCGAAGGCGAGCGGCTACTACCTCAATTCGATCCTCGCCAACCGCGAGGTCACTTCGGTCGGCTACGACGAGGCGCTGCTGCTCGACACCGAGGGCTACGTGTCCGAAGGTGCCGGCGAGAACGTCTTCATCGTCCGCAACGGCCGGCTCTACACCCCGGACCTGGCGAGCTGCCTCGACGGCATTACCCGCGACTCGGTCATCACCATCGCCCGCGACCTCGGCATCGAGGTGATCGAGAAGCGCATCACGCGCGACGAGATGTACGTCGCCGACGAGGCCTTCTTCACCGGGACGGCGGCCGAGATCACCCCGATCCGGGAGCTCGACGACCGGCCGATCGGGGACGGGCGGCGCGGACCGATCACCGAGAAGCTGCAGACGCTGTTCTTCGACATCGTCGCCGGGCGCAACGAGCGCTACCGCCACTGGCTCATGCCGATCTGAGCCCGGCCTCCCGGAAAGATCCCGAATGTCCAGCGAAAACACGGTCGACAACGCCCAGCCGGTGGTCGAACTCGACGCGGGCGACCTCCCCGCCCACTGCCCCAATCCCAAGATGCCGCTCTGGAGCGGCCACCCGCGGGTCTACATCCACGTGACCCGCGACGGCCGGGGACGATGCCCGTACTGCGGCACCGTGTACGTGCTGAAGCCGGGCGCGGCCGTCGATTCCCACTAGGGGATCCGCCCGCCGGGCGCCCTCCCGCCGGGCGCCTCCGGCCGGCCGGGGGGAATCGCGTCCCATTGTGACGGACTGCGCGGACACGCCCGCGGGGCCTCGCGACAATCCCTCACCAGCCCGAAGGATTCCCGAGTTCGAGCCTTGAGAACGCTCGTCATTTCCCCGAACTGGATCGGCGATGCGGTCATGGCCCAGCCCCTGATCGCGCTGGTCAAGCGGTTCGACCCCGCCGGCACGATCGATGCGGCCGCGCCGGCCCATATCGCGCCGATCATGCGGGCGATGCCCGAGATCGGTGAGGTCCTGATCGCGCCCCAGGCGCACGGCAAGCTGCAACTCGGAGAGCGCTGGCGCTTCGCCCGGGAGCTGCGCGGCCGCGGCTACGAGCGGTGCTACATCCTGCCCAACTCGCTGAAGTCCGCGCTCGCCCCCTGGCTGGCGGGCATTCCCCGCCGCATCGGCCATCGCGGCGAGGCGCGCAACCTGCTGCTCACCCAGGTCCATGACGACGGCGATGCACGATCGCAGCCGATGGTGGAGTTCTATGCTTCCCTCGCCTTCGAGCCGCGCCATCCCCTGCCGGGCCGCGTGCCGGACCCCGTGCTCGTTCGCCGGCCCGAGGCCGAGCACCGGGCCCGCGAGAAGTTCGGGATCCGCACCGACGGCCCGCTCGTGATCCTCTGCCCGGGCGCGGAATTCGGCCCGGCCAAGCGCTGGCCGGCGCGCCACTTCGCCTCCCTGGCCGGCATGATCGCGACCGAGTGGCCGCAGGCGACCGTCCTGCTGCTCGGCTCGGCGAAGGAAAGGCCGCTCGCCACGGAGATCGCGGCGCTGAGCGGCCAGGCCCTGCGCAATCTCGCCGGGGAGACCTCGCTCGACGAGGCGCTCGCGCTGATCTCGCAGGCCCAGGGCGTGGTGTCGAACGATTCCGGCCTCATGCATGTCACCGCGGCCTACGGCCGGCCCCAGGTCGCCGTCTTCGGCTCCTCGGACCCGCGCCACACGCCGCCGCGCTCGCCCCGGGCGCGCATCGAATGGCTCCATCTCGATTGCAGCCCCTGCTTCGAGCGCACCTGCCCGCTTGGGCATACCAATTGCTTGAACGACATCGAGCCGGCCCGGGTGCTCGAGTCGTTGCGGCGCGCGATGCGCTTCGAGACCGCTCCCCGGCCGCCGCACTGACCATTTTCCTGCCGGCTTCGCCCGCGCTGCGCTGCGCGATGCCCGGCCCGTTCCGCCCGGCTTACACTCGGGACAAGCGTATGCCAGGGGGTCCGATGAAAACCAGCAAGCCCAGATTCGCGACCCCCGCCGCCGTCGAGGAAGCGTTCTACGACGCGATGGCGCGGGGCGACCTCCAGGGACTGATGAGCCTGTGGGCCGAGGATGACGAGATCGTCTGCGTCCATCCGGGCGGACCGCGCACGACGGGTGTGCGCGCCGTTCGTCGAGCGTGGGCAAGCGTCCTGACCGAGCAGCTCGACATCCGCGCCCGCTCGATCCGGCGGTACGAGACGATGACCACGGCGGTGAGCAGCGTGATCGAGGAGATCACGATCGACGGCGACGCCAGCGTGCGCTGCGTGGCAACCAACGTCTTCGTGAAGGACGCGCGCGGCTGGCACATCATCCTGCACCACGCGTCCCCGGCGGACGACAGCGAGGAGTACGCGCCGGCGAGCACCGGCGTGACGCTGCATTGAGCGCATCACCGTTCCGCGCCCCGCGCTGGCTGCCGGGGCCCCATTCGCAGACGATCTTCCCGTCCCTGCTGGGCCGGGCGCCGCGCATGGCGTACCGCCGCGAACGCTGGACCACGCCCGACGGTGACTTCATCGACGTCGATCACACGGTACCGGCGCCTGCGGCGGACCGGCCTCGGCTCGTGCTGTTCCACGGGCTCGAAGGCTCCTCGCAAAGCCACTATGCGCGCGCCCTCATGGCCGCGACCCGCGATGCGGGCTGGCAGGGGGTCGTCCCGCATTTCCGGGGCTGCAGCGGGGAACCCAACCTGGCGCCGCGCGCCTATCACTCGGGCGACAGTGACGAAATCGACTGGATCGTGCGACGGATCGTGCAACGCGCCCGGGGCGCGCCCGTGTTCGTGGCCGGGGTTTCGCTCGGGGCGAACGCGCTGCTCAAGTGGCTGGGCGAGCGCGGCGACGAGGCCGCCCGCCTGGTGACGGCCGCGGCCGGCATCTCGCCGCCCCAGGACCTGCGGGCGGGCGCGGATGCGCTGCGCAAGGGCTTCAACCGGATCTACACGATCAACTTCCTCGTGACGCTCAAGCGCAAGAGCCTCGCCAAGCTCGCGCTCTGGCCCGATCTCTACGATGCGCGCCGCGTGCGCGAGGCACGCGACTTCCACGACTTCGACGACATCGTGACCGCGCCGCTGCACGGCTTTCGCGACTGCTTCGACTACTGGGAGCGGTCCTCCTGCAAGCCCTGGCTGGCGGCCATCCGCACGCCGACGCTCGTGATCAATGCGCTCAACGATCCGTTCCTGCCCTCGCGACATCTCGCCACACCGACGGAGGTCTCGCGCCACGTGACGCTCGACTATCCCGAGAGCGGCGGCCATGTGGGCTTTTTCGAAACCCATCGCACCGGCGGCAGCGCCTGGCTGCCCCGCCGCGTGCTCGGCTGGTTCGCGCGGCACCTGGGCGCCGACCGCCTGGCTGGCCTGGAGCGGACGCTGCCGTCAGCCGCCGGGCGCGCAAGCATGGAGGCTGTCGATGGATGAGCAGGTGCTGCGGGCGATGGCCCGCTGGCCGAACGTGCCGGCCGTCTACGGCTGGCTGCGCCTGGGTCGCCGCGGCCAGTGGTTCCTGGTCGATCGCAACGCGCCCGGCTTCGACGAGCGAATCCACGGCGAGGGCAGCCCGATCGGCAACGAGCAGATCCGGGAGTTCATCGCGCGCAACTACCAGGCCGAGGCCGACGGGCGCTGGTACTGGCAGAACGGCCCCCAGCGCGTGTATGTCGATCTCGAGGCGGCGCCACTCGTCGTGCGTGTGCTCGGCTCCGGCGACGACATTCGCCTGGTCGACCACACCGGGGTCGAGATCGCGCTCGACGAGGTCGAGTCGGCCGGGATCGGCCCCTCGGGCGAACTCCTGCTGCGGACCGGCCGCGGGGCCGCGGTGGTCCACGACCTCGACCTGGGCGCGCTGTCGATGGAGGCGGGCGACGACGGCACCGCGGGCGTCCTCGTGCTGGGCGAACGTCGCATCGCGCTCGTCGAGTGGCGCGATCCGCCCGCGGAGCTCGGCTTCGTCGCGCGGCCCCGGCCGGCCGACTGATTTCGGTCGGTTCCGGTCGCGCATCGCCCGCATCGGCGCGCCAGCGCTACCGGGCTCGCGGCGGTGGCTCCGGCTCCGCGATGGCCATGCGGTTGACCACGGTGAACGGCGCGCCAAAGGCGGCCGTCACCGCATCGGCGATCTCGGTGCGGTGCGCGTCGCTGTCCACGGTGCCTTCCAGGAACACGTGATCCGCATCGACGATCGCGGTCAGTCCCTCCACGCTCGCGAGGGCGGCGAGGGCGGGGCCGACGTGCGAGAGCCAGTCGGGCCGTGCGGCCCCCGGCGCCACCTCCAGCGCGTCCTCCACCCGGTGGGCCCGGCCCAGCGCCTTGCGGGCGGCGGCGAGGTACTCTGCGCGTGTCGACTCGTCCGGCACGGTGCCCTGCAGGCGAATTCCGTTGCCCGTGGATTCGATCCGCAGCGGGGTGAGCTCCGCCGGCCACGGCATGGCCGATCCGGTCGTCGCTTCGGACGGCCGTGGCTCGACGAGGCTGACGGGCGCCACCGGATCGCTGCCGGCCGCGGCGAGCCAGGCGACGAACAGGAGGACCGCCACGCCGAGCTTGAAGAGGTCGTAGCGGCGCACCTGCTCGATCAGGCCAGCGTCGTTCTGCGACATGGCGCGTCCGGGACTACCTGGCGGACACGGCCGACGTGGCGGCCGACGCGGAAGCGGACGTAGGAGCCGACGTAGTCGCCGACGTGGTTCCCGGGGCGCGGGCCGGCGTGGAGGCCGCGGCGGACGGCGCACGCTCGACGCGCAGCTGCGCCTTCATGCGCTCGAACGCCTCCCATTCGCCGCGCGCGGCGAGAAGCGCCTGGTCCGGCCACGTGACGGGATCGGCCAGCCGGAAGAACTTCGGCCCCGCGCCCTTCAGGATCTCGTCGAGACGCGCCACCGGCGTGACGGCGAGATCGGCGAAGGTGCGAATGCCGGATTCGGCCAGCAGGCCGGCGATACGGGGACCGATCCCCTCGATGAGCGTCAGGTCGTCCGGCTCCCTTGCCGGCGCGGGAACCGCGCCCGTTTCCGGCGCGCGTGCCGCGACATCGCCCGCCGATCCGGTGCCGCGCCGGCGCCACCAGATCCAGTCGATGATCCATTCGACCAGCCAGCCGACCAGCAGTCCCAGCAGGAAATACCTGACCATCGTCGCCCCCCTTCAAGCGGCGCAGTCGTACACGTTCATGGGTTCGTCGCAAGCGTAGCGACGCGGTGCACCATGCGCAACCGGGCCCGACCAACGGCTCACTGGCCGTCGAACGCCTCCCTTTCCCGCGTGTACCGGGCCTGCAGCTCGCGCAGCCGCGCATCGATCTGCGACCCCACGTAGAAGTCGCCCCCCGCCTCGCGCTGGGCGATGCGAAGCTGCTCGATCGCGGCGAGCAGCCCGCCGTCGAGCGCATAGTGCTCGGCCACGGCGCGCCGGGCCGCCACCGGCTGGCCCGCGCCGAAGCGCGCCTCGGACAGCATGCGCCAGAGGGCGGAATCGTCGCGGTGGCGACTCACCTGCGCCTGCAGGTACTCCGCGGCCTCGTCGAAGCGTTCCATGCGCAGCAGCAGCGCGCCGTGCTGGTGCACGAGCGCGCGCGAGGCCGGAAAGGCCTCGAGCGCCTCCCTGGAGGCCGACAGGGCGGCATCGAGGCGCGCGGCCCGCATGTCGATGTCGATTGCGAGGCGCGCGAGCATCGCATGCGGCGCGCCCAGCGCCTTGCGTGCCGCCGCCAGCGCCGAGCGCGCGGCATCGAAGTCGTCCTGCTCGTTCGCGACCAGCGCGAGCTGGTACTGTGCCGCCGCCTCGTTCACGAAGCTGCGGTCGCGCAGGCGCCGTTCCGTCGATGCGCGGGCCCGCGCCAGCCCGTCGATGCTGGTATCGGCCATGGCCTCGAGCTTCGCCCGCACCAGGGTGAACTCCACCGAGCCCACGTGCTGGCGATAGCGTTCCTGCGAGAGCCGGTTCTGGATGTCCGCCATGCGCTCGCTGGTGACCGGGTGGGTGCGCATGTACGTCGGCCCGCCGCTGTCGTAGATGCGCGTGGCGTCCTGCAGGCGGCCGAAGAACGCCACCATGGCGTTGGGATCGAAATCCGCCTGGCGCAGGATCTCGAGCCCCACGCGATCGGCTTCGCGTTCCGCGTCGCGGGAGAACGCGAGCATCTGGTCCTGCGCGATGCCCTCGCCGAGGGCGAAGAGACCGCCGGCCGCCTGGGGATTGGAACGCGCCGCGAGGATCGCGAGCACCGCCGTCGCAAGCGAGACCACGCTCGTCTGCCGGTTCTGCGCAAGCATCCGCGCGATGTGCCGCTGGGTCACATGGCCCATCTCGTGGCCGATCACCGAGGCGAGCTCGGACTCGTTGCTCGCAGCCACGATCAGGCCGGAATGCACGCCGATGAAGCCCCCGGGTACCGCGAACGCGTTGAGCGTCGCGTCGCGCACCGCGAAGAGCTCGAAGCTGTGGCCGGCGGCCGGTCCCGTCGCGCCCAGCTGGTCGCCCAGCTGGTTCAGGTAGTCGACGACCTCCGGGTCCTCGATCAGCAGGCCCTGCCGGCGAAAGTCCCTGCGCACCGCCTCGCCGATGTCGCGCTCGAGCTGGGGCGACAGCTCGTCGGCGGCCGCCGCACCGATCCGCGGCAGGCTGTCGAAGACGGTGCCCTGGCGCATGTCCTGCGCGAGCCCCGGCAGTGGCGCCGGCAACGCGAGCGCGAGCGCCAGCAGGGCTGCGAGGCCCCTGCGAACGAGCGGGCGCTGGCCCGTGCCCGCGGCGTGCGGGCGATCGACATACCGCATCGCGGGCTATGATAGCGTGCCGTCCGAGCAGGCCCGTGACCATGAGCGACAAGCCGCAGACCCTCACCCACTTCGACGCGGGAGGCCGCGCCCACATGGTCGATGTCGGCGACAAGCCGGCCACCCGGCGCATCGCGATCGCCGGCGGCGCGATCCGCATGCAGTCGGCGACCCTCGCCCGCATCCGGGAAGGTTCGGCCGACAAGGGCGACGTGCTGGGCGTCGCGCGCATCGCCGCGATCCAGGCGGCGAAGCGAACCGCCGAGCTGATCCCGCTCTGCCACCCGCTGCCGCTCACGCGCGTCAGCGCGGACTTCGAGATCGACGAGGAAGGCAATCGCGTGCGCTGCCGCGTGCGGGCCGAATGCACCGGCCCGACGGGCGTCGAGATGGAAGCCCTCACCGCCGTATCGGTCGGCCTGCTCACGATCTACGACATGTGCAAGGCGATCGACCGCGGGATGGTCATCGAGGACGTTCGCCTGCTCGAGAAGTCCGGCGGGCGCTCGGGACACTACGTCGCCCCGGCCGAGGGCTGACCGCAGTCCGCGGCCGAACGGTTCACGGGGCGCGCGTCAGCCGCGCCGCATGCCGATCGCCATCACCGCCCCGATCACGACCAGGGCGCCGAACACCTGGATCGGCGCCACCGCCTGGCCAAGGAAGAGCCACGCGAGGCCGAGCGAGGCAATGGGTTCGAAGTTGAGCAGGGCCGCGTTGTCCACCGCGCCGATGCGCGGCAGGATCGCGAACATCATCGTGAACGCCGTGCCATAGAGGATGGTGAGCAGCACGAGCCCGGTCCAGGCGAGCGGCTGGGCGGGCAGGGCCAGGCCGCCGCCCACCAGGCCCGCGCCCAGCGTGACGACGGAGACGACGCTCATCGTCAGCACGGTACGCAGGCGCGGCTCGAGCGCGGCCAGCCAGCGGGTAGTGAGGTAGAGCACGCAGGCGAACGCGAGCGACGCAACCAGCGCGTGCGCGACACCGGCGCCGATGGTTGCCCAGCGGGCCGCAAAGCCGACCTCGCCATCGACGGCCACCCGGCCAGCGACGTCGAGGGCGAGGGACAGGCCGAACAGCGCGACCAGCATGGCGACGAGCGTATATCGCCCGGGTCGCGCCCCGCCCGTCACCCATGACAGCAGCGCGAGCAGGAAGGGGAAGGTGTTGAACGTGAGCAGCGCGAGCGCGACGGGTATGAGCGCCACCGCCGTGTACAGGCCATAGCTCTGCACCGACAGGAGCAGGCCGACGATCACCGCACGGCCCGCGGTCCTCCGGTCCACCACCAGGGGTACGCCGGTGGCGCGCAGGAACAGCAGGACCACGATGGCGGTGACGCCCGAACGAACCGCCACCGCGGTCACGACGCTCACCCCGTGGTCGAAGGCAAGCCTCGCCGCGATATGGTTGCCGGCGAAGATCGTCGCCACGAGAAGGAGCAGGCCGACCGCCAGCCAGCGCGGCATCGGTGCCGCCGCGCCCTTCACCGCACCTCCCCCTTCACCCGCCCATCTCGACCACGATCTTCCCGACGACCCGGCGCGCGGCGAGCGCGCGCATCGCGTCGAGCGCCCGCGCCAGCGGATAGCGCGCGCCGATCAGCGGATCGAAGACCCCGGTCTCGCCGAGCCGGGCGACCTCGCGCAGGTTCTCGGCGCCGAGTTCCGGGAAGCGGCGCCCGAATTCGCCCGCGCGCACGCCCACCACCGCGAAGCCCTTGATGAGCGGAATGTTGGCCGGCACGACCGGAATGCGCCCGCTCGCGAACCCGATGACCAGCAGCCTGCCACCGAAGGCGACCACGCGCAGCGATTCGTCGAAGACGTCGCCGCCCACCGGATCGAATACGAGATCCACGCCGCGCCCGCCCGTCGCTTCGAGCGCCGGCTCGCGAAAGCCGGCCGACGGCCAGATGGCCCGCGCGCCCGCCGCCAGCAGGGGAGCGGTGCGCTCGCGATCGGACGGGTCGCGGGCGGTGCCGTACACGGTCGCGCCGAGATGCCGCGCGAGCTGGATCGCGGCGTAGCCCATGCCGCCCGTCCCGCCGTGGACGAGCACCGACTGGCCGGCCCGGATCGATCCCGCGCGCACGAGGCCGACGTACGCGGTGATCGCACCGACGTGCCAGGAGGCCGACTGCGCGAAATCGTGGCGGGCGAGGGTGGGCCACGCCTGGCTTGCGGGTACCCGGATGCGCTCGGCGAGCGCCCCGCCCTTGTTCGAGAAGCGCACCGACTGGCCGACCCGTGCCGGGTCCACGCCCTCGCCGACCGCGAGCACCACGCCGCTGCCCTCCATTCCCGGGACGAAGGGCAGCGGCGGCTTGAACTGGTAGCGCCCCTCGCACATGAGGAGGTCGGGAAAGTTCAGGGCGGCGGCGCGCACCGCGACGAGCAGCTCGCCGGGCCCCGGCGGGCCGACGGTGATCCGGCGCGCCGTCACGCCGGCGAGCTCCGGCGCGAGCCTCTCGCAGACGAGGGCGGCGGCATCGCCCTCGTGCTCGTGAATGTCCCTTGTCGGCATCGGGCGATGCTACCCCGTCCGCGCGGGTCGGGTGGAGGGGCGCGCTATCATGCGGGAGCGCCACCCTCCGGAAGCTCCCCTCCCCGATGCACGCCCTCCTTCGACTGGCGATCCTGCTGGCCGTCGTCGCCCCGACCGGCGGCTGCGCGGTCGTCGCCGTGGCCGACGCCGCGGTCACCGTGGCCGCCACCGCCGTCAAGGTCACCGCCAAAGGGGTCGGCGCGGTCGCCGATGCGGTCATCCCCGACGGCGACGACGAGGACGACTGAACGCGCGGCGCGCGACGTTCAGGGCCAGTCGATCCGCGCCACCACCGGCAGGTGGTCCGACGCGACCCGCGCGGCGGGGCTGCGATGCGCGCGCACGTCCACCAGTCGCTCCACCGGATGCATCCAGATCCTGTCGAGGGCGAGCAGCGGCAGGCACGACGGGAACGAGCGGACCGGGGGCACGGCGCCGAAGTGCGCGCGCAGCCACAGCAGCGCCCTGCCCCGGACGAACCATTCGTTGAGGTCGCCGAGCAGCACCACCGGCATCCGGTCCGTGTCGAAGGCGGCCAGCAGGCGCTTCACCTGCGCGCGCCGCTCGGCGGCGGCAAGCCCGAGATGGGTGGCCACCACGCGCAGCCGCCGGCCGCGACATTCGATGTCCGCGTCCAGCGCGCCGCGGGGCTCGCGCCGCCCGAACGAGAGGTCGATCGAACGGACCTCCTCGATCGGGTAGCGGGACAGGACGGCATTGCCGAAGCGCCTCGCCGGTGTGTCGAGCGTCGCGCCGACCGCGATCTCCCAGCCGGGCGGGAGGTCGATGTCGGCCGGAAGGTCATGCCGGCCCGGACCGCCCAGCGGCACCTCCTGGAGCGCGACGACCCCGGCCTCGAGTTCGAGCAGCACGCGAGCGACACGCTGGGGATCGTAGCGACCGTCGGTCCCGACGCCCTCGTGCACGTTCCAGGTCGCTATGCGCAGCATCCACGCTCCGAGGCCGGCGGCCGCGGCGTCAGGCTCTTGCCGTGGCGTCGCTGGCGGGCCCGACGAGGCGCTGCGCGCCCATCGCGAGCGCGATCATCGCGACCGCGATCGCCGCCGCGATGGCGATGTGTACCGGGGCCGGGTCGCGCATCGCATCGACCAGGCGGTCCACGAAGACGACGGTGAGAACGATACCCGGGCCCATGCCGATCAGGGTGCCGAGGATGTAGTCGCGCAAGCGGATGTGCGATGCGCCCGCCACCAGGTTGACCACCGTGTAGGGCGCGATCGGCAGGACCCGCACCGCGGCCATGGCGACGATCCCGCGCCGGGCGATCCGGCGGCTGAGGCGATTGACCGCGGCGCCGGCGAAGCGATGCATCGCGTCGCGTCCGAGGAGGCGTCCGACGAGGTAGGCCGCGAGCGCGCTGCCGATGGCGCCGAGGATTGCATAGCAGATCCCGGCGAGCGTCCCGAACACGAGCCCCACCACCGCGATCAGCAGCGTCACCGGCACCATCGCCAGGCTCGCGAGCACGAAGGCGCCGATCACCACGACCGGCGAGAACGGCATTTCGCGAAGCCGTCCCGCATAGTCGACGAGGCGCCCGAGATCGAGCAGCTCGGCGAGCGAGGTGTAGCGCCATGCGAGCGTCAGCCCGACGAGCAGGGCCGTGGCCGCCCCCAGCAGCCACAGCCGGCCGGCCAGCGGTCCACGGCGACGCGGCGGCACGAAATGGCCGACGAGCCGGGTCACGTCCACCGGCTCGGCCGGGTCGATCGGCGCCTGGTCGGGCGGCAGGAGCGAATCGACGCCGGGGTCGATCTGGGGGTCGAGTTCGACGATCGTGCGGGGACCGCCCGAGAGCGCATCGATCGCGGCAAAGTAGCTTTCGTGGGCCTCCTCGCTCGCGGCGACGCGCGCCGGCTCGACACCGAGATGCTCGCCCAGCAGCCGATGGCGCACGGCGGCAATCCCGCGCGCGATGCGCTCGTCGCCACCGGCCTCGATCGCGAGCATGCATTCGGTGTCGAGGCGCATCGACCGGTTGTTGAGGTTCGCCGATCCCACCAGCAGCAGCCGGTCGTCGATCACCGCGACCTTGCTGTGGACGTTGACGCAGCAGTCGCGCTCCAGGCCCTCGATGTCGGGGCAGCAGAGGCGGTACCGTCCGTGACGGTCGGCGCGCTTGAGCCGCGCGTGCCAGCGGGCGCGCAGCACGCCCATGGTCACCTCCTCGAGCCACCCGCTCTCGACGCGACGCGACAGCATCAGGAACTCCGGTCCCTCCTCGGCGGCGAGGCTGCGCTCGATCACCGGCGCGAGGATCGACGAGGTGTAGTACTGGTTCTCGATGTACACCTTCTCGCGTGCGGCGGCGAACGCATCCTCGTAGAGCCGCCGGACCTCGTCGCACAGCGGCGACGACGGGCCTTCCGGCATGGTGCGTGCGATGCCCACGCGCACGTCCCGGAAGTCCGGCTCGATCCCGGCGGGCCAGGCGTCGATGCCGACGTGCCGCGGCGCCGGCGGCGTGGGTTCGCCGACCGCATCGGCCCAGCGCTTGCGCGCAAGCTCGCCCAGCGCCCGCGCGCAATCGCCGTCGACCACCATCTGGATGTCATGGAAGGGCGGATAGGGATTGCCGTCGCAATCGACGCGCCGGGGATCGTCGGGCCGGTGGGCCGGGGTGTCCCAGCGCCGCTGGGTCAGGTCGATGCCGCCGCAGAAGGCCACCGCATCGTCGATCACCACGATCTTCTGGTGGTGCGAGCCGCCGGTCGGATGATGGTCGTCGAGCCGGAACCGAAGCCGCCGGTGGGTACGCCAGTCGAGGCTCGCGGCGGGGAGGAACTCGCGCTCGAGCGCGTAGATCATGGCGAAGTCCCACTCGAGCAGGTCCACGCGCAGGTCCGGGTGCTCGCGCACGAGCGCATCGAGGAACGGGCCCAGGGATTCGGGCATGCCGTCGTCGGGCGGCGTCTCCCCGCACAGCCTCGTGCGGCTGTCGAGGTCCCAGCCGAGCACCCGGATCGAGTGGCGCGCGGCCAGCATCGACGAGCGGACGGCGCCGTAGTAGTCGGCGACATCGACGATCACCGCGGCGCGCCCCGCCCGTTCGATGCGCCAGACGTTGCGCCCTGGCTCGAGCAGCGGCGCGCCGTCACCGATTCCGGAGGGATGCATGACGGCTGCAGAGCAAGCGACATGCCCGTGGCGTGCCGGACGGGCCGATCCGATTTAAGATCGCTGCTCCCTCGCCAAGCATGGAACCTTGCCGCATGTCCGAAGTCACTGGCCGCCCCGGCGGCGACGAGATTCCCGCGCCCTTCACCGGCGCCACCGCGGTCGTCCTGCCCGAATGGATCGACTACAACGGGCACATGAACGTGGGCTACTACCATGTCGCCTTCGACGTGGCCTCGGAGCCCTTCTTCGAGTTCCTCGGCTTCACGCCCGAGTACCGCAAGGCGCACGGGATCACCACCTTCGCGCTCGAGTCCCACCTGGCCTTCCTGCGCGAGGTGAAGGTCGGCGACCGCCTGCGCTTCGAGGCGAGGCTGCTCGACCACGACTACAAGCGGATCCACTTCTTCCAGGAGATGTACCACGCCGAGGAGGGCTACCTCGCGGCGACGTACGAATCCGTCTCCTCCCACGTGGATCTCGCCAGCCGGCGTACCTCCCCGATGGGCGAGGCGCTGCTCGCCCGCGTCGCGGCGGTGCTCGAGGTGCACGGCAGGCTTCCCCGCCCGCCGCAGGTGGGCCACGTCATCAGCGCCCATCCACGACGCTAGCCCCGGGCGCCGCGATCAGGGAAAGATCAGCGTCGCGAGGCCCAGGAAGATGAAGAAGCCCATGCTGTCGGTACTGAAGGTGAGCAGCACCGACGAGCCGACCGCGGGGTCGCGGCCGAGCTTCTGCAGCAGGATCGGCACGGCCATGGCGACCGTGGCGCCCACCAGCAGGTTGAGGATCATCGCGAGCGTCATGGTGAGGCCGAGCAGCATGCCGTGGGGCGAATCGCGGTAGAGCCACCAGGCGAAGGCGCCGGCGATGCCGCCCCAGAAGATGCCGTTGAGGCCCGCGATCGCGAGCTCCTTGTAGAAGAGGCGCAGGGCGTTCGAGGGCGTCACCTGGCCCAGCGCGAGCGAGCGCACGAACAGCGTCATCGTCTGGTTGCCGGAGTTCCCGGCGATGCCCGCGACGATGGGCATGAGGGTCGCGAGCGCGACCACGCGGCCGATCGTGTCCTCGAAGGCATCGATCACCCGCGAGGCGAAGAAGGCGGTGCAGAGGTTGAGCGCGAGCCAGACCCAGCGGTTGCGGGCCGAGGACCAGACGCCGGCGAAGAGGTCCTCCTCCTCGCGCAGGCCGGCCTTGCTGAACAGCTCGTACTCGCCCTCCTCGCGGATGGCATCGACGACCTCGGCCACCGTCAGCCGGCCGATCAGGCGGTTGTTCGGCCCGACCACCGGCGCCGACACGAGGTCGTAGCGCTCGAAGGCCTGGGCCGCCTCGTAGATGTCGTCACCGGGCTCGAGCGTGAGCGTCTCGCGCTCCATCGAGTCCGCGACCAGCGATTCGGGATCCCGGGTGAGCAGCCGGTCGATCGGCAGCACGCCGACGAGCGACTCGAAGCGGTCCACCACGAAGACCTTGTCGGTATGGGGCGGCAGCTCGTCGAATCGGCGCAGGTAGCGCAGCACCACCTCGAGCGCGACATCCTCGCGCACCCGCACGACGTCGAAGTCCATCCGCGCGCCGACCGTGTCCTCGTCGTAGGACAGCGCGGTGCGCAGCTTCTCGCGCTCCTCGGGGCTGAGGCCGGCGGTGACCTCCTCGACCACCTCGCGCGGGAGGTCGGGCGCGATGTCGACCAGGTCGTCGGTGTCCAGCCGTCCGGCCACCGAGACGAGTTCGGACCGGTCCATCGAGCCGATGAGGCTCTCGCGCACCGCGTCCGAGACCTCGAGCAGGATCTCGCCGTCGCGCTCGTGGTCGATCAGGTCCCAGACGATCAGCCGTTCGTCGCGCGGCAGCGCCTCGAGGATGTAGGCGGAGTCGGCCGGATGCAGGCGGGCGAGGCGCGCCTGCAGGTGGGACAGGAGCTGCGCCTCGTTGATCCGCTCGACCAGGTCCGCGCGCTCGCCGTGGTCGTCGGTCTCCTGCCGCGCCATGTCCCGGATGAGGGACAGGCGGCCCAGCCAGTCCTGGACCTCCGCGAGCGCGAGCGACGCCGCTTCGGGGTCGCGCGGCGTGCGCGCGCCCTGCTCCTGGCGCTCGGGCTCCCGATCGGGCGCGACGCGCTCCTCAGGCTCGTTGGCGATCTGCTCGGCCATGGTCGATGCGGTCTCGGGAGGAACGCGACCGCACCGACATTCGGCCCGCGCCTGCTGCGGGCTTCAGGTCCGGCGCCGGTTCGCGTTCCCGCTGCAGGGTCTCGACGGGTCCACTGGCATCAGAGCCGAACACGGCCCCTGGTTGACGGATGCCGCATTATGGCCGAAGCCGGATGACACCGAAAGCCGCTCAGGGCGGCGTGACGTCGCGCATCCAGCGCTGCACGAGCGCCGCCCGGCGCTCGAGGACGCCGGAGCCGGGGTTGCGATCGTAGTACCGCGGTCGTGGCAGCATGGCCGCCAGCCGGGCGGCCTGGGCCGGGCCCAGGTCCTTCGCCGACACGCGGTAGTGATGGCGCGCGGCGGCCTCGGCGCCGAACACGCCCTGCCCCCACTCCACGACATTGAGGTAGATCTCGAGGATCCGCCGCTTCGACATCACCGCCTCGAGCATCCAGGCGATCAGGACCTCCTGCGCCTTGCGCAGGTAGCTGCGCTCGCCGGAGAGGAAAAGGTTCTTGGCGAGCTGCATCGTGATGGTCGATCCCCCGAAGACGACCCGGCCGCGCTCGGCATTGCGCTCGAATGCCGCTCCGATCGCGGACCAGTCCACGCCCCGGTGCTCGTTGAAGCGGGCGTCCTCGGATGCGATCACGGCGCGCTTGAGGTGGTCGGAGATCGCGTCGTACGGCACCCATTGGAACTCGATCTTCGCGTCCGGGTTCCTGGCGCGCAGGCGGTCGAGTTCCGCCCGCATGAAGGCAGTGGATCCCGGATCGACCTGGGTCCACCACAGCACGTGGCCGAAGTACCAGAACTGCAGGGCGACGAACGCCGTGGCGATCGCCGTGAACGTCCAGGCGAGGCCCCGACGGATCGCGCGCCCGATGCCCTTGCCGCCGGGACGCCGTCGCGTCGCCATCGGCGCGCGACGACTCCCGGGCCTCGCGGGACGCCGGGCCATCGGCTCAGCCGCGCCCGGCGATGCTCGCGCGGATCGCGGCGAAGACTTCCGCCGTCGCCGGGCGAACGCCGCGCCACAGGGCGAAGGACTCCGCGGCCTGCTCCACGAGCATGCCCAGGCCGTCGCTCGCCTCGGCGCAGCCGCCGGCAAGCGCATCCTGCATGAAGCGCGTCGGCCTCGTCCCGTACACCATGTCGTACGCGAGCCGGACGCAGGGCCAGAAGCCGGCCGGCACCGGCAGGCTCGCGTCGGACAGCCCGGCCGAGGTCGCGTTCACCGCGATGTCCGCCCGCAGCGACGCCAGGACATCGAAGCCGCCCGCCTCGAGCCGCGGGTCGCCGAAGGCGGAAGCGAGCTCGGCCGCCTGGTCGGGACGCCGCGCGACGACCACGAGGCGCTCCACCCCGGCGGCCAGCAGCGGGCCGACCACCCCGCGCGCGGCGCCGCCCGCGCCCAGCAGCACCAGGCGCGCGCCGGACAGGGTGATGCCGAGCCTTCCCTGGAGGTCGGCGACGAGGCCCAGGCCGTCGGTGTTGTCGGCCCAGATGCCGTCGTCATCGAAGCCGAGCGTGTTCGCGGCCCCCGCCTGGCGCACCCGCTCCGAGGGCCGGTCCGCAAGCGCCGCGGCCTCGCGCTTGAACGGCACGGTGACGTTCAGGCCACGCCCGCCGGCTTCGCGAAAGGCCGCGACCGTCGCCTCGAAGCCGTCGAGCGGTGCGAGCAGCCGCTCGTAGACGAGGCACTGCCCGCAGTCGCGGGCGAAGCGCGCATGGATCTCCGGCGACAGGCTGTGCGCGACCGGATTGCCGATCACCGCATAGCGGTCGCGGCGGGGGTGGACCGCGCCGCTCATGGCGACTCGCTCGTGCGCAGGGCCCCGTTGGTGAAGGTCCAAGTGCGCACGATCTGCAGGATGTCCCCTTCGCGCGCCATTTCGGGCGGGAAAGGCTCGTAGGGCGCGCCGGCGAAGACGATCTCCTTCACGGCGCGGTTCAGGACCTCGTGCTCGGACTTGCGGTTGATGACGATGTCCACCACGTTGCCATGCTTGTCGATCTCGACCGTGATCACCAAGGAACCGTACAGGCGCCCGCGTGCCTCGGCCGGATAGCGCTCGGTGCCGATCTGCTCGATGCGCGACGCCCAGTCGGTGACATAGCGCGCATAGGTCACCCCGATCGCGTTGACGCCGAAGGTCAGGCGCCGCGGACGCTTGTTGTAGTCGGAGATCTGCCGCTCGATCTGCGCCTGCAGCCGGGCGATGAGCTGTTCGGTCTGCTCGCGGTCCTCGCCGGGTTTCGCCCTCGGCTCGGGCTGCGCCGTCTGGTCGCGCACCTGCGCCTGCTCGCTCGCCCGGGCGAGCAGGCGGCGCTGGAGTTCCTCGAGCTCGCGCACGCGCTGCTCGCGCTGCGCGATCGCGTCGCCGTCGCTCACCCGGGGGCTCGCGACCAGCGGCGAAGTCGCGCGGCCCTCGTCCCGGTCGCCGCCGCCTTCCATGTTGACCTGCGCCACCACGTCGGGCGCGAGCGGACGTTCCACCGTGCCCGCATTGAGGAGCACGACCTCCAGGCGGGAATCCCGCGGCGCGAGCACGAAGGGCGGGGGCGGTGCGAAGCGCACCGCCAGCACCACCAGGTGCAGCAGCACCGAGGCGACGACGCCGATCGTCAGGGGGTCGCGCAGGCCCCCCGCGGCCCCGGGCGTCGGCAGGGTGATCACCGCTCGCTCGCCACTGCCGGGGCGTCGGCGCCGGGCTCCTCGGGATCGTCGGGCATCACCTGGCCGGCGAGGTCGACGAAGCGGCCATGCAGCGACAGGTCGTGCAGGTCGTGCTCGACCAGGTCGACCACGATGCGACGGCCCGGCGGCAGCGGCGGCAGGCCGGTGGGACGGAAGTACAGGGGCGCGGCCGCCAGCCGGACGAGGTCGTCGCGCACGGTCACTGCCTCATGGCGGCGCCCCCCCTGCTGCTCGAGCCAGCGCAGGCACCAGTAGCGCTCCATGCGCTGCTGGAATTCGACGTAGGCCGCATGGCGCGCATCGAAGGCCGCCAGCACCGCCAGCAGCTCGGTATCGTTGTGCGAGTACGGCGCCGACTCGCCGGTGACGGCCGCCAGCACCTGGCGCTGGTTGATCAGGTCGACATAGCGGCGCAGCGGCGACGTCGACCAGATGTAGTGGTCCACGCCGATGCCTTCGTGCGGGGCGGGCTGCGTGCTCATGCGGACCCGGCCGCCCTGCTGGCTGCGGTAGAGCGCGGCGATGCCGTGCTCGGCAAGCATGCGGCCCCACTCGCTGTTGGCGAGGATCATCATCTCCGAGACGATCCGGTCGAGCGGGGCGTCGCGGCGCCGCTGCACGATCCGCACCGTGTCGCCCTCGATGAAGAAGGAGAAGTCGGTCCGGAACCGCGGCTCCGGCTTGCCGCGCACATGCTCGCGATCGGCGCAGAGCGCGTTCGCCAGGCGCCACAGCACCCGCAGCGCCTCGCCCTGGGGCAGCGGCGCCTCGGGCGACTCGAGCGCCGCCTCGGTGATCACCGAATCGAGCAGGTCGTGGCGCAGGTTCTCGACCACGCGCACCCGCTCCACGCGCGAGAAGCGATCGACGATGCGCGTGCCCTCGACATCGAGGTCGACATAGAGCGACAGCGCGGGCACGGTGCCGCCCGAGTCCAGCGAGAAGCGCTCGATCAGCGCCGGCGGCAGCATGAGGATCTTCTCGCCCGGCATGTACACGGTCGAGAGGCGCTCGCGCGCGACCTTGTCCAGGCGCGAGCCCGGATCGATCCCCACGGCCGGGGCGGCGATGTGGATGCCCACGCGCATCCGGCCGTCGTCGAGCCGCTGGATGGAGAAGGCGTCGTCGATCTCGATCGTGCTCGAGTCGTCCACCGAGAAGGCCTCGACGCCGGCATCGGGCAGGCTGGCGATGCGCGCGTCCCATTCCGGATCGCGCTCGCGCAGCTCCGCGGGGAAGCCGGTGCCGGCGGGGAAATACTCGTACTCGAAGCTCGCCCGGTGCAGGCCGTGCGGGGAACCGAAGGCGCCGAGCTCGGCGAGCAGCCGGTCGGGGGACTTCTGGGCGGTGCTCGCGGCGCGCTCGACCGCCCGGTACTCGATGCCCGTCTTGTCCGGGCGCACGACGATCGCGACCGCGCTGCGCGCGATCGGCTCGGGCAGGCGCCCGGCCAGCATCTCGTCGGCGAGCCTCTCGATCTCGAGCTCCTGCTGGCGCCGACGCTCGATCGCGGCCAGCGCCGTGGCCAGGGTTTCCGGATCGGCGGGTCGAAAGCGTCCCTTGCCCTTGCGCGGGAAGTACACCGGGGCCGACTGCAGCCGAAGCAGCAGGGCGGTCGCCTCCGCGGCCGAGGGTTCGTGGCCGAAGTAGTCCGACGCAAGCTCGGCGAAGCCGAACTCCTGGGGCGGCGCGCATTCCCAGAGGAAATCGATGTCGATTTCCTCGGCGAGCTCGCGCGCGGCCGGCAGCAGCTCGCTGGGAGAGGGGCTGTCGAAGCGCAGGTGGACGTAGGCCGCCTTCACCTTGGCGCGACGCCCGCTGGTCAGCTCGATCTGCAGGCTCGTCCCGTTGTCGACCAGGATCGTCCCGGTCTTCAGGTCGCCGTTTTCCTCGACAAGTACGTAGCTCATTGCGGCCCGATTATACGGGCCGGCCCCCCGCCGCTGGTCGGTTCGCGGGGGTCGCGCGCCGGCCTGCGGAAGGGGTGCCGGGCCGGTGCGCGACCCGCCCGGCACTTCTCCCGCGAAAGCCTCATGCGGGCCGGATGCCGGCGAACTCGAGCACCTCGGGCAGGTAGGTCGCGAAGTCGGACAACCCGTGGTCGCCGCCCTCGATCAGGCGGGTGCGCACGCCCGGGTAGGCGGCCACCATCTCGCGCCAGTCGAGCAGCTCGTCGCCCTTGGCGGCGATGAGGAAGTACCTGCCCGGATCCGAGATACCCCTCGGCGCCATGGCGGCGAGCTCGTCGATGTAGCGGGCCTCGAAGACGAACGGTTCGCCGCCGTGGTACATCGTCTGGGGACCGACGTAGCCGCGCAGGTCGCGCGCGGGATGGACCGCCGGGTTGAGCAGCACCGCCCGGCAGCTGCCGCGCTCGACGAGGCATGTCGCATAGAAGCCGCCGAGCGAGCTTCCGACGAGGACATCGTCCGGGCCCGGTGCGATGCGCTCCTCCACCAGCGCGAGCGCGGCGGCGGGCGACGGCGGCAGCTGCGGGCAGACGAAGCGCTCCGCCAGCCCGAGCTCGGCGAGGCGCGCGGCGATCATCCGCGCCTTGAAGGATTGCGGCGAGGAACGGAAGCCGTGCAGGTAGACGATCCGCCCCGCGAGTCGGGTCGAAGCCGCGCGATCGCTCATGACGGGCCCGCGGCAGCGTGCGCGCGAAGGGTGTCCAGGAGGCGGTCGTGGATGCCCTGGAAGCCGCCGTTGCTCATCACGAGGATGCGGTCGCCCGCCCGCGCCGCGCGCGCGATCGCGGCGACCATTGCATCGATGTCCTCGTGCACCGAGGCGCGCGCGCCGAGCGGCGCAAGCGCCTCGGCCGGCGACCAGTCGATCCCGCCCGCGTAGCAGAAGACCAGGTCGGCGTCGGCGAGGCTGCCGGCCAGCGCGGAGCGCATCACGCCGAGCTTCATCGTGTTGGAGCGCGGCTCGAGCACCGCGAGGATGCGGCCCTCGCCCCCCATCCGGGCGCGCAGCCCGGCGATCGTCGTCGCGATGGCGGTGGGATGGTGGGCGAAGTCGTCGATCACGCCGATGCCGCCGACTTCGCCGCGCGTCTCGAGGCGACGCCGCACGCCGGGAAAGCTCGACAGCGCCTCGATCGCCACGGACGGCTCGACCCCGGCATGGCGAGCCGCCGCGACGACCGCGAGCGCATTGGCGCGGTTGTGCTCGCCGGCGGCGGCGAGCCGCACCCGGCCCAGGCCGCGACCCTCGAAGCACACCTCGAACTCGCTGGCGTCCGGCCGCTCCACGAGGTCGCGGGCCTGCCACTGCCCGCCGGGACCCGTGGTCTCGAGCGCGCTCCACAGGCCGCGCGCGATCACGCGGTCGAGCGCCTCGGAATCGGCCGGCCGCACGATGAGGCCGTTGCGCGGCACCGTGCGCACGAGATGATGGAACTGGGTCTCGATCGCGGCGAGGTCGGGGAAGATGTCGGCGTGGTCGTACTCGAGGTTGTTCAGCACCGCCGTGCGCGGCCGGTAGTGCACGAACTTCGAGCGCTTGTCGAAGAAGGCCGTGTCGTATTCGTCGGCCTCGATCACGAAGTGCTCGCCCTCGCCCAGGCGCGCCGAGACCGGGAACCCGATCGGCACGCCCCCGATCAGGAAGCCCGGCGCGAGCCCCGCGCGATCGAGCACCCAGGCGAGCATGGACGCGCAGGTGGTCTTGCCGTGGGTGCCGGCAAGCGCGAGCACCCAGCGCTCGGCCAGCACCTGCTCGGCCAGCCACTGCGGCCCGGAGATGTAGCGCTCGCGCCGCTCGAGGATGGCCTCCATGAGCGGGTTGCCCCGCGTCACGACGTTGCCGACGACCCAGAGGTCGGGCCGCAGCGCGAGCTGGCCGGCCTCGTAGCCCTCGATCAGCTCGATGCCGAGCGCGCGCAACTGGTCGCTCATCGGGGGATAGACATTCGCGTCGCAGCCGGTGACGCGATGCCCCGCCTGCCGGGCGATCGCCGCGATGCCGCCCATGAAGGTGCCGCAGATGCCGAGGATGTGGATGTGCATGGGCTCGCCGGGTCGCCGGGGAGGGTCCGGTAGAATCGGGATTCTAACGGAGCGCCCCTCCCGCCCGATGCCCGTGAGCAGTTTCCCCGAATCCATCCGGCGCGAGATCGCCGGCCTCGCGGCGCGGCTCGTCGCCGACGCCGGCCTCGACTATGGCGCCGCCAAGCGCAAGGCCGCCCGCGAGATCACAGGGCGCAATCGTCCGCCCGCGGCCGCGCTGCCCGACAACGAGCTCATCGACGAGGCGCTCGCCGAGCATCTCGCGCTGTTCGACGACGGCCACGAGGCCAGGGTCCGACGCCGTCGCCTGGCGGCCGCCTCCCTCATGAAGTGGCTCGAGCCGTTCGACCCCTACCTGACCGGCGCCGTGTGGAAGGGCATCGTCGCCGAGCATGCGCCGATCCATGTGCAGGTCTTCCACGACAACGCGAAGGAAGTGGGAATCGCGCTGCTCGACCATCGCGTCGACTACGAGACCACGACCATGGAGCACCTGCGCGACGATTCCGAGGTCGAGACGCTCGCCTTCTACTGGCAGGACGAGCCGGTCCTCCTGTCGCTGTACCTGCGCGACGACCTGCGCGGCGCGCTGCGCGCCAGCGGCGCGCGCGGTGCGCAGCGCGGCAACCGGCAGGCGCTGCTCGCTCGCATGGCCGAAGCCGAGGCGCATGCGCGGACGGGCGAGGAACCCGGTGACGGACCCGACGACTGGACCGGGCCCGGCACCCCGCCGGGCGGGGCGCGCCCATGAACGGCCGCCGGCTCGTGCTGGGCGCGGGCGCGGGTATCGCCGCCGCGGCGGCGGGGCTGTGGCTCGGCCTGCGCCACTTCTCGAGGGACGAGGGTGCGGCGCCCGATCCCGCCGTGGAAGCGATCTTCGGGCTGTCCCTGCCGGGCCTGTCGGGCGAGCCGGTCGAACTCGGGCGCTTCCGCGGTCGGACCGTCGTCCTGAATTTCTGGGCCACATGGTGCGCCCCCTGCATCGAGGAAATGCCTGAGCTCTCCGCGATGCAGGAGGATCTCGGCCCCCGCGGGGTGCAAGTCATCGGCATCGGCATCGATTCGGATGCGAACATTCGCCGATTTGCCGAGAAGTACCCGGTGAGCTACCCTCTGCTGGTTGCGAGCGGCTCGGCCCTGGAGTGGATGCGCGCCCTCGGCAACACCCAGGGCGGCCTGCCCTTCACCGTCGTGGTGGATCGATCCGGCACCGTCCGTACCCGGGTGCTCGGCCGCTTCAGCGAGCCGGCGCTGCGCGGCGTGATCGAGGCCGCCAGCGCCCCCGCCTGACCGGCACGCCGCCGCGCCCCACGCGGCACCTGCGCAACACCGTTGCAACAAAAGCTGACATTTGTCGCAAAAATGTAGACATCTTCGTCTAATTGCGGTCAAATTCGTCTAATTTCACTCAAGCCGGCAGCCTCGCCGAGCCCCCATGTCCAAAGTCATCTGGGCGATCCACGGCCCCAACCTGAACCTGCTCGGCACGCGCGAGCCGGAGGTCTACGGCCGTACCACGCTTGCCGAGATCGACCGCGCACTCGGGCGCCTGGCGACCGAACGCGGCCACGCGTTCGCGGCGTTCCAGTCGAACCACGAGGGCGCGATCGTCGACCGGATCCATGCAGCCCGCGACGCGGGCGTGGGCTTCGTCATCATCAACCCGGGCGCCTATACCCACACCAGCGTCGCGATCCGCGACGCCTTCGCGGCGGTGGCGATACCGTTCATCGAGGTCCACCTCTCGAACGTGCACCGGCGCGAGGCGTTCCGGCGCCGTTCCTTCCTCGCGGACCTCGCCGAGGGCGTGATCGCCGGACTGGGGCCCTCCGGCTACCGACTCGCGCTCGAGTACGCGATGGCGCGGCTCGAGGGCGCCGACTGGCCCGGCCTGGCCGGGCTCGAGCAGGCCTGACGCAGAGGCGAGCAAAGCCCCGCATCCTCCGCCCGGACCCGACCCACGCCCGCGCCGGCCCGCATCGGCGGCGGTGCGAGGCAACGAATGCAAGACAGGGAGCACACCCGATGGACCTCAGGAAACTGAAAACGCTGATCGACCTCGTCGCCGAATCGAACATCTCCGAGCTCGAGATCACCGAAGGCGACGGGCAGGTGCGCATCGTGAAGGCGCCACCGCCACCGCCCGCGCCGATCAGCTATCACGCGATGCCCGCCCCCATGATGCCGCAGGTGCCCGTCGCCCCCGCCCCGGCGGCGCCGGCCCCGGCACCCGCCGCGGGCGAGGCCGCCGCCGCGCCCGCGGTACCCGAGGGACACGTCGTCCTTTCGCCCATGGTGGGCACCTTCTATCGCGCGCCCCAGCCCGGGGCGGAGCCCTTCGTCCAGGTGGGCGACACCGTCTCCGAAGGCGACACGCTCTGCATCATCGAGGCGATGAAGCTGCTCAACGAGATCGAAGCGGACAAGTCGGGCCGCATCAAGGCGATCCTGGTCGAGAATGGCCAGCCGGTCGAGTTCGGCCAACCCCTGTTCGTGATCGAATGAGCGCTTCGCCGGCGGCGCATTGCGCCGCCGACGGGGCGATCCCCGGGAAACCCTGATGTTCGAAAAGATCCTGATCGCCAATCGCGGCGAAATCGCCCTGCGCGTCCAGCGCGCCTGCCGAGAGCTCGGCATCAAGACGGTGGTCGTGCACTCCCAGGCGGACACGGAGGCCAAGTACGTCAAGCTCGCCGACGAGTCGGTCTGCATCGGGCCGCCGCCCTCGCGCGACAGCTATCTCCACATTCCGGCCATCATCAGCGCCGCCGAGGTGACCGACGCCGAGGCGATCCATCCCGGCTACGGCTTCCTCTCCGAGAATGCCGACTTCGCCGAGCGGGTGGAAAAGAGCGGCTTCGTGTTCATCGGCCCGCGCCCCGAGACGATCCGCCTGATGGGCGACAAGGTCTCGGCCAAGGACACCATGAAGGCCGCGGGCGTGCCCTGCGTGCCCGGATCCGAGGGTGCGCTCGGCGAGGATCCCGCCGAGATCACGCGGATCGCCCGCGAGATCGGCTTCCCGGTGATCGTCAAGGCGGCGGGCGGTGGCGGCGGGCGCGGCATGCGCGTCGTGCACACGGAGGCCGCCCTGCTCAACGCGGTGTCGATGACGCGAGCCGAGGCCGGCGCAGCGTTCGGCAACCCGGCCGTGTACATGGAGAAGTACCTGGAGAACCCGCGCCATATCGAGATCCAGGTGCTCGCCGACGAGCACGGCAACGCGATCTACCTGGGCGAGCGCGACTGCTCGATGCAGCGGCGCCACCAGAAGATCATCGAGGAGGCGCCGGCGCCCGGCATTCCGCGACGCCTGATCGACAAGATCGGCGCCCGGTGCGCCGAGGCCTGCCGCAAGATCGGCTACCGGGGCGCGGGCACGTTCGAGTTCCTCTACGAGGACGGGGAGTTCTACTTCATCGAGATGAACACGCGGATCCAGGTCGAGCATCCGGTGACCGAGCTGATCACCGGCGTGGACCTGGTGCAGGAACAGATCCGCATCGCGGCGGGCGAGAAGCTGTCGCTGCGCCAGCGCGACGTCGTCCTGCGCGGTCATGCGATCGAATGCCGGATCAATGCGGAGGATCCGTACCGCTTCGTGCCCTCGCCCGGCCGCATCACCGGCTGGCATCCGCCCGGCGGCCCCGGCATCCGGGTGGACAGCCACGTCTACACCGGCTATTTCGTCCCGCCCTACTACGACTCGATGATCGGCAAGGTGCTCACCTACGGCGACACCCGCGAGCAGGCGTTGCGCCGGATGAGGATCGCGCTGTCGGAAATGGCGGTCGAAGGCATCCAGACCAACCTGCCCCTGCATCGCGAGCTGATGTTCGACGCGAACTTCGTCGCCGGCGGCACGTCGATCCATTACCTCGAGAAGAAGCTCGCCGGGCTGCAATGAGCGGCGCCTGGATCGAGCTCGAATTCATCGTCGCCGGCGAGCGGGTCGACGCCTGGAGCGATGCCCTGCTCGCCGCCGGCGCGCTTTCGGTCCAGGTCGAGGATGCGGATGCCGACGGCGAGTCCGAGCGGCCGATCTTCGGCGAGCCGGGCGAACCGCCGCCCGCCCCGGGCTGGCGGCGCTCGCGGCTGCGCGTCCTGCTGGAGGGCGATCCGGCGGACCCCCTCGCCGGCGTCGCGCTGCTCGCGCAGGCCGCGTCCATCGCCGGCGAGCCGGTGCCCGAGCGCAGCGAGCGGCGGGCCGTCGCCGAACGCGATTGGGTAGGCGAGACCCAGGCGCAGTTCTCCCCGATCGAGATCGGTCCGCGCCTGCGCATTTCGCCGAGCTGGCATCCGGTCGCCGAGGCCGACCTCGCGCGCAGCATCGTGCTGGACCCGGGGCTCGCTTTCGGCACCGGCAGCCATCCGACGACGCGCATGTGCCTGCGCTGGATCGAACGCGCGATGCCGCCCGGCCTGCGCGTGATCGACTACGGCTGCGGGTCGGGCATCCTCGCGATCGCGGCGGCCCGGCTCGGCGCGCGCGAGGTCGTCGCGATCGACATCGACGACCAGGCGCTCGCCAGCACGGCCGCGAATGCGAAGGCCAACCGGGTCGTGCTCGAGATCCGCAGCAGCCGGGACCCCGCCCCTGCGCCGGCCGACATCGTGCTCGCCAACATCCTCGCCAATCCGCTCAAGCTGCTCGCGCCGATGCTCGAGGGCCTGGTTCGGCCCGGCGGCACCCTGCTGCTGGCCGGCCTGCTCGAGCGGCAGGTCGACGAGGTCGCGGCATGCTACCCACGCTGCCGCATCGAGGTGGACCAGGTCGACGAAGGCTGGGCTTGCCTGCGTGGTACCAGGCAGGCATGATCGCCGGGTCCTCCCGTACCCCTGACCAGCCCCTCGCCCGATGGCGCTCGCGACCACCTGCCCCCAATGCCAGACGAGCTTCAAGGTCGTCCCCGACCAGCTGAAGCTGCGCAAGGGCCTGGTCCGCTGCGGCGTCTGCCAGCATGTCTTTTCCGGCATCGACAACCTGCGCTACGTCAGCGAGCCGCGCACCGCGCCTCGACCGACGGCCGCGGCGCCGAGCGCCGAATCGCCCGACCTGAAGACGGCGTTCTTCCTGCCCGAGACGGTCATCGGCGACCCGCGCGGCGACGCGCCGCGCATGGGTCCGGGCCCCGGATCGCACCGGCCGGAACCGCCGCAGCGAGTCGAACCGGAGCCGCCGGTCCGCCCCCCCGCTTCGCCCGCCGTCGATGCGCCGGCCGCCGATGCCGCGCATGACGACGACACCGCGCGTCACGCCCGCTCGGCGCGGCGGGACGACGAACCCGAAGCCGGGCCCGAGGGTCGCGTCGATGGCGCCCAGCGGCGCGATGGCAGTCGCGACGAAGAACGGGAACGCCGCCGCGAGCACCGGCGTCGACGACGCGAGCGCGACGGCGATACCGCGATCCTCGCCCAACCCGGCCGGCCAGAGGAATTCATCGACGATTTCGGCGGCGCCTTCGCGCGACCGCGAGCCGGCGCCACGTCGCCCGCCGCGCGTCGCCGGCTCGCCATCGCCGTGGCCGCCCTCGGCGTGCTCCTCGCGCTGCAGCTCGCGCTGGGCTCGCGGGACCTCCTGGCCGCCCGCATCCCGGCGGTGCGACCCATCCTGTCGGCGCTCGGCGCGCCGCTCGGGCTGTCGATCGAACTGCCGCGACTGCCCGGCAAGCTGACGATCGAGTCGTTCGAGCTTGCCGGAGCCGGGCCGGCCGGCGTCTACAAGCTCGACGCGGTGCTGCGCAACCGCGCATCGCACCCGGTGCAATGGCCGGCCATCGAGCTCACGCTCACCGACGCGTTCGGCGGCGTGGTGGCGAGCAAGGTCCTGCTGCCGAGCGACTACCAGGCCGGCGGGCGGCTCGAGGAAGGCTTCCCGGGCAACGCCGAGGAATCGGTCTCCCTCGAGATCGCCATCGACGAGGTCGTCCCCAGCGGCTATCGAGCCATCCTGTTCTATCCCTGAGCGGTACCGGAGCAAGTTTTGAGCGATTCCCGAAACCACCCCGGCTCGCGCCGCATCCTCGTCAGCGGTTCCGTGGCCTTCGACACGATCATGGTGTTCGACGGCCGCTTCGAGGACCACATCCTCCCGGACCGCGCGCACGTGCTGAACATCTCGTTCCTCACGCCGCGGCTCAAGCGCGAGTACGGCGGCTGCGCCGCCAACATCGCCTACAACCTGCGCGGGCTCGGCGGCGAGCCGGTGATCCTCGCGGCCGTCGGCCACGACGCCGCCGAGTATGTCGAGCGCCTGCGGGCGATGGGCATCGACACCAGCGCGATCCGCGTGGAGGAGTCGCACTACACCGCGCAGGCCTTCATCACCACTGACCTCGCCGACAACCAGATCAACGCCTTCCATCCCGGCGCGATGTCGGTCGCGCACCGGGTGAGCGTCGCTTCGGCGCTGCCGGCCTGCTGGGGCATCGTCGGGCCGAACGGCAAGCAGGCCATGATGGAGCATGCCCGTGGCCTGGCCGACGCCGGCGTTCCCTTCGTCTTCGATCCCGGCCAGGGCATGCCGATGTTCGACGGCGCCGAGCTGCGGGAGTTCGTCGAGGCCGCCACCGCGGTGGTGGTCAACGACTACGAGGCGGCCATGCTGGTCGAGCGGACCGGCATGAGCGAGGAGGACATCGCGCGCAAGGTCGACGCGCTGATCGTCACCCGGGGCGGCGAAGGCTCCGTGCTGTATCACGCGGGCGACCGCGCGCCGGTCGAGGCGGCGCCGGTGAGCGCCGCGGTCGATCCGACCGGATGCGGCGACGCCTACCGCGGCGGCCTGCTCTACGGCCTGGCGAACGGCTGGGACTGGCTGCGTTGCGCGCGCCTCGGCAGCCTGATGGGCGCGATCAAGATCGAATGCCAGGGTCCGCAGAACCATACGATCGACCGCGAGACGGTCGCGCAGCGCTACGAACGGGTCTGGGGCGAACGCCCCTGGTAGGACGGCGCGCCGGACTCGAGGCGCCTCGCCGGAGCGGAGCCGCCGCGCATCGACGCGCGATCAGTCGCCAGCGAGCGATTCGAAGACTGCCGACGGCAGGTCCGCCTCCACCAGCAGCGTCTTGCGCCGACCGCTCGCGCCCGCCGCGATGCGAAGCGCCGAGCGCGGCACGCCGAGCCGCCTGGCGAACCACTTGAGGATGGCATCGTTGGCCTTGCCGTCCACGGGCGGGGCCGCGACCGCGAGCTTCAGGCAGCCGTCGTGCTCGCCCTGCACCGCGGTGCGCGAGGCACCCGGCTGCACATGCAGGCGAAGCCGCCATCGGCCCGCCGAGCCCGACAGCCATTGCGGCATCGCGAAACCGGGGCGGGCGGCCTTCAGCCGCCGATGAGGCGCAACATGCCCGGCACGAAGCTGGTCGCAAGGAAGCCGAGCAGCACCTGGACGACGATCAGGATCACCAGCGGCGAGAGGTCCACGCCGCCCACGAGGGGAATGATCCGGCGCACCGGCGCGAGGAAGGGCCGGGTGAGCGCATTGAGCGTCGGCGCGATCGGCGCATGGGGATTGACCCAGCTGAGGATGGCCGACAGGAGCACGACCCCCATGAGCAGGTACAGCGACCACTTGAGCAGGTAGTAGATCGCGAAGACGACCGCCGCGCCGATAGCCGCCGGGCCCAGCCGCCCGAGCATCGACAGGTACAGCAGGGCGAGCACGAGGGCGACGAGCGCACCGGCGGCCACGCTCGCCCAGTCGATGCCGCGCGCCCCCGGGATGACCTTGCGCAGGGGTCGCACGAGCCAGTCGGTCACCGCGATCACGAACTGGCCGATGGGGTCGCGCGAGATGACGCCCACCCAGTTCATGTAGGCGCGCAGGATGCAGGCGGTCGCGAGCAGGCTTGCAAGCGTCTCGACGAGGAACCACAAGGTCTGGGACATCGGCAGGGGGACTCGGCGGTTTGCTTCAGGGGTATGCTTGGGGCGGCCCGCGAAATCGGATGCAAGCCGGGCGCCTGCGGTGTCGGGAATTCTCGCACAAAGCATGCGTGAGCACGCCCGCGACGCGGCGTTCATGCGGCGCAAAAAAGTCCCGGGACCGCGCGGGGCCCGGGACCAAAGCGAGTCGGGTTGCCAATCCTGCCGGCAACCCCGGGTTCACCTTACGAACCCTGGGCGCTCACGCGCTCAGGGCTTGCTGCTCGTCGGGAACGGCCATGCGGGAGCCGCCGCCGTCTTGCGGGCGGCGGGCTTGCGGGCCGTGGCCTTCTTCGCCGCGGGCTTCCTGGCGGCCGGCTTGCGGGCCGTGCTCTTCTTGGCCGCGGTCTTCTTCGCCGCCGGCTTGCGAGCCGCGGTCTTCTTCGCCGCGGTCTTCTTCGCCGCCGGCTTGCGAGCCGCGGTCT
>CAZDYQ010000022.1:0-37201 GCA_964509685.1 uncultured Burkholderiaceae bacterium
GAGCGTTTCCAGCACCGCCCGATGGGCGGTGGCTCCGGTGGGTTCGGCGAGTCGCAACGCCTGCAGCGGCGCGCCGCCGGCGGCGGCCACCCAGGTCGCCGCCTCCTCGATGCCGATGCCGGCCTGCGTCGCCAGCCATTCGGCCGCCTGCGCCGCGGGGGGAGTGACGAGCGGGATCCGGCGGCAGCGGGAACGCACGGTGGCCGGCAGCGCGTCGGGATGGCCGCACACGAGCAGGAAGACGGTGTCGCCGGGCGGCTCCTCGAGCGTCTTCAGCAGGGCGTTGGCGGACACGGCGTTCATGGTCTCCGCCGGCTCCACCAGGACCACCTTGCGACCCGCCCGGTGCGTCCCGATGCTCACGAAGCCCGAGACCGACCGGATCTGCTCGACCCGGATCTGGCGGCTGGGCTTGCGGTCCCGGGTGGGCACGAAGTTGGGGTCCTGCGCCTCGGGGCGGACCCAGCGGAAATCCGGATGGCTCCCCTCCCGGAACCAGCCACAGGCGAGGCAGCGGCCGCAGGCGCGTCCGTCGGGCCCGGTGGACTCGCACAGCAGGGCGCCGGCGACGGCAAGCGCGAAATCCTGCTTGCCGATGCCGGGCTGGCCCTCGATCAGCAACGCATGATGGAGGGTCGCCCGCGCTGCGAGCAGGCGCACGAGTTCGGCCTCATGCCAGGGATATTTCATCGCATCCTGGCGCAATCCGCCGCAAGTATGGACCGAATGCGATCAATTTCCTGACTCGCATCGATCACCAGGAAGCGGTCCGGCTCGGCGCGGGCCTGGGCCCGGTAACCGGCACGCACCCGCTCGAAGAACGCGAGGTCCTCCGCCTCGAAGCGGTCGGCCGCACGGGCCTTCGCGCGGCGCCGCAGCGCCTCGTCGGCGGGCAGGTCGAAAAGATAGGTGCGGTCGGGCCAGAGATCCGGATGGACCCATCCGGCAAGCGCCCGGATGCGCTCTTCGGGCCCCTGCCGCCCCGCGCCCTGGTAGGCGAGCGTGGAGTCGGTGAATCGGTCGCAGACCACCCAGGTGCCGCTGGCGAGCGCCGGGCGAATCCGGCGCTCGAGATGGTCCCGGCGGGCCGCGAACATGAGCAGCAGTTCGGTCAGCGCATCCATCGCCTGGCCGAGCAGCAGTTCGCGCAGGGCTTCGGCGAGCTCGGTGCCACCGGGCTCGCGCGTGAGCAGCACCTCCCTGCCCGTCCGTCGCAGCTGTTCGGCATACCAGTCGAGATGGGTGCTCTTGCCGGCCCCGTCGATGCCCTCGAAGCTGATGAACCGGCCCCTCACTGCGACGCGCCCCCGGGCGCGCGCCGCCTCAGCTGGTATTCGCGCACCGCTCGGTTGTGGGCCTCGAGCGTCTCGGAAAACTCGCTGCTGCCGTCGCCGCGCGAGACGAAATAGAGGGCGCGCGTCTCGGCCGGGTTGGCCGCCGCCATGAGGGAGGCCTCGCCCGGCAGCGCGATGGGGGTTGGCGGCAGGCCCGGCCGCGTGTACGTGTTGTGCGGCGTGTCGGTGCGCAGGTCCCGCCGGCGCAGGTTGCCGTCGAACTTCTCGCCCATGCCGTAGATCGTGGTGGGATCGCTCTGCAGCATCATGCCGATCCGCAACCGGTTCACGAAGACGCCGGCCACCCGGCGCCGGTCCTCCTCCAGCCCGGTTTCCTTCTCGATGATGGACGCAAGGATCAGCATCTCGTAGGGATTCGCCAGTGGCAGGTCCGGAGCGCGCTGCGCCCAGGCGGCATCGATGCGGCCGCGCATGAGCTCCGCGGCGTGGCCGAGCACCTCGAAATCGCTCGCACCGCGTGTGAAGCGATAGGTGTTCGGGAAGAACAGGCCCTCGGGGTGATCGTACGGCAGGCCGAGCCGCTCGAGGACTTCCTTGTCGGGGAGGTCGCGCGAGTCGTGTGCGAGCGCCGGATGCGCATCGATCGCGGCGCGCAGCTGCCGGAAGGTCCAGCCCTCGGGGATCCGGATCTCCTCCAGGACGACGTCGCCCGCCACCATCCGGTCGAGCAGGCGCTCGAGCGTGGTGCCGGCCGGGATCTCGTAGGTGCCCGCCTTCATCCGGGCCCCGTCGCCGCGCAGGCGCAGCGCCGCGCGCAGCAGCAGGGGCTCGACGTCGACACCGGCCTCCCGCAGCTGGCGGGCGATGGCGACGCCGCCCGATCCCCGGGCGATCGTGACAACGGTGGGTTCGTTCGCGAGTTCCAGCGGCGCGTGCCCATACTGGTGCCAGAGCCAGCCTGCGGCCGCGGCCGCTGCGGCCACGACGATGACGAGTGCCAGCAGCAGTCGCTTCATGCGGGTCGAGGAGTCCGGGGACTTCCTATAATACCGAGGATGACCCACCTATCCCCCACGGCCGCCCCGACGATCGATCCCGCGGCGGTCGCCAGCGGCAGCTTCGCGTCGCTGCCCCACTGGGGCTGCATCGACGCCGAGGGCCCGGAGGCCGAGGCCTTCCTGCAGGCGCAACTGACCAGCGATGTCGCGGCGATCGCGCCGGACGGCATCGGGCTCGGCGGCCACTGCACGCCCAAGGGCCGCCTGTTCTCCACCTTCGTCCTCGCACGCTCGGCCGCCGGCTTTCGCCTGCTCACCAGCCGCGACAATCTCGCGGACGCGGCGAAGCGGCTGTCCATGTACGTGCTGCGTTCGAAGCTGAAGATCCACGACCGGGGCGATGCCTTCGAGGTACTCGGCGCCTATGGCGAGGCCGCTGCGCAGGCCATCGCCGACCTGGGCCTCGAGGCTCCGGCGGCCGGCCGCGTCGCCTGGCGCGAGGATGCCTGCGTCCTGGGGCTTGCCCCCGTCACGGCGAACGGCACGACCGTCAGGCGCTGGATGCTCGCCGGCCCGGCCGGGTGGGCCGCCGATGTCGCCGCCATGCTCGGCAAGCGGCTTGTCCGGGTACCGGCCGACGTCGATCGCTGGCTGGAGGTCCTCTCGGGCGTGCCGCGGGTCACTGCGGCCACGCGCGAAGCCTGGGTTCCCCAGATGATCAACTACGAGCTGGTCGAAGGCGTCGGCTTTCGCAAGGGCTGCTACCCGGGCCAGGAGGTCGTCGCGCGCACGCAGTACCTCGGCAAGCTCAAGCGCCGGATGTTCGCCGCGCGGCTGGCGACCCGCCCGGCCGACGAGGCCGCCTGGGCCCCGGGCGCTCCGGTCCAGGCCGGCGATGCCGAGGTCGGCAGCGTCGTGCTTTCCGCTCCGGACCCCGCCGGGGGCGTTGCCCTGCTGGTCGAGTACCGCATGCAGGCCGCCGGCGATGCCGCGCTCCGGGTTGCCGGGCAACCGCTCGAGCCCGCCGAACTGCCCTATGACGTGCCGGAGCCCGCGGCGCCGGCCAACTGAGGGGGATCCACCCATGCGCGATATCGTCATCTTCGTTTACTTCAAGGCGCGGCCGGCCGACGACGAGCGCGTCGATGCGGCGCTCCGGTCGATGCAGGCAGCCCTGCGCGTACGCCTCGGCGATGGCGTGACCGCGCGCTTCGGCCACCGGCACGAGGAGGCGCCCGGCCAACGCACCTGGCTCGAGTGCTACGAGCTCTCCGCGGGATTCGATGCCGCCACCGTGCTCGCCACGCGCGCCGAGGCCGCCACGTCGGCCGGTCTCGACGACTTGCGCGAAGGCCCCATCCAGGTCGAGATATTCGAGATGCCGAGCGACGCCTCGTGTGCCTGATCGCCTTTGCCTTCGACCTGGCCTCGCGCGGCGGGCCGTTGCTTCGCCTGGCCAGCAACCGTGACGAGTACTATTCGCGGCCGACCGAGCCGGCGCACTGGTGGACGGACGCGCGCGACGTTTTCGGCGGACGTGACGCCCTCGCCGGTGGCACATGGCTGGCCGTGTCGCGCCGCGGCCGCGTCGCGGCGGTCACCAACCATCGCAGCGGCATTCCCGCCAAGGCGCCGCGTTCGCGCGGCAGCCTCGTCGCCGACTTCGTGCGCGGCGAGGAGCCGGCCGAGGCCTACGCCCGCCGGATCGCGCGCCAGGGCGCCGAATACGGCGGCTTCAACCTCCTGCTCTTCGAGCTCGGGTACGCGCCGGACGCCTGGTATGTGAACGATGTCGGGGAGGCCCGCCAGCTGCATCCGGGCATCTACGGCATCTCCAACGACCGGCTCGACTCGCCCTGGCCCAAGGTGGAGCGACTGCGACAGCGGCTCGCCGAGACGCTGGGACGCGCCGAGGACTACGAAGCGCAACTGTTCGATGCCCTGCTAGACCGCGACGTTCCACCCGAGCACCTGCTGCCCGATTCGGGTGTCGGCATCGCGCGCGAACGTTATCTCTCGACGGCCTTCATCGCGCCCAACGGCGACGACGGGGGCCTGGGCGGCTACGGCACCCGCGCCTCCACCCTCGTCGAGGTGCGCAGCGACGGCGAAGCGCGGTTCATCGAGCGATCCTGGAACACGCCCGGTGCCCCGGCCGCCGGCTTCAGCGAGCGCGACGAACGCTTCCGCATCGAGCGGTAGCGGCGCCGCCGCGCGGGAAGAACACGGCCGGAACCCGGGAAGCCGGGCGCCTCAGGCGGAGTCGCCCAGGAACTCGTCGATCGCCGCGCGGATCAGCTCCGGCTTCTCGTGCACCAGCCAGTGGGTGGCATCGGGAATCCGGACCAGCCGCAGCTGTGGCACGACCCGCTCGATGCCCTCGAGCAGGACTGGCAGCAGGGCCTGGTCCTGCTCCCCCCAGACGAGCAGCGTGGGCATCGGCACGATGAAGTCCTCCTCGCGCAGCTCGAGGCGGCTCGCGCCCGGCTCGGTGTCGGTAGCCGGGTGCAGCGGGGATGCCCGATACCAGTTCACCCCGCCGCGGATCGCACCCGGCTGCCCCCATGCCGCCTTGTAGGCGGCCAGCGTCGGGCCGTCCAGCCAGTCGGTGCGAGAGAACCCTCGCAGGAACTTCTGCATCAGGGCGAAGTCGTCGGCGGCGAGCGCATCCTCGGACCCCGGGCGGCGCAGCCAGTTCATGTACTGGCTGGCGGCCTGCTGGGCGGGATCGTGGGCGAGCGCCCGCGCGAACGGCACGGGATGCGGCGCGTTCATCATGACGAGCCGGCTGACGAGCTGCGGCCGGCTGATCGCCACGGACCAGGCGAGCGCCCCGCCCCAGTCGTGGGCGACGACGATCGCATCCTGGTAGCCCAGCGCCTTGATGAAGCGGTCGACGTCCTCGATGAGCCGGCCGATCCGGTAGTGCTCCACCTCGGCCGGGCGCGACGACAGGTTGTAGCCGCGCAGGTCGGGCGCCACGGCGAAGCGGCTGCGGCCGTAGTACGGCAGCATCCCGCGCCAGGCGTACCAGAACTCCGGGAAACCGTGCAGGAAGAGCATCAGCGGCTCGCCCTGCCGGCCGGCGCACGCATAGTGCAGCCGGATCCCGTCGCCCAGGTCGGCGTAGTTTCCGTCGCGGATCCCCGCGCCCACCGCCGGCCTCAGGTCGCGTAGCCGGGGTTGACGCGATCGAGCTTGCGCAGCAGCGCCGGCCACGCGATCTCGCCGCCCGTCCGGCCCGCGCTCACGATGCGCACCGCGTCGCGCACCCCGGCGAGCACGCTCGCATCGACATCGATCAGCGGCGCCCCGCCCGCCTGCGCGAGGACCTGCACCTGGCAGGCCCGCTCGAGCGTGTACATCACGAGGAAGGCTTCGGCGACCGTGGCGCCGACCGTGAGGAGCCCGTGGTTGCGCAGGATCATTGCGCTGGCGCTGCCGAGGTCCTTCTGCAGCCGGGCCTTCTCGTCGTCGCGCACCGCGATGCCCTCGTAGTCGTGGTAGGCGAGCGAGGCCAGCGCGACGGAAGCCTGCTGCGAGATCGGCAGCAGGCCGTCACGCTGCGCGGACACGGCGACCCCGGCCGGCGTGTGCGTGTGCATGACGCAGACCACGTCCTCGCGCGCCAGGTGGATCGCGCTGTGGATCACGAAGCCCGCCGGGTTGACGGGATACGGCGTCGGCAGGAGCGGCTTGCAGTCCATGTCCACCTTGACGAGGCTGCTCGCGGTGATCTCCTCGAACATCATCCCGTAGGGATTGATGAGGAAGTGGTGCTCCGGGCCCGGCAGCCGTGCCGAGAGGTGGGTGAAGACGAGGTCGTCCCAGCCGAACATCGCCACCAGCCGGTAGCAGGCGGCGAGATCGCACCGCAGTTGCCATTCCTCCGCGCTCACCTGCGAGCGGATCGATTTCTCGGGTGCGTTCATGTCT
This sequence comes from uncultured Burkholderiaceae bacterium, assembly GCA_964509685.1. Taxonomy (GTDB): domain Bacteria; phylum Pseudomonadota; class Gammaproteobacteria; order Burkholderiales; family Burkholderiaceae_E; genus JAMLIN01. The sequence continues at coordinate 6,230 of CAZDYQ010000022.1, forward strand.
CCTCCGTGGGTGTTCCTGCCACCGCCATGGCGATTCGGCCAACGGGCCCGGTACCGCGCATGCCGGCCGGGCCCGCCGGTTCAGACGAGCTTGACGAGCTGCTTGCCGATATTGCGTCCGCGCAGCAGCCCGATGAAGGCGCCGGGGGCCGCCTCGATGCCCTCGGCAATGGTTTCGCGATACCGCAGCTCGCCCTTGCTCACCAGGTCGGCCAGCTCGGTGAGCGCGGGCTGCCAGGAGTCCTGGTGGTCCGACACGATGAAGCCGCGTACCAGCAGCCGGTTGACCAGGATCGAGCGGACGTTGCGCAAGGGAATCGGCTCGCCGGAATAGCCGGAGATAAGGCCGCAGACGGCCACCCGGCCGAACGCGTTCATGCGGGCGAGGACGGCATCGAAGACCTCTCCGCCGACGTTCTCGAAGTTGCCGTCGATGCCGTCGGGAGCGGCCGCCTTCAGGTCCTCGTGCAGGCGCCCGGCCTTGTAGTCCACGCAGGCGTCGAAGCCGTACTCCTCCGTCACGATGCGGCACTTCTCCGGGCCGCCGGCGATGCCGATCACCCGGCAGCCCTGGCGCTTGGCGAGCTGGCCCACCACCGAGCCGACCGCGCCGGTGGCGGCCGAGACGACGATCGTCTCGCCCTTCTTCGGCTCGATGATGCGGTTCAGCCCGTGCCACGCGGTGACACCGGGCATGCCGACCGCGCCCAGCCATGCCGACGCCGGCGCCTTTTCCGTGTCGATCTTGCGCAGGTCGCGCCCGTCGGACACGGCGTACTGCTGCCAGCCGCCGGCGCCCACCACCATCTGCCCCACGGGGAAGTCGGGGTTACGCGACTCGATCACCTCCCCGACCGTGCCCCCGCCCATGACCTCGTCGAGCTTCTGGGCGGCGGCATAGGACTTCGCATCGTCCATGCGGCCACGCATGTAGGGATCGAGCGACATGTAGTGATGCCGCACGAGCACCTGTCCCTCCCCCGGCTTCGGGATCGGCGCCTCGACGAGACGGAAGTTCTCCTCGGTCGGCATGCCCTTGGGCCGGGAGGCCAGGTGCCACTGCTTGTTGGTGTCGCTCATCTTCCTTCCTTGCGCAGACTCGGATACTTGAACGTGCCGCTGGCCCTTGCCGCCACCTTGCCCTCGCCATCGTAGACCTCCCCCTCGCAGAACGCGAGCGTCCGGGTGCGATGGATGCAGTGGCCCTCGGCCCGGATCTTTTCGCCATAGGTGGGCCGCATGAAGGTCGTCTTCAGCTCCACCGTCAGCATGCCCGGCATGTCGGGGCCGCGCACCGGCACCTCGAGCGAGCGGGCGGCCATGGCGAGCGAGATGTCCAGCATGGTCAGCACCAGCCCGCCGTGGGCCATGCCGTAGGAGTTGAGGTGATGCGGTCGCAGCTCCAGCGAGAAGTGCGAGTGGCCGATCTCCGCCTCGTGCATGCGGAAGTCGAGCCAGTCGAGAAACGGGATCTCGAACGGAAAGCCCTTCGGATTGACAGCCATGGACCCGCTCAGAAGACTTCGAACAGCCCGGCCGCTCCCATGCCGCCACCGACGCACATCGTCACGACCGCGAACTTCGCGCCGCGGCGACGCCCTTCGATCAGGGCGTGGCCGGTGAGACGCTGCCCGCTCATGCCGTACGGATGGCCGACGGCGATCGCGCCACCGTTGACATTGAGCCGTTCGTCCGGGATGCCGAGCTTGTCGCGGCAGTAGATGACCTGGACCGCGAAGGCCTCGTTCAGCTCCCAGAGGTCGATGTCGTCCATCTTGCGGCCGGTGCGCTCGAGCAGCTTCGGCACCGCGAACACCGGGCCGATGCCCATCTCGTCCGGCTCGCAGCCCGCGACCGCGAATCCGCGGAACGCGCCGAGCGGCTTCAGGCCGCGCTTCTCGGCGAGCTTCGCTTCCATCACCACGACGGCGCCGGCCCCGTCCGAGAACTGGCTGGCATTGCCCGCGGCCACGGTACCGCCCGGCATCGCCGGCTTGATCCCGCTGATGGCCTCGACCGTCGTGCCCGGCCGCCGGCCCTCGTCGTCGGAAAGCGTGACCTCGCGCGTGACCATCTGCGCCGTGACGGGATCGGCGACCGCCATCCGCACGGTGATCGGGACGATCTCGTCGGCGAACTTGCCGGCCTCGGCCGCGGCGCAGGCGCGCTGCTGGCTGCGGGCACCGTACTCGTCCATCTGCTCCCGGGTGATGTTGTAGCGCTTCGCGACCTGCTCGGCGGTCTGCAGCATGCTCCAGTAGATCTCCGGCTTGGTCTTCAGCAGGCCGGGATCCTCGGCCATGTGCCGGTTGGATTCGTTCTGGACGCAGGAGATCGACTCGAGGCCGCCGGCGACGAACACATCGCCCTCGCCCGCGATGATCCGCTGGGCGGCCATCGCGATCGTCTGCAAGCCGGAGGAACAGAAGCGGTTGACGGTCGCGCCCGGCACGCTGACCGGGCATCCGGCGGCCAGGGCGATCTGGCGGGCGATGTTGCCCCCGGTGGCGCCCTCGGGCATGGCGCAGCCCATGAGCACGTCGTCGACCTCGCCCGGGTCGATCCCCGCGCGCTCGATCACGGCCTTGACGACATGGCCGCCCATCGTCGCGCCATGGGTCATGTTGAGGGCGCCTCGCCAGCTCTTGGCAAGCCCGGTCCGGGCGGTCGAGACGATGACGGCTTCACGCATGGCTATGCTCCAGTGCGGGCGCACCGCGGGCATCCCGCGGCATCGGCCCGTCGTTCAGTCGTTGAAACCCTTGTTCTCCGCGGCGAGCTTCGCGAGCAGCGGCGCCGGCGTCCAGAAGCCGGGATCGCCGTGCGGATTGGCCGCGAAGCCCTCCATCGCGCGCACCACATTGTAGAGGCCCACCTCGTCCGCATACAGCATGGGGCCGCCCCGGTACATCGGGAAGCCGTAGCCGGTGAGGTAGATCAGGTCGATGTCGGAGGCCCGCAGCGCGATGCCCTCCTCCAGGATCTTCGCGCCCTCGTTCACCAGCGCGAACACCAGGCGCTGCACGATCTCCTCGTCGCCGATCTTGCGCGGCGTCATGCCGATCTCCTCGCGATGCTTCGCAATGAGCTCCTCGACCACCGGATCGGGGATGGCCCTGCGGCTGCCGGCCTCGTACCGGTACCAGCCGGCGCCCGTCTTCTGCCCGAAGCGGCCGAGCTCGCAGAGCTTGTCGGGGATGGCCGAGTACTTGTAGTCGGGGCGCTCGACATAGCGCCGCTTGCGGATGTACCAGCTCACGTCGTTGCCGGCGAGGTCGCTCATGCGGAACGGCCCCATCGCGAAGCCGAAGTTCTCGATCGCCCGGTCGATCTGGGCCGGGCTCGCGCCCTCGTCGAGCATGAAGGTCGCCTGGCGCGAGTACTGCTCGATCATGCGATTGCCGATGAAGCCGTCGCACACGCCGGAGACCACGCCCGTCTTGCGGATCGTCTTCGACAGCTTCATGACCGTGGCGAGGACGTCCTTCGCGGTCTGGTCGCCGCGCACGATCTCCAGGAGCTTCATGACGTTGGCCGGAGAGAAGAAGTGCATCCCGATCACGTCCTGCGGCCGGCGCGTGAACTCGGCGATCCGGTTCACGTCGAGCGTGGACGTGTTGGTCGCGAGGATCGCCCCCTTCTTCGCGTACTTGTCGAGATTCTGGAAGACGACCCGCTTGACGTCCATGTCCTCGAAGACCGCCTCCACGACGAGATCGACCTCCTTGATGTCCTCGTAGGACAGCGACGGCCGGATCAGCGCCATGCGCTTCTCGACGTCGGCCGGCTGGATGCGGCCCTTCTTCGCGCTGTTCTCGTAGTTGCGACGGATGGTATCCAGGCCGCGGTCGAGCGCCGCCTGCTCGATCTCGAGCAGGTACACGGGAATGCCGGCGTTGGCGAAATTCATCGCGATGCCGCCGCCCATGGTCCCGGCGCCGATCACGGCGACCTCCTTGACCGGGCGCACCGGCGTGTCCTCCGGCACGTCGGGGATGCGGCTCGCCGCGCGCTCGGCGAAGAAGGCGTGCCGCAGCGCGCGCGACTCCGGCGTCTGCACCAGCTCGAAGAAGGCCGCGCGCTCGATGGCCAGGCCCTCCTCGAAGGGCTTCTTCACCGCGGCGGCCACCGCGTCGATGCACTTGCGGGGGGCCGGATACTGCCTTGCCACCGTGGCCACCGTGTTGCGGGCGAACTGGAGGTAGCCGTCGGCGTTCGGATACTCGACCTTCAGGTCCCGCACCCGCGGCAGCTCGCCTCGCGCGGCGACCTTGCGGGCGAACGCGATCGCCCCTTCCACCAGGTCGCCCTCGATCATTTCGTCGAAGAGCCGTGTGCCGGCGAACTTCGACGAGTCCACCGCGTTGCCGCTCACGATCATGTTGACCGCCATCTCGAGCGGCACCACCCGGGGCAGGCGCTGCGTGCCGCCGGCGCCCGGCAGCAGCCCCAGCTTGACCTCGGGCAGCGCGATCTGCGCGCCCGGGGCGGCCACGCGATAGTGGCAGCCCAGCGCCAGCTCGAGCCCGCCGCCCATCGCGATCCCGTGGATCGCGGCGACGACCGGGACCTGCGAGTCCTCGATGATCCGGATGACAGTGTGCAGCGTGGGTTCCGCGAACGCCGCGGGCGTATTGAACTCGCGAATGTCCGCCCCGCCGGAAAAGCCGCGGCCGGACCCGGTGAGGACGATTGCCCGGACGGTGGGATCGCGCTGGGCGCGCGTGAGGCCATCCACGATGGCCCGGCGCAGGGCAGCCCCGAGTCCGTTGACCGGCGGGCTGTCCATGGTGATCACGGCCACGTCGCCGTGCTGGAAGTAACGTGCAGTCGTCATGGCATGGGGCTCCATCGAAGGGAGTCGGGCATCCGTTTGCGTGGAAGCGGCCCCGGCGGGCCGCGCGGCGGGTGGCCGGGTCGTCAGACCTCGAGCCACTCCTTGCGGACCGAGGCGTTGGCGCGCAGCTCCGCCGGCGTGCCCTCGAAAACGATACGGCCGTGTCCCATCACGTAGACACGCTGGGAGATGTCCATCGCGATCGCGAGCTTCTGCTCGACGAGAAGGACCGAGACGCCCCGGTCCTTGAGCGTCTGGAGGTATTCCCCCACCAGCTCGACGATCTTCGGGGCCAGCCCCTCGGTCGGCTCGTCGATCATGATCAGCTCGGGATCACCCATGAGGGTACGACACAATGTGAGCATCTGCTGCTCGCCGCCGGAGAGCACCCCGGCGGGCGTGTTGCGGCGCTCCGCGAGCCTGGGGAACATCCGGTACATGTCGTCGAAGGTCCAGGTTCCCGGCTTCGTGCCCTTCATGCCGAGCAGGAGGTTCTGCTCGACCGTCAGGCCGGGGAAGATGTCGCGGCTCTCGGGCACGTAGCCCAGCCCGAGATGGGCGATCTCGTAGGGCTTGCGCCCCAGGAGCTCCTCGCCCCGGAACCGCACCGAGCCCTCGGCATGGACCATGCCCATGGCGGCCTTGACCGTGGTCGAGCGCCCCACCCCGTTGCGCCCGAGCAGGCTCACGATCTCCCCCTTGCGGACATGCAGGTCCACCCCGTGCAGGACGTGGCTCTTGCCGTAGTAGGCGTGGAGGTCGCTGATGACGAAGAACGGTTCGGCCATGGCGGTGCTCAGGAATGCGTCAGCGAGGTGCCCAGGTAGGCTTCCTGCACCGCCGCGTTGCTGCGGATGCGCTCCGGCACGTCGGTCGCGATCACCTGGCCGTACACCAGCACGGTGATTCGGTCGGCCAGGTTGAACACCACGCTCATGTCGTGCTCGACCATGACCAGCGTCTTGTTCTCGGTGACCCGGCGGATGAGTTCGACCATCCGCTCGGACTCCGAGGTGCTCATGCCGGCGGTAGGCTCGTCGAGCAGGATCACGTCCGCGCCCGAGGCGAGCGTCACGCCGATCTCGAGGGCGCGCTGCTCCGCGTAGGTGAGCGTGCCAGCGGGCGTATCGCGCCGCGAGCGCAGGCCGATGCGCTCGACGATGTCCTCGGCGAGCTCGCGCGCATCGGACAGCCGCGACAGGCGCCGCCAGAACGAATAGCGGTAGCCCAGCGAGTACAGCGTGGCGCAGCGCACGTTCTCGAACACCGACAGCCGCGGGAAGATGTTGGTGATCTGGAAGCTGCGCGACAGCCCCATCCGGTTGATCTCGTACGGCTTGCGCCCGCTGATTTCCTTGCCGTGCAGCCGGATGGTGCCGCTGGTGAGCGGGAAGCGACCCGAGATCAGGTTGAACAGCGTGGATTTCCCCGCCCCGTTCGGGCCGATGATCGCGTGACGCTCACCGGCCGGGATCGCGAGGTCCACGCCCCGGATGATCTCGGTCTTGCCGAAGTTCTTGTGGACGCCCACGAGCTCGAGCGCGTTCATCGGGCACCTCCCCCGGCCTGCCGGAGGCGGCCCTCGATCTCCTCGTTGACGGCGTTCCAGACTTTCATGAAGTCCCTGCGCACCTTCGCGAAGAGCAGGCCGCCCGCCACCAGCAGGACCACCGCGACGATCCACGGCGTCGGCGTGGCGGCATCGAACTCGACGCCGGCGAGCCTGACCGTCGTCCCGATGCCGAGGGACAGCGTCAGGCCGTAGGCCATCTCGACGATCATGACGACGCCGGCGAGCAGCACCAGGCTGCCGAAGAGGAGCTTCACGTAGGGCATGCGCAGCGCGCGGAACAGGCCGTGCCCGGCCACCCGCAGGTTCAGCAGCAGGATCGAGGCGACGCCGCCCGGGGCGTACATCACCATCAGGATGAAGAAGATGCCGAGGTAGAACTGCCAAGCCGGCGTGAACTCGGACAGCGCCACCGCGAACAGGATGAAGATGACCGAGCCGATGACCGGCCCGAAGAAGAACATGGCCCCGCCGATGAAGGTCGCCAGCAGCACGGCACCGCTCGGGATCGCCGAGACCTGCTCGGCATTGACGATCTCGAAGTTGATCGCGGCCAGCCCGCCGGAGATTCCCGCGAAGAAGCTCGAGACCACGAGCACGAGGAAGCGGACCCACTGCGTGTTGTAGCCGATGAACTCGGCCCGCTCGGGGTTGTCGCGCACCGCGTTCGAGATCCGGCCGAGGGGCGTCTGCGAGAACGCGTACATCGCGATCATCGAGACCAGGCACCAGGCGGCGATGAGGTAGTACACCTGGATCGCCGGGCCGAAGTTGTAGCCGAAGAACGTCGGCCCCACCACGCGGTTGGACGAGATGCCCGCCTCGCCGCCGAAGAAGTCCGGGAACATGAGCGCCGCCGCATGGACCATCTCGCCGATGCCCAGCGTGATCATCGCGAACGGCACCCCCGCCTTCTTGGTGGTGACGTAGCCGAAGACGATGCCGCAGAGGGCACCGAAGACGCCGCCGACCAGGGGAACCAGCACGATCGGCAGCGGCAGGCGCCCGTCGCCGATCCAGTTCATGGCATGGATCGCGAAGAACGCGCCGAGCCCCGAGTACACCGCGTGCCCGAACGAGAGCATCCCGCCCTGCCCGAAGATCACGTTGTAGGACAGGGCGAAGATGATCATGATGCCCATCTGCGAGAGCAGCGAGATCGCGAAGCCGCTCGAGAAGAACAGGGGGAGCACCAGGAGCAGCAGGACGGTGACCGCCCAGGCCACGTACATGCCGAGATCGATGCGGCGGAACTCCACGCCCTTCATCTCAGCTCTCCCGGGTGCCCATCAGGCCGCGCGGGCGCACGATCAGCATCAGGACCATCAGCAGGTAGGGAAGCATCAGGGCGATCTGGGGCAGCGTCAGCGACCAGACCGAATAGCCGAAGGTGTCGCGGTCGACCTGGATGCCGATCTTCGCGAGGAGGTCGATGCCGGACCAGTCGAGGCCGATCGCGAACGTCTGGAGGATCCCGATCAGCAGCGACGCATAGAAGGCCCCGGCAAGCGAGCCCATGCCGCCCACCACGACGACCACGAAGAGGATGGTGCCCAGCTGGGCGCCCATCGACGGCTCGGTGACGTAGGCATTGCCGCCGATCACGCCCGCCAGCCCGGCGAGCGCGCAGCCGCCGCCGAAGGTGAGCATGAAGACGCGCGGCACGTTGTGCCCCAGTGCCTCGACCGCGTCCGGATGCGTGAGGGCCGCCTGGATGACCAGGCCGAAGCGCGTGCGGGTGAGGAGCAGCCAGATGGCCACCAGCATGAAGATCGCCACGCCCATCATGAACCCCCGGTAGATCGGGAAGGTCGTGGTGAAGAGCGTAAAGAGCGAGCCGCGCAGCGCCTCCGGGACTTCGTACGGAACGGTGGAGCGGCCCCAGATGATCTGGACGATCTCCACCATGATGTAGGTCAGGCCGAAGGTGAAGAGCAGCTCGGGCACGTGGCCCCACCTGTGCACCCGGCGCAGCCCGTAGCGCTCGACCACCGCGCCGAGCACGCCCACCAGCAGGGGCGAGAGGACCAGCGCGACCCAGAATCCGATGCCCGGCACCGCCGAATCGAGCGAGGTCATGATCTGGTACGCGAAGTACGCGCCCAGCATGTAGAACGAGGCGTGCGCGAAATTCAGCACGCCCATCATGCTGAAGATGAGCGTCAGGCCGGAGGCCAGCATGAACAGCAGCAGCCCGTAGCTGATGCCGTTCAGCAATGAGATGAGGAAGAATTCCACGATGGGGGGACGCCGGGCGGGAGTTTGGCCGTGCCGCGGAAAGTCAGTGGCGGCGGATTGCCCGGTGAGGGCGCGCCCGCGCGCCCCGGCGGACCGGGGCGGGAAGGCGCGCCGTCACCGGCGCCACGTCCGGGCTCAGGGCTTGGCCGGACGCTTCATCTGGCAGGAAGTGGGCTGCGCGGCCACGTAGGCCGGGATCTGCTGGAGCGACTTCCAGCCGTAGCCCGTGTTCTCCTGGTCGAACTTCACTTCCTTGCCGTCGACCTTGGTCCAGACGCCGATGTACACCGGCTGCTGCATCTGGTGGTCCGACGCCCGCATCTCGAGCTCGCCGTTGAGCGACTCGAACTTCAGGCCCTCCATCGCGAAGGCGACCTTGACCGGGTCGGTCGAGCCGGCCTTCTTGATGGCCTCGGAGAGCATCTTGATGCCGGCGTGCGTCTGGGCGGTGTAGTAGTCGTCGTTGTACTTGGCCTTGAAGCCCTTGACGATCTCGTCGCCCGTGCTGCGCGGATCGCTGGCGATCCAGTTGGCCACGATGCGGACGCGGTCGGCCCCGGCGTCGCCCATGGCGGTCGGCACGCCGGTGGTGCCGGCATAGTAGGTATAGAAGTTCGCCTCGAGGCCCGCGTCCTTGGCGGCCTTGATCATGAGCGCCAGGTCGGAACCCCAGTTCCCGGTGATGACCGTGTCGGCCCCCGCGGCCTTGATCTTGGCGATGTACGGGGAGAAGTCACGCACCTTGGCGAGCGGGTGCAGGTCCTTGCCCACGATCTGGATGTCCGGGCGCTTGCGCTTGAGGTACTCCTCCGCGGCCTTTTCGACCGCCTGGCCGAAGGAATAGTCCTGGTTGATCAGGTAAACCTTCTTGATGTCCTTGTTCTCGGCCATGTAGGAGGTGAGCGCCTCCATCTTCATGTCGCCGTTGATGTCGATCCGGAAGTGCCAGAAGCTGCAGCGCTCGTTGGTCAGCACGGGGTCGACCGCGGCGTAGTTGAGGTAGACGACCTCCTTGCCGGGATTGCGCTCGTTGTGCTTGGTGACCGCGTCGGACAGCGCCACGGCCACGCTCGAGCCGTTGCCCTGGACAATGTAGCGGATGCCCTGGTCGATGGCCGACTTCAGGACGGTGAGGCTCTCCTGGGTGCTCAGCTTGCTGTCGAAGGGCACCATCTCGAACTTGATGCCCTTCCCGGCCCACTCCTCCTTGCTCGCGAGCTCGGCGATGTACTGCCAGCTACGGATCTGGTTCTGGCCGACTGGCGCCATGAACCCGGTCAGCGGATCGATCCAGGCGATCTTCACCGTTTCGGCAGCGGCGGTCGATGCGGCGAACGCAGATGCAAGGGCGAATGCAAACGTGGCGATGCGACTCTTGCGCATTTGGGATGTCTCCTCTCGTTGGCCCGGCCCGGATGGTCGGGCCTGTCATCGCGACGGCTCGGTGCGCCGGGGACTCGGAATCATAACCGCGTCTAGCTGGCGCGGGGAAATGCGTGACATCCGCAGTTCCCTTTACGCGCCACGCCTGCTGGCCATGCCCCGTCCCGGTGCATGGTGCGCGCCCCGGCCGGTGGCCGGGGCGCGGCCTTTCAGGCGGTCGGCAGCTGGTAGTCGGCGAACTGCTCGCGCAGCTTCGTCTTGAGGATCTTGCCGGTGGCGCCGAGCGGGATGGCCTCGACGAACTGGACGTCGTCGGGGATCCACCACTTGGCGACCTTGCCCTCGTAGTGCGCGAGGAGCTCCTCGCGCGTGACCTGCGCGCCCGGCCTGGGCACCACGATCAGCAGCGGCCGCTCGTCCCACTTCGGATGCCGGACCCCGATCACGGCGGCATTGGCCACCGCCGGGTGGGCGATCGCCAGGTTCTCGAGGTCGATCGTGCTGATCCACTCGCCGCCGGACTTGATCACGTCCTTGCTGCGGTCGGTGATCTGCATGTAGCCGTCGGGATCGATCGTGGCGACGTCGCCCGTGGGGAACCAGCCCTCCCCGTCCTCGTCGTACACGAGCGGATCCCCGCCCTCGCCCTTGAAGTACTCCTTGACCACCCAGGGCCCGCGCGCGAGCAGGTTGCCGAAGGTCTTGCCGTCCCAGGGCATCTCCTGGTTGTTGTCGTCGGCGATCTTGAGGTCGATCCCGAAGATCACGTGGCCCTGCTTCTCGAGGATCTTCTCCTGCTGTTCCTTCGGCAGCTTCAGGTGCTTGCCCTGCAGCCGGCAGAGCGTGCCGAGCGGCGAGGTCTCGGTCATGCCCCAGGCATGGATCACCTCGACCCCGTACTCGTCCTGGAACGTGCGGATCATGGCCGGCGGACAGGCCGAGCCGCCGATGACCGTGCGCGAGAAGGAGCTGAAGCGCAGGTTGTTCTCCTTGACGTACTGCAGCAGCCCCAGCCAGACCGTCGGCACGCCCGCCGAGTAGGTAACCTGCTCGGCCTCGAACAGTTCGTAGAGCGACTTGCCGTCGAGCTGCGGGCCCGGGAACACGAGCTTGGCCCCCACCAGCGGCGCCACGTACGGGATGCCCCAGGCGTTGACATGGAACATCGGCACCACGGGCAGGATCGCGTCGCGGGCCGACGCGCCCATGGCGTCCGGCAGGGCCGCGCCGTAGGCATGCAGCACCGAGGACCGATGGCTGTACAGGGCGCCCTTCGGATTGCCGGTGGTGCCGGAGGTGTAGCACAGGCCCACGGCCGAGCGCTCGTCGAGGCTCGGCCAGCGATACTCGTCGCTGCCCGTCTCGAGGAGCTCCTCGTAGTTCAGCAGGTTCGGGATCTTGTCGGACTGGGGCTGGCGATCCGCGTCCACCATGGGGATCCAGGCCCGGACCGTCGGGCACTTCGGCGCGATCGCCTCGATGATCGGCAGGAAGGTCACGTCGAAGGCGAGGAAGACGTCGCCCGCGTGGTTGATGATCCAGGCGATCTGGTCCGGGTGCAGCCGGGGATTGATGGTGTGCACCACCCCGCCCATGCCCCCGACGGCGTAGTACATCTCCATGTGCCGGTAGTTGTTCCAGGCGAGCGTGCCGATCCGATCGCCGATCTGCGCCCCCCGGCGTCGCATCGCATCGGCTAGCCGCCGGGCCCGTCGCTCGAGCGTCCTGTAGTCGGTGCGATGGATGTCGCCCTCGGTACGCCGCGACACGATCTCGACATCACCGAAGTGACGCGCCGCGTGCTTGAGGATCGACGAGATCAGCAGCGGCATGTCCATCATCAGGCCTTGCATTGAATAGTCTCCTTCTAGCGAATTTCGTGGGCAATCGAGCCCCAGGGCGAGCGACTGCGGCGTCAGTCTCGGCACGGCCGCCCAGGCGGGGCGATAGTAGCGCCAGAACGCCGGGAAGTGTCGCGGCCTGGCGAAACTTCGGCGGGCGCGGGTACGAATGCCCTGTCCAGTCGTTCTACGGCTGGAATCGTCGTTCTATTTGGGCCGCCGCGCAAGGCGCCGCGCGCCGTCGTGACGCGCCCTGCAGGGGACGGTGACAGACATGTGCTGCGCCTCCCCCGAATCGGGGCGCTCGCGCCGGGGATGCGTCACCCCCCGCGCGGGCGCACGAGGGACGAGCGAACGGAGCCCGGGGCGGGGGAAGGACGGGAAGGGGGAAATGGAGACGGTCCGACCGGCCGACGCAGGCAGGTGGCCGGGGGAGCGAGGTCCAGGAGAGGGTCGACGGAAAAGGGGTCGACGGAAGGGGGCTCGACGAGGGGGGTCGACGGAAGGCTGGCGGCGCGCACGGACCCCGGGGAATGGCCGGCCGGCCCGGGAGGCGGCGGCGCCCGGCGCCGCCCCATCCTGCCCCGGCCGCGCGAGGCGATCAGCGCTTGACCTTCTCGAGCATCTTGAAGATGGTGCGGCTCGAGCCCTTGAACATGCGCTTGAGGGACTTCGGCAGGCAGCGACGCTCGATCGTGTTGCGCCGGTTGCGGTTGATTTCGGCCATCAATGGCTCCGTGGGCTAAACCAAAGCCCGGTAGTATATCGGACTCGTCTTCCGGAGTCGCGCACCGTTCGCCGGGCGCTCCCCTTGCATGAAGCTTCTCGCCGACTTTTTTCCCATCATCCTTTTCTTCGTCGCCTACCAGGCATGGGACATCTACGTTGCGACGGCCGTGGCGATCGCCGCCAGCGCGGTCCAGATCGTGTGGACCCTCGTCCGGGGCCGCAAGGTCGAGCCGATGCAATGGGTGACGCTGCTGATCATCGCCGTCTTCGGGGGCATGACGCTGTTCTTCCGGGACGAGACCTTCATCAAGTGGAAGCCCACGGTGGTCTATGCCCTGTTCGCGGCCGGGCTGGTCGTGGCCCGGTACGCCCTGGGACGCGACCTGATCCGCGCCATGATGGAGAAGCAGGTGCGCCTGCCGGAGCCCGTCTGGGGCAGCCTCAGCTGGGTCTGGGTGGGCTTCTTCTGCGCCATGGCCGTGCTGAACATCGTGGTGGCCTACACGTTCAGCACCGACCTCTGGGTGCAGTTCAAGCTCTTCGGCACCCTCGGCCTCACGGTCGTCTTCATCCTCGCGCAGGCGCTGTGGATCGGGCGGCACGCGGAGGAACCGAGCCAGTGAAACCCACCGTCGAGGAAATCCGCGAGCGGCTGCAGGCGGCCTTCCCGGACGGCCGGATCGAGGTCGTCGACGACAGCCACAAGCATGTCGGCCATGCCGGTGCCGCGGGCGGGGCGGGCCACTTCAGCGTGCGGATCGTGTCCGCCCGCTTCGAAGGGCTACGCACCGTGGCGCGCCACCGCCTTGTGTATGATGCGTTGCGTGACTGGATGCCCCACCGCATCCACGCGCTGGCGATCGATGCCCGCACCGCCGGCGACTCCCCCAACCCAGGACATTGACCATGAACCTCCTTCTTCGCCCGGCGCTGGTTCTTGCCGGCGCCATCCTGATCTCCACCGCGGCCCATGCGCAGAACGCCGCCGTGGTCAACGGCAAGCCCATCCCGTCGAGCCGGGTGGACGAATTCATCCAGGCCCTCTCGCAGCAGGGCCGGCCCGACACGCCCGAGCTGCGCGCGATGGTGCGCGACGAGCTCATCGCGCAGGAGCTCTTCGTCCAGGAGGCCGAGCGCCGGGGCATTGCCAACGGCGCCGACGTCAAGCGCCAGATCGAGGAAGCGCGCCGCAACATCCTGATGCGGGCGCTGGTGCGCGACGAAGTCAGCAGCAACGCCGTGTCGGACGCCGAGGTCCGCGCCGAGTACGACCGTCTCGTCAAGCAGGAGGCGGACAAGGAGTACAAGGCGCGCCACATCCTGGTCGAGACCGAGGAAGAGGCGAAGCAGATCATCGCGAAGCTCGGGGCCGGCGAAAGCTTCGAGGACCTGGCCAAGCAGTCGAAAGACCCGGGTTCCGCCCAGAACGGCGGCGACCTCGACTGGAACACGGCGGACACGTTCGTCAAGGAGTTCGGCGACGCGATGGTCGCGCTCGACAAGGGCGAGACCACCGGCGAGCCGGTCCGCACCCAGTTCGGCTACCACGTGATCCGGCTCGACGACGTGCGTGACGCCGAGCCGCCGCCGCTCGCGGAGGTCTCGCCGCAGATTCGCCAGCAGCTCGAGCGCAAGCGGATCCAGGACCTGCAGCTGCGCCTGCGCGAGAAGGCCCGCATCGAATAGGCGGCGTCGCCACGGCGCCCGCGGGCGCCGTCGTCCTTGCGGCCGGCCCCCGAGGCCGGCCGTGTCGTTCCTACCCCGGCGCGGGTGCGTCGGGATCGTCGTCGAAACGCACCTCGATTCCCCGCAGGCGCGCGTCGGTCTCCATCCGGGCCGTCTCCTCCTCGCGCTCGCGCTGCGCCGCGAGCTCGCGGCGCCGGTCGGCGAAGAACTCCCTGAGCAGGGCCGCGCAGGCCTCGGCCTCGACGCCACGGACGACGCTGGCATGGTGATTGAGGCGCGGTTCCGCGAAGAGGTCCACCACGCTGCCCGCCGCGCCCGTCTTGGGGTCGGCCGCCCCGAAGACCACGCGCCGCAGGCGCGCATGCTGGATCGCCCCGGCGCACATCGCGCACGGCTCGAGCGTCACGTAGATCTCGCAGTCGGTGAGGCGGTAGTTGCCGACCAGCTCGGCCGCGGCACGCAGGGCCATGATCTCGGCGTGGGCCGTGGGATCGCTGGTGCCGACCGGCTGGTTGAAGCCGGTGGCGAGGACCTTGCCGTCGCGCACCACGACGGCGCCGACGGGCACCTCGCCCAGCGCCCAGGCGTTGCGGGCCTGGTCGATCGCGATTCGCATGAAGTGCCGGTCACGAGTCGCCTCGAGCGAACCGGGTTCGGGACTGCTGTCGGGCATGGGCGGCTCGCCTCGGGTCATCGGCTCGGCTTCGATGATAGCAAGCCGTACCAGGCGCAGGCCGCGCAGACGGATCCCAGGCCGATCCAGGAGACCCAGTCCCAGGGGCCGTCCGCGAGCAGCCCGGACACGAGGCCGACCGCGCTCAGCAGGCCGAAGAGGATGGGGCCGCCCCACAGGCGGGCGAACCGGCGCGGCCCGCTCATCGCAGCGTGCCGCCGGCCGACTCGAAGCGCCCGCCCGCCGCGGCGCCCTGCCCCGCGACCTCCGGCGCCCCTTCCCGGCGCGCGCCGCGCGCGAGCCACAGGTAGAGCCCGCTGCCGAGCACGAGGATCGTGAGCATGTCGAGGATCGCCCAGATCACCTGGAGCGGCATCCCGCCGTAGTCCCCGAAGTGCAGCGGCCGCGACAGCATCAGCGCAGCGAGGTACCAGGGTGGATCGCGGCTGTCGGTGACCTCGGCGGTCAGCGCATCGACCAGCACCGGCTTCGACATCCGCGAGGTGAGCGGCTCGTCGCCCCGCATGAAGACCCCGAAGTGATGGGGGCTGGAAAAACTGGTGCCCGGGAAGGCGATGAAGCGCACCTTGGTATCCGGCTCCCTCGCGCGCGCGGCGTCGAGCGCCGCCTGCAGGGAGCCGGTGCTTTCGTAGGGCGCCATGCCGCGATAGGGCGCGACCATCTCCGCGAGCTCGGTGTCCTGCCAGTGCTGCACGAGCAGGTCGGCCACCGTATTGAAAACGCCCGTGGCGCCGACCACGAAGAGCCAGACCACGGTGACGATGCCCACCAGGTTGTGCAGGTCGAGCCAGCGGGCCCGGCGGCTGCGGTCCCGCCGAACCTCGCCGAACCGCAGCCGCCGCATGAACGGGGCGTAGAGCACCACCCCGGAGACGATCGCCACGAGCAGCAGCAGTCCCATGAAGCCGAGGAACAGCATGCCCGGCAGCCCGAGGAAGAGGTCGATGTGGAGCGAGCGCATGAGGTGGAGGAAACCGCTGTCCAGCGACGGCTCGGCGAGCACCTCGCCCGTGCGCGCATCCACGGCCACCTGCCTGAGCCCCTCGTGCGAGCGCGGCGTGGGCGCGAGCGTGACGTACCACACGCGATCGTCGTCCGGCTCCTTCGAGACGAACATGCCGCCGAGCCCCGGATGGCGCGCGAGCGCGGTCGCCATCACCTCGTCGAGGCTGATCTCGGGCCCGTCCTCGGCCAGCGCCGGGGGCTCGGCCTCGGTCCCGAGCCAGTGCCCGATCTCGTGGTGGAAGACCAGGGGAAGCCCGGTGATGCACAGCAACAGCATGAAGGCCGTGCACACGAGGCTGCTCCACTTGTGCACGAGGGACCAGGCCCGGATCGTCCGCGGGGTCATCCTTCGCTCAGAAGAAATCGACGGAGGCCGACACGACCAGGGTGCGCGGGGCGCCCAGCGTGAGGTAGCCGGCGCCCGGGTAGCCGCCGGCCGACGCCCAGTAGTCCTTGTCGGCCACGTTCTCGATGCGCGCGCGCAGCGTGAGCAGCTGCCGGCCACCGATCGGGAGGACGTAGCGCGCGCCGAGGTCCAGCCGGGCCCACGACGGCAGCTTCTGGGTGTTCGCCGCATCGGCGTACTGGGAGCTCGTGTAGATCGCCCTGCCCTCCAGGGCGAATCCCCGCCAGCCGGACGGCGACCATTCGACCCCGACATTGGCCTGGACGTCCGGCGCCCCGATCGCGTCGCGGCCCTCCACGTCGGAATCGAGCAGGCTCAGGCCGCCGAGGACCTTCCAGCCCGGCGCGGCAAGCCCGTAGGCGGTCATCTCGAGGCCGCGGTTGCGCCGGTGGCCGACGATCCCGAAGACCCGGTCCGAATCGACCCCGGCCATGGGCATGCGGCTCTGGAACAGGGCAATGCCTCCGCCCAGGCGGCCCCGGTCGAACTTCAGGCCGAGCTCGACCTGCTTCGTGCGATAGGGCTCCAGCGCCTCGCCGGCATTGGCGACCGGCTGGCCGCCGGAGGTCGTCGGTGCCACGTCGCCCTTCACGAGCCCTTCGATATAGGTGGCATAGGCCGCCAGTCCCGGGTCGATACGGTACAGGACCCCGGCGACCGGGGTCACCGCGCCGTCGGAATACGAGGACAGCCGGTCGCCGGTGTCGTAGTCGAACGAGGACGTCTCGATGCGCTGGTGGCGCAGCCCCAGGGTGACCAGCAGGCGCTCGTCCATGAACGACATGACGTCGGCCAGGGCGAAGCTCGCGGTCCGGGTCTTCTCGGTCCGCAGGGGATCGGCGAAGTTGCCGCCGGTGAAGAAGTCCGCCGCCGGCGCGGGCACCACGGCAGGCGCATGGATGTTGCCGCCGATCGCCGTAAAGGCGGACATGGCGTAGGCATTCTTCGAATCCAGCGCATAGGCGGCGTACGAGGCGCTGACGCGATGCCGTACCGCGCCGGTGCGGAAATCGCCCCGCAGGCCGACCTCGCCGGTCGCGACGCGGTCGCGCCGTACGTTGTCGAAGCGGTAGGCCGAGAAGTCGCCGCCGGCCGTGCCGACGGTGGGATTGGCGAAGCGACCCGACTCCTCCCCGTCGCGCATCCCCGCGGCGACCCATCCGGTCAGGCCCTCCCGGAAGTCGTACTCGGCGCGCACGGTGCCGAAGGTGTCCCGCTCGTTGGAGAAGGTCCAGGGCTGGGCGATGCTGCGCGAGGCGTCCGGGGCGTCGGGAATCGGGAGGCCGGCGCCGATGGTGACGTTCGGCTGGGATGCCTGCATCCGGTGGTCCTGGAAGCCGAGGTCGGCCGACAGCCGCAGGCCGCCGTCGCGCCAGTCCACGCCCAGGGCCGCCGCATCCAGCTCGCGCGACTCGCCGTCCACCGCGGTATCGCCGTCGCGCCGCACGAGGTTGAGGCGCAGGCCGAGCCGATCGTCGGAGAACCGCCTCGCGACGTCCGCCGCGGCGTACGCATGGCCGCCGGTCTGGACGCCGAGGGTGGCCTGCGTGAGCGGCTCGTTGGGCGCGCGCTTGGGCACCACGTTCACGGCGCCGCCGAGGCCACTGCCCCCCGGGGCCGCCCCGTTGAGGAATGCGTTGGCGCCGCGCAGCACCTCGACGCGCTCGATGAACTCGGCCGCGAGGTACTGCCGGGGCAGGAGCCCGTACAGGCCGTTGTACGACATGTCGTCCGAGAACACCGGCAGCCCGCGGATCATGTACACCTGCTGGAAGTTCCCGAACCCGCGCGCCACCCGGACGGCCGAGTCGTTGAGCAGCACGTCCCCGACACTTGCCGCCTGCTGGTCGCGGATCAGCTCCTGGGTGTAGCTGGTGAAGCTGAAGGGCGTCTCGAGCGCGTCCTGGCGCCCAAGCACACCGAGCCTCGCCCCAGTGGCCACCTGCCCTCCCGCATAGGCGGGCGCCAGCCCCTGCGCGGAGGCATCGGCGCTCGCCTCGACATTGACGGCCGGCAGCGCGCGGGTGCCCGCCTCGGCCGGCCCGTCGCCGGCGGCCTGCGCATGGGCGTAGGAATGCAATGCGAACAGGACTGCGAGGGCCATCGCGGTCGGCGGCGAATGTCGAAGCGGCATCGGGAATCCGTGTGAATGGAATGAGACTTGTTTTTATTCATGATAGCAGCGTCGGCCCGCCGGCCCAAGCCGCCTACCCCACCGTGGGGCGATTCAGTTGCCCGGGTGCGTCAGCCGGCGTGGATCGAGCAGTCGCTCGAGCTCCTCGCGCGGGATGTCGGTGTCCTCGGCGGCCACGTCGAGGATGGGCCGCCCTTCGCGGTACGCCCGCTTGGCGAGTTCGGCGGCCTTGAGGTAGCCGATGACCGGATTGAGCGCGGTGACCAGCACCGGATTGCGATGGAGCGCCTCGCGCAGGCGGTCCTCGTTCACCGTGAACCCGGCGATCGCCTTGTCGGCGAGCGCGCGCGACGCGTTGGCCAGCAGCCGGATGCTCGCCAGGAGGTTCGACGCCACCAGGGGCAGCATCACGTTCAGCTCGAAGTTGCCGGACTGTCCCGCGATCGCGATGGCGGCATCGTTGCCCATCACCTGCGCGGCCACCATCGCGGCGGCCTCGGGGATCACCGGATTGACCTTGCCCGGCATGATCGACGACCCGGGCTGCAGCGCCGGCAGGGAGATCTCCGCCAGGCCGGCGAGCGGCCCGGAGTTCATCCACCGCAGGTCGTTGGCGATCTTCATCAGCGCCACCGCCGCCGTCCTCAGCTGGCCCGAGAGCGCGACCGCCGGATCCTGGGAGGAGAGGCTCGCGAAGAAGTTCGGCGCCGGCACGAAGGCAAGCCCCGTGTCGGCCGACAGCGCGCGGCAGAAGGCGGCCGGGAAGCGAGGGTCGGCGTTGACGCCGGTGCCCACCGCCGTGCCCCCCTGGGCGAGCTGCAGCACGGAGGGCAGCGCGCCCTCGAGCCTCGCGCGGGCGTCACGCACCTGCTGCGCCCAGCCGCCCAGCGCCTGGTCCATGCCCACCGGCATCGCGTCCATGAGGTGGGTGCGGCCCGTCTTGCAGATGCCGGCGAGCGAGGCGGCCTTGGTCTCGATGGTCGAGGCGAGATGGTCCAGGGCCGGCAGCAGTTCCCCCTCGAGCGCCAGCGCCGCGCTGACATGGATCGTGGTGGGGATCACGTCGTTGCTGCTCTGGCCGTGATTGACGTGGTCGTTGGGGCTCACCGGGCGGCCCAGGCTGCGCCCGGCGAGCGTGGCGACGACCTCGTTCGCATTCATGTTGGTGCTCGTGCCCGAGCCGGTCTGGAAGACGTCGATGGGGAAGTGCCGCATCAGGGCGTCGTCGGCGAGCAGGTCCCCGCAGGCCGCGACGATGGCCGCGGACAGCTCGGGCTCCAGCAGCCCGAGTTCGCCGTTCGCCTGGGCCGCCGCGCGCTTGACGCGCAGCAGCGCGCGCACGAAGTCCTCGGGCATCGGCTGGCCGCTGATCCGGAAGTTGTCGATGGCGCGCTGGGTCTGTGCGCCGTACAGGGCGTCGGCCGGCACCCGCACCTCGCCCATGCTGTCGCGTTCGATCCGGGTATCACTCATCGCCTTTCTCCTGCCGGGGCAGCTCGTACACGCCCCCCTCGGTGACGCCCGATTCGCCCTTGTTGGCGCGGAGATCCCGGTACACGGCCGCCCGCATGATGAGCATGGCGACCACCGGGGCGGTCATCAGGACGAAGAGCGTGATCACCAGCTCGTGGATGACCGGCCTGGACCTGAGCACGGTGAAGAAGATCATCGAGGCGATCAGCAGGCAGCCCGCGCCGAGCGTGATCGTGATCGCCGGTCCGTGGATGCGCTGGTAGAAGTTCGGCAGCCGCATCAGGCCCAGGGCACCCACCACCACGATGATACCCCCGAGGATCAGCAGGAAGGCGATGGGCAGCGCCGCCCAGGCGGGCACGGCGTCGAGTTCGCTCATTCGATGATCTCCCCGCGCATCAGGAACTTCACGAGCGCCATCGTCGAGGCGAAGCCGACCAGGGCGATCAGCATCGCCATCTCGAAATAGACCTGGCTGTTGTGCCTTATCCCGAGCACGATCGCCAGCAGCATCGAGCACATCCACAGCGTGTCGAGCGCGAGCACCCGGTCCTGTGCGGACGGGCCGATCAGCAGCCGGACGGTGCAGAAGGCCATCGCCAGCATCACGCAGCCGAAGGCGAACAGGATGGCGAAACCGAGCAAGGCGCTCATGGCTCTGGATCCTCGAAGATCTCGATCAGGGGCTTCTCGTAGGCGTTCTTGATGGTGTCGATCCACCACTGCTCGTCGTGCAGGTCGAACACGTGCAGGGCGAGCACGTTGGTACCGGGCAGGATCTCGGCCCAGACCGTGCCGGGGGTCGTGTTGATCAGGCACGACAGCGCCGCCAGCCCGAACGGATTGCGCAGGTCGAGCGGGATGCGCAGGAACTGGGAGTTCACGCCTCGCCGGCGCCCGAGCAGGATGATCCAGCCGACGTTCAGGGCCGAGCGAACGATCTCGACCAGCGCCATCGACAGCAGGCGCACCAGCACGAGCGGCCTGCGCACGACCGGATAGCCGAGCGGCTGCAGGTTCCTCGCCAGCAGCGGCATGAGGACCCCGAGGATCGCGCCGAGCGCCACGTCGGCGGGCGCCACGCTCTGGGCGAACATCAGCCAGGTGCCCAGCAGGACGGCCGTCAGCACCGGATGCGGCAGCCAGCGTTTCCTCATCGCGCAGCCCCCTCCCGGGCCGGCACTTGCGGGCCCGCGATCGTGGGGGTGCCGAGCACCCGCTCCACATAGCCGGTCGGCTGGTGCAGCGTATCGGTGGTGCGCCCCAGGTAGGCGAACACCGGCCCGCCCGCAACCGTGATGGAGATGCACAGCGCCAGCAGGATGGTGATGGGCGCGGCCTCGCTCACGAGCAGGCGCGGCGGCAGCACGGTGCCCTGCGCCCAGAGGGTGCGGACCCCGAAGCGCATGAAGGAGATGATCGCGGCCATGCCGGAGGCGATGACCAGTCCACCGAAGACCCACGCGGTGAAGTCGATTCCGCCCTCGGCGGGCCCCGGCTGCAGCAGTGCATGGAACATGGCGAACTTCCCGACGAAGCCCGTGAGCGGCGGGATCCCGGCGATCGCCATGGCGCAACCGGCGAACCCCAGGCCCAGGAAGGCGAGCGAGCCCGGGATGCTCACGCCCACGGCCTCGCCCGGCGCATCCTCGATCCCGAAGGCCTCCATGGTCACCGCGAGCAGGCTGCTGCCAGGCGCGCGAATGCGCTCGATCAGCTCGATCAGCAGCATGAAGGCGGCGATCGCCATGGTCGAGCCGAGCAGGTAGAAGAGCCCGGCCGTCACCAGCGAGGCCTGCCCGTACCCGACCACGGCGAGCAGGATGCCCGACGAGACGATGGCGGCATAGCCGGCGAGCCGCCCCGGCACCTCGCTCGCCAGCATGCCGAGCGCGCCGAAGACCACGGTGGCGAGGCCGCCCCAGAGCAGCGCCTCGTAGCCGAAGCGGGCCGCGGCGCCCGCCTCCGGCGAGAACACCAGCAGCCAGATCCGCAGGATGACGTAGATGCCGACCTTGGTCATGAGCACGAACATGGCCGCGACCGGTGGCGAGGCCGCCGAGTAGGTGGTCGGCAGCCAGAAACCGAGCGGCCACATCGCGCTCTTCGTGAGGAAGGCGATCGCCAGCACGGCGATGCCCATGAGCAGCAGCTGGGACTCGTCGCTGCCGAGTTGCGCGATGCGACCCGCGAGGTCGGCCATGTTCAGGGTGCCGGCGGTGCCGTAGATCATGGCCAGACCGATGAGGAACAGCAGCGAGGCGACCAGGTTGATCGCGATGTACTGCATGCCGGCACGGATGCGGGCGACGTTGTAGCCGTGGAGCACCAGCCCGTAGGAGGCGCCCAGCATCACCTCGAAGAACACGAACAGGTTGAACAGGTCGTGGGTCAGGCAGGCGCCGTTGATCCCCATCAGGAGGAACTGGAACAGCGAATGGAAATGGACCCCGATCCGGCTCCAGCGCCCGAGGGAGAACAGCAGCGCCGCGATGCCCACCACCGAGGCGAGGAGCAGCATCAGGGCGGCGAGCCGGTCGGCGACCAGCGCAATGCCGAAGGGCGCGGCCCAGTTGGCCGCGAGATAGACGCCGATGCCCTGCGGGAAGTACTCGATGTCCGCGAGCACCATCAGCGCGATCGCCACCGCGGCCTGGGCAAGCAGGACCCCCATGCTGAGTGCGAACTTGAGCCGGTGCCGGCTCATGTGCAGTGGAATCAGCGCCGCGCCGCAGGCGAGCGGCAGCAGGATCGGCAGCAGGATCAGGTGGTGGACCCAGTCCATCATGCGCCCGGCTCCTCGCCGTCGACATGGTCGGTATCGGTGAGGCCGCGGGCCCCGATCATGACGACGAGGTAGAGCGCCGTCGTCGCGAAGCCGATGACGATCGCGGTGAGCACCAGGGCCTGCGGCAGCGGATCGGCGTGCAGCGCCGGGTCCACCGCGCCGGCTCCCACGATGGGCGCCCGGTCGATCCAGAGCCGGCCCATCAGGAAGATGAACAGGTTCACCGCATAGGACATCAGCAACAGGCCCGTGATGACCTGGAAGGTACGGGGACGCAGCACGAGCCAGATGCCCGAGCCGAACAGCACGCCGATGCCGATCGAGACGACGGCTTCCATCAGGCGGCCTCCGCGGGCTGGGCCGACTGCGGGAGCTCCCCGGTGCCCGGCACGGGCGCCACGGGGGCGCGATGGCTGCGCACCGACTGGTGCGCCAGCGCCACGAGGATCAGCATGGTCGCCCCCACCACGACCGCGAACACGCCGAGATCGAAGGCGGCCGCGCTCGGGACGTGGATCTCGCCCAGCAGGGGAACATGCAGGTGCGCCGTGTGGCTGGTGAGGAAGGGATAGCCGAACAGCCAGGCCCCTGCCCCGGTCGCGGCGGCCACCAGCAGCCCGGTGCCGAGCCAGCGGTGGGGCCAGAGCTTGAGGTGGGCCTCCACCCAGGTCGTGCCGGCCAGCATGTACTGCACGATGATCGCCGACGAGAAGATGAGCCCGGCGACAAAGCCGCCCCCGGGCAGGTTGTGGCCCCGCAGGAAGAAGTACGCGACGGCCATGCCCATGAAGGGCAGCAGCAGCCGCAGGTACACGGAGGGGATGTAGAGGTAGCCGCCCGGCGCCACCTGCTCGGCCGGCGTCTCGCGGCTGGCCGGATCCACGGGGCTCGCCTGCTGCGCGGGCAGCCCGATGCTCTCCTTCGCCGGGCGGAAGCGCCGCAACAGCGCGTACACGGTCAGGGCGACGATCGCGAGCACGGAGATCTCGCCCATGGTGTCGAAGCCCCGGAAGTCCACGAGCAGCACGTTCACGGCATTCGCGCCCCCGCCCCCCTCCAGGGCGTTGAGGAGGAAGAAGTCGCCGATCGGCTCGTGCTGCGGTCGCACGAGCACGGCGTAGCACAGCATCGCGAGCCCCAGGCCGCCGGCGACGGCGACGAGCATGTCGCGCGAGCGCCGCAGCAACACCCGCGGGGGGGTCCTGGGTTCCAGATCGGCCGGGGGAATGCGCGGCGGCAGCCAGCGCAGGCCGAGCAGCAGCAGGATCGTCGTGACGGTCTCGACCATGAGCTGGGTCAGCGCCAGGTCCGGGGCGGACAGCCAGAGGAAGGTCACCGTCGTCACGACGCCCGCTCCCCCCAGGAGGGCGAGCGCCGCCAGCCGGTGGTACTTGGCCTGCCAGGCCGCCGCCACGGCGCAGGTGCACCCGATCACCCACAGCAGGGCGAACATCGGATCCACCTCTGCCAGGTCGGCGGCGACTTCGCCGAGCACCGGGCGCACGAGCAGCAGCGGCACGCCCACCATGAGGACGAGCATCACCAGCAGCTGGGGCTGCAGCCGCACGGTGGCGATGTACCGCAGGATACGAACCGAGATGCTCGAGATGTAGAGCATGACGATCTCGAAGGCGCTGGCGCCGGACAGCCGCCCGAGCACGGGTGCGTCGACCCGGTCGGCCAGGTTGAAGAAGTTGCGCAGGATGATGTAGAAGGCGATGCCGCCCGCCATCGCGACGAGGCTCATCACGAGCGCCGGCTCGAACCCGTGCCACAGCGCCAGGTCGTAGCGCGGGGTCTGCTCGCCGAGCACCGCGACAACGGCCTCGGACAGGAAGGGCCCGATGCTGATCGCCGGCGCGATCCCCACCAGCAGGCAGACCAGCACCAGGACGTCCACCGGGAAGCGCATCCAGCGCGGCGGCTCGTGCGGGGCGCGCGGCAGGTCGTCCGGCAGCTGCCCGAAGAACACGCTGATGAAGCGCAGCGAGTACGCCACGCTGAAGATGCCCATCGCCACCGCCGACAGCGGCAGCCACCAGGCGCGCGCCGCCCCGCCGACGGCCAGCGTCTCGGCGAAGAACATCTCCTTGGACAGGAAGCCGTTCAGCAGCGGCACGCCCGCCATGGCGCCGCTCGCCACGATGGCCAGCGTGCCGGTGTAGGGCAAGGACCGGAAGAGCCCCTTGAGGTGCCGCATGTCGCGGGTGCCGGTCTCGTGGTCGATGATCCCGGCGGCCATGAAGAGCGAGGCCTTGAACGTGGCGTGGTTGAAGGTGTGGAAGATCGCCGCCACCATCGCGTGCGGCGACCCCATCCCCAGCAGCAGCGTGATGAGCCCCAGGTGGCTGATGGTCGAGTAGGCGAGCAGGCCCTTGAGGTCGTGCTGGAAGATCGCGACGAAGGAGCCGATCAGCAGGGTGCAGACCCCCGCCCCGGCGATCACCCACGTCCATTCCGTCGTGCCCGCGAGCACCGGCCACAGCCGCATCAGGAGGAAGACGCCCGCCTTGACCATGGTCGCCGAGTGCAGGTAGGCCGACACCGGCGTGGGCGCCGCCATGGCATGCGGCAGCCAGAAATGGAAGGGAAACTGCGCGCTCTTGGTGAGCGCCCCGAGCGCGACCAGCACCAGCGTGGGCACGTACCACTCGTGGTAGCGGATGCGGTCGCCCGAGCTCAGCACCGCGTCCAGGTCGTAGCTGCCCACGATGTGGCCGATCAGCAGGACCCCGGCCAGCAGGCACAGGCCGCCGGCGGCGGTCATGGTGAAGGCCATCCGGGCGCCCCGGCGCGCGTCGATCCGGTGGTGCCAGTAGCCGATCAGCAGGAACGACGTGAGGCTGGTCAGCTCCCAGAAGACCGCGAGCTGGATCAGGTTGGCCGACAGCACCACGCCCAGCATCGAGCCCATGAAGGCGAGCAGGAACGCGAAGAAGCGCGGCACCGGGTCTTCCGGCGACATGTAGTAGCGGGCGTACAGCACCACCAGCATGCCGATCGCGGTGATGAGCAGCGTGAAGGCCCACGCCAGCCCGTCCATCCGCAGCGCGAACTCCACGCCCTGGACCGGCAGCCACTGCACCGCGAAGCGCACCGGCCCGCTCTCCTCGATCTGGCCGTACAGGGAAACGGAGATCGCCAGGCCCACGAAGGCGACGAGGCCGGCGAGCCAGGCCTCGCGGTTGCGGGCATTGGCCGGCATCAGGGCGGCGATCACGCAGCCCACGAAGGGAGCGAGCAGGACGACCAGCAGGAGGATCGAGTTCGTCGGCGCCGGGTCTTGCATCAGTCGGGCGAGATCAGGAGGTTCGAATAGCGGGCACAGGAACCGACAGGCGCCCGGAGGGGCCGGCTCGCCGGATCGCGGATTCTTCTGTTTCCAGTAGGGAGAATACCAAGAGTCCGGCGATATCCCGCGACCCGGTGCGGGCGCACGCGCGGCGGCCGACGTTCCCGGGCGCCGCGAGCCCCGGGTCCGTCCCGTTTCGCGCCCCGGCGGCCCCCTAGAGCTTCTCCGTCTCCCCCGCGCGCGGCTGCCAGGTCATCAGGCGCCTCTCGATCACGCCCACCAGCCCGTCGAGCAGGAGGGCGAAGGCGGTCAGGACGAGGATCCCGGCCATCACGGTATTGATGTCGAAGGTCCCCTCCGCCTGGAGGATCAGGTATCCCACGCCCTGGCTCGATCCGAGGTATTCCCCTACCACCGCGCCGACGAACGCGAGCCCCACCGAGGTGTGCAGGGAGCTGAACACCCAGCTGGTGGCGCTCGGGAGGTACACATGGCGCAGCAGCTGCCGGGGGCTCGCGCCCAGCATGCGGGCATTGGCGAGCACCACCGGGCTCACCTCGCGCACCCCCTGGTAGACGTTGAAGAACACGATGAAGAACACCAGGGTCACGCCCAGCGCGACCTTGGAGCCCATGCCCAGCCCGAACCAGACCGCGAAGATCGGCGCGAGGATGATCCGCGGCATCGCGTTCGCGGCCTTCACGTACGGCTCGAGGATGGCCGAGGCCGTGGGCGAGAGCGCGAGCCAGAGCCCGGCCGCCAGGCCGGTGACGGCGCCGATCCCGAAGGCCAT
This sequence comes from uncultured Burkholderiaceae bacterium, assembly GCA_964509685.1. Lineage (GTDB taxonomy): Bacteria > Pseudomonadota > Gammaproteobacteria > Burkholderiales > Burkholderiaceae_E > JAMLIN01. The sequence continues at coordinate 33,098 of CAZDYQ010000022.1, forward strand.
CACCGTCTCGGCGAGGGTGACGGCAAGGTGACGGTAGATGTCGGCATCGGTCACGAACCAGGCCCAGATGCGCTCCAGCACCCGCAGCGGCTCGCCGAAGAAGAAGGCCGCCTGGCGCTCGTTGTCGAACATGAAGGGCGGCACGAGGCCGGGCTTGGTCATCACGTGCCAGAACACGAAGAGCGCGACCAGCAGGCCCGCCTGCCAGACCCGCAGCATCGCCCTGCCCGGTTTGCGCGGATTCGTCATGATCCGGTTCAGGCCCGGGCCCGGAGCTGCTGCCGGTAGCCCACGAGCACCTCGTCGCGCAGCACCTGCCAGATGGCCGCATGCAGCTCCAGGAACCGCGGCGTCAGCTTCACCTCGGCCACGTCGCGCGGCCGCGGGATGTCGATCGGGAAGTCGCCGATGGGCCGCGAGGCCGGCCCCGCGCTCAGCACCACCACGCGGTCGCTCATGGCGATCGCCTCGTCGAGGTCGTGCGTGATGAAGAGCACCGCCTTGCGCTTCGACTGCCAGAGCTCGAGCAGCTCGTTCTCCATCAGCTGCCTCGTCTGGATGTCCAGGGCCGAGAACGGCTCGTCCATCAGGATGATGTCCGGATCGAGCACCAGGGTCTGCGCAAGGCTGGTGCGCTTGCGCATCCCGCCCGACATCTGGTGGGGATAGCGGTCGCCGAAGCCCCCCAGGCCGACCCGCCGCAGCCATTCCTCGGCCCGCGCGCGGGCCTCGTCGGGCGGCACGCCGCGGAACTGCAGGCCGGCCCGCACGTTCGCCTCCGCGGTGCGCCACGGCATCAGGCTGTCGGCCTGGAACATGTAGCCGGCGCGGCGGTTGATGCCCGCGAGGCGCTCGCCGAAGACCTGGACCGTGCCCCGGCTCGGCTCCAGCAGCCCCGCCGCCACGTTGAGCAAGGTGCTCTTGCCGCAGCCGGTGGGGCCGACCACGCTCACGAATTCCCCGGCACCCACGACGAGATCGACGTTCTCGACCGCCGTGTAGCGCTGCCCGGGCGCGTCGGGGCTGACGAAGGTGCAGGTCACCTCGCGCAGGCGGATGGCCGGGGCCGTGGCCGGCGCCCATGCCGGCCCCGCCCCCTGGATGCCGTCCGGCGCCGCCCGCTCAGCCATTCGGGTAGGCGGCGTTGGCCTTGCGTGCGAACTCGTTGGTGAAGACCGCCTTCAGGTCGATCCCGGCCGTGCCGATCTTCGGATCGACGCTCGCCAGCGCCCGCATCGCGGTCTCGGCGCCCTTCGCCGGGAAGGTGCCGTCCGGCGACAGGGCCTGCTTGGCCGCGAGGAAGCCGTCGATGTAGGCGGCGCGGTCGCCCAGCAGGTAGCTCTCCGGCACCACCTTGATGATGTCGCCCGGCCCCGCCTTCTGGATCCACTTGTCGGCGCGCACGATGGCATTGGCGAGCGCCTGCGTGGTGCGCGGGTTCTGGTCGATGAAGCGCTGCGGACAGTAGAGGCAGCCCGCGGGCATCGGGCCGCCGAAGACCTTCTCGGCCTCGGACAGGATGCGGGTGTCGGTGACGATCTTCAGGTCGCCCGAGCGCTGCAGCAGCGTGATGACGGGGTCGAGGTTGCTGATCGCGTCGATCTGGCCCGAGCGCATGGCCGCCACCGCCCCGTTCGAGGCGCCCACGCCCACGATGCTCACGTCCGAGGGCTTGAGCCCCGCCTTGGCCAGCACGTAGTTGACCAGCACGTTCGTCGAGCTGCCCGGGGCCGTGACGCCGATCTTCCTGCCCTTGAGGTCGGCGACCGAGCCGAAGTTCGGCATCGTCTTCGGACTGACCCCGAGCACGATCTGCGGCGCCGCGCCCTGCAGCACGAAGGCCCGCATGGGCTGTCCCTTGTAGTGCATGTTGATCGTGTGCTCGAAGGCGCCCGAGACGACGTCCGCGCTGCCGCCCACCACCGCCTGGAGGGCGCGCGAGCCGCCTGCGAAATCGACGATCGAGACGTCGAGACCCTCGTTCTTGAAGTAGCCGAGCTCCTCGGCGATCGTGAGCGGCAGGTAGTAGAAGAGGTTCTTGCCGCCGACGGCGATCGTCACCTTGCGCTTTTCCGGCGATTGCGCCAGCACCGGGAACGGCAGGCTTGCCGCCGCCGCCCCGGCGGCCAGGAATTCTCGTCTTTTCATGGGGTCTCCTTGCGGACCAGGCGCGCCGCCGGCGCGGCGGCCGTCGCGAGGTCGAATGCGAAGGATAGAGGGCGCGAATCACGCTCGCAACACGCCCCCCTCCCCACTTGCGACAGCATGATCTCTCGGGGCCCGCCTTGTCGTACGATAGTGCGATGCCCAGCAAGCGCCACCTCGAATCGCGAATCCCTTCCCTTCATACGTTGCTGAACGAAGCCAATCGCCGGGCCACCGCCGATCTTCGGCGCGTGGTGGGGGCCAAGGGGGTTCCGGTGGAGTTCTGGCGGGTGCTGGAGGTCATGGCTGACGAGCGCGGCCGCTCGATGTCGGAGCTCGCGGAGGAAGCGGGGATGCAACTGTCGGCGACCAGCAAGCTCGTCGACCGGATGACGGACGCCGCCCTGCTTCAGCGATCGGTCGACCCGGAGGATCACCGGCGCGTGATCCTGCACATCTCCGACTTCGGCCTCGAGAAGGTCAAGGCGCTGTCGGGCGACGTCCGGCGGCAACGCAGCCGCCTCGAGGCGCAGTTCAGTTCGAGCCGCGAGAAGCAGCTCCGGGAGCTCCTTGCGGACTTCATCCGGGCGCAGCATCGAGCGTCCGAATGACGCGGATGTCCAGGCCCTCCACGGCTCCCAGGTAGATCGGGCAGCTCGTCGCATCCGACGCGAAGCCCGTCGGGCTGCGGGTGCCAGGCAGGCCCTGCGCGAGCGACTCCGGACTCAGGCCGTCCGCCTGCGCCTGGTGGCGCAGGTGCACGAAGCCTTCGTAGACGGACTGCGAGAACGAGTTCAGCATCGGCGCACGATCGCCGAAATGGGTCCAGTAGCGTTCCTTGAACGACTGGTTGGCACGCGAGCCCACGCTCGCGAAGTAGGCCGACGAAACGTACATCCCGTCGGTGTTCGCCTCGCCCATGCCGAGAATGGTGTTCTCCTCGAGGCAGATGGACAGGCGCAGCACCTTGCCGCACAGCCCGGCGGCCCCGAAGGCCCGCCCGAGGTAGATCGATTCGCCGCCGATCAGCGAGACGACGACAACGTCGGCCCCGCTCCAGGCGATGTCCTCGACGATCGCATCGAAGTCACGCTCGCCCAGGGGAATGTAGCGCTCGCGCACGACCTCCCCGCCGCGCGCGCGGATCGTCTCCCGGGCGGCCTTGTGGGTGCGGCGCGGCCAGCTGTAGTCGTGGCCCAGCAGGTACCAGCGGCGCACCCGATGGCGATCCGACAGCCAGTCGATGGCCGGCAGCAGCTGCCGGTCGGGCGTCTCCCCGATCGCATGCACCCAGTCGGGCAGCCCGACGCCCTCGTAATGGGGCGTGTAGACGAGCGGCACCCTGCCGTGGATCACCTCGCTCACGGTCCGGCAGATCGCCGTGTTGGACAGGTTCACCACGGCATCGAGCGCATCCTCGTCCAGCGCGTGGCGCAGGTCACTTGCGAGATTGGTGGCGTCCTCGCTGGAATTGAAGACGGTGAGGCGCACTTCCCTGCCGTCGCAGCCACCGTCGCGGTTCCACAGGTCGCGCGCGAACTGCGCGCAGGCGTAGGACGACGGCCCGAGCAGGCCGCAGGTGCCGGAAAGCGGAATCAGCACGCCCACGTCGAACGTGTCGGAATGCTGGCGTCGTCGGCGGCGCAGCAAGGCGCGCCCGAAGGCTTCACTGGTTCTCATTGCGGCATACGGCTCCGGCATCATGCATCGGATGGCCCGATCACGGGCGCATGTCACACGCGGCGACAAGAATAGCGTGGATGAGCCCCACGCTGCCGGACTATGAAAGCCGGCTCCCTGAGGACGCCAGGCCCGAACAAGCCTCGGGAACCGGGGAGTCGCCCGCTGTTGCCGGGAGCCCAGGGAAGCAACCGGAACGGCAACCGCGGCATGCCGCGGTTGCAGAGGGCGTCGTTCGGGCGGACAGCCGTTGCCGCGCCCGACGCGCCACGTCTCGAC
>CAZDYQ010000023.1:0-36264 GCA_964509685.1 uncultured Burkholderiaceae bacterium
GGACGCCCCGATCTACGTCGCGGGCCATCGCGGGATGGTCGGCTCGGCCATCGTCCGTCGGCTGCGCGCGGGCGGCTATACGAACATCATCGTCCGGACCCGCCAGGAGCTCGACCTGCTGGACGCCCCCGCCGTGGCCGCCTTCCTGGCGGCCGAACGGCCCGCCTACATCTTCGACGCCGCCGCCAAGGTCGGCGGCATCCACGCCAACAACGCCTATCGAGGCGAGTTCCTGTACGAGAACCTGACCATCCAGACCAATCTCGTGCACGGCGCGATGAAGGCCGGCGTGAAGCGCATGCTGTTCCTGGGCTCGTCCTGCATCTACCCGCGAGACTGTCCGCAGCCGATCCGCGAGGAGTACCTGCTGACGGGCCCGCTCGAATACACGAACGAGCCGTACGCCATCGCCAAGATCGCCGGCATCAAGCTCTGCGACGCCTACAACGCGCAGTACGGCACGCAGTACGTCTCGGCGATGCCGACCAACCTCTACGGCCCGTTCGACAACTACGACCTCCAGAGCAGCCACGTGCTGCCCGCACTGATCCGCAAGGTCCACGAGGCCAGGCAGGCCGGCGCATCGAGCCTGACGGTGTGGGGCACCGGCACGCCGCGGCGCGAGTTCATGCACGTCGACGACATGGCCGATGCCTGCGTCTTCCTCATGGAATCCGGCGTCGAGTCGGGCCTGTTCAACATCGGCGTCGGCGAGGACCTCTCCATTCGCGAGCTTGCCGAGCTGGTCATGAAGATCATCGGGTTCGAGGGCGAGATCCGGTTCGACACCAGCAAGCCCGACGGCACGCCGCGCAAGCTGTTGTCGGTCGAGCGCCTCAACGCCCTCGGGTGGAAGGCCAGGATCGGCCTCGCCGACGGCATCGCGCAGACCTACCGCAGCTTCCTCGCCGGCGAGGCGCGCGGCCTATGAGCGAGGGCGTCGGCGGTCCGCTGGTCACGATCGCCGTCCCGTCCCTGAACCAGGGGCGGTTCCTCGAGGAGGCGCTCGAGTCGATCGCGCAACAGGACGTGCCCGTCGAGGTCTTCGTCGCCGACGCGGGCTCCACCGACGGCTCGGTCGAGATCATCGAGCGCTGGTCCGACCGCCTTGCGGGCTGGCGCAGCCATCCGGACGGCGGCCAGGCCAGCGCGATCAACGAATCGATCGCGAAGGGCTCGGCTCCCTATGTGGGCTGGCTGAACAGCGACGACCTCATGCTGCCCGGCATGCTGCGCCGCCTAGTGCAGGCACTGGAGTCCAATCCCCGGTGGCCCGCGGCCTATGGCCGGGTGAGCAACTTCGACGATCGCACCGGGCGGCGCTGGCCGGTCTGGGTCGAGCCGTTCTCGAGCCGACGCATGGCCCTTCGCTGCATCGTCTCCCAGCCAGGCTCACTCATCCGGCGCAGCGCCTGGGAGGCGGTCGGCGGGGTGGACGAATCCCTGCATATGGCCATGGACTACGACCTCTGGTGGCGGCTCGCCGAACGCTTCGGGCCGCCCGGCATGATCGACGACGAGGTCGCGCTGAACCGCGTGCACGACGCCACGAAGACCCGGCGCTTCCGGCGTCGCCACTATGCCGAGGCGATGGCGGTCGTGCGCCGGCACTACGGCAGGGTTCCGCTCAAGTGGTGGCTCGCGCAGCCGTACGCGGTCTGGTACAAGTCCATCCTCGGCTGAGATGCGCGTCCTTCACTACTTCCGTCTCTCGCGTCCCGACTCCTACGGCGGCGTCGAGCAGTTCATCCACCAGCTCAGCGTTTCCACGCGCGCCTTCGGGGTGAGCAGCCACGTGCTGGCGACCGCCGACGAGCCCCAGGCACCGACCCAGCGCCTCGACGGCCACGTGGTCCACCAGGCCCCGGTGGGCTTCCGGATCGCGGGCGTCGAGTTCTCCGCCACCGCGGCGCTGCGCTTCCGGGAACTGGCGGCGAAGGTGGACCTGGTCCACTACCACTTTCCCTGGCCCTTCGCCGACCTGACCCATCTCGCGTTCGGGCGCAAGGTCCCGTCCATCGTCACCTACCACTCGGACATCGTGCGCCAGCCGACGATGCTCAAGCTGTACAGTCCGCTGATGCACATGTTCCTCGGGCGGGTCGACCGGATCGTCGCGACCTCGCCCAACTACGTCCGCACCAGCCCGGTCCTGCAGCGCCATCGCGAGCGCGTCGAGGTGATCCCCATCGGGCTCGACCCGGGCAGCTACCCGCCCCCCTCGCCCGGGCGCGTCGCCGAGCTCGAGCGCGAACATGGCCGCCGGTTCTTCCTCTTCGTCGGGATGCTGCGCTACTACAAGGGCATCCATGTCCTCCTCGACGCCGTGCGTCATACCGACATCCCCGTGGTGATCGCCGGGGGCGGTCCGCTCGAGGAAAGCCTGCGCGTGCAGGCCCGGGCCCCGGGCCTGTCCAACGTGAGGTTCCTCGGCGAAGTCACCGAGGAGGACAAGTGCGCCCTGCTTTCGCTGTGCCGGGCGGTCGTCCAGCCTTCGCACCTGCGATCGGAGGCCTTCGGCATCTCGCTGCTCGAGGGGGCCATGTTCGGCAAACCGATGGTGTGCTGCGAGATCGGCACGGGAACGACCTTCATCAACATCGACGGCGAGACCGGATTCGCCGTCGAGCCGGGCGATCCGCTCTCGCTGCGCGAGGCGATGCAGCGCCTGCTCGACGACGACGAACTGGTCGCGCGATTCGGTGCCCAGGCGGCGGCGCGCTTCAAGGCGCACTTCACCGCCGACCGGATGGCGGCCTCCTACAGCGCGCTCTACCAGCGGGTGATCGAGCGCGCCGACGCCACGCCGGAATGAAGCTCGCCCTGACCGGCACCCGTGGCTGGATCGGGGGGCGGCTGCGGAAGGCCGCGCTCGAGCGGGGGATCGACACGTCAGCCGTGCGGGCGCGCGCGGGAACACCCGTCGCGTTGCCTGCTGCCGACGTGATGGTCCATGTCGGCGGTATCGCGCACGATCTTCGCGGCCAGATGGACGAGGCCGCCTATCGTGCCGCCAATGCCGAGTTGCCCGTCGAGCTGGCGCGACGCTGCGCCGAGGCAGGCTACCGGCGCTTCGTCTTCGTCAGCAGTGCCAAGGTGATCGGCGAGGCGACCGCGGCGCCGGCGACAGAAGACGTCGAATGCCGTCCGCTCGGCCCCTATGCGACCGCCAAGCACGATGCGGAGCTCGCCCTCGCCCGGCTCGCGTCCCGGGCGGGCATCGAGATCGTCGTGGTGCGCCCGCCGCTCGTGTACGGCCCGGGCGTCGGGGCGAACTTCGCGCGGCTGCTCCGGTTCGCCGACGGCCCCTGGCCCTGGCCGATGTCCGCGCGAGGGGCGAGGCGATCGCTGGTGTACATCGACAACCTGGTCGATGCGCTGCTCTGGGTCGCGCTGCGCCCGGCGGCGCCGGCGGCTGCCGCGCCCGGCGCGGCCGCAGCGGAGCATCCCGTGGCCGCGCCCGGTGCGACGATCTACCACGTCGCCGACGGACCGGCCCCCACGATAGACGAGGTGGTCGAGCGGCTGCGCAGGGTCCTCGGGCGTCCGGTGCGCCGCCTGCGGCTGCCCGTCGTGCTGGTCGATGCGGTGCTCGCAACGCCCGTCCTGGGCGACAGGGCGCGACGCCTGTTCGGCAACCTGGAGCTCGACACCGGGCGGCTCCTCGCCGAGGGATGGCGTCCTCCCGTCCCCTTCGATGCCGCCGTGGAGCGCACCGCGCGCGCCTGGCGCGCCCAAATGCGCGACCATCGGCCAGAATCCGGATGAACCGGAACGACACCGCTCCAGCCCCATGACCTTGCCATGGATCCCCTGACCCGCCTTGCCCTCTGGGGCCTGGCCGCCGCCGTCCTGTGCGCCGTCCTGCTCGGGCTGATGCGCGCGACCGGCTTCATGATGCACGTGCTCGATCGCCCCAACGCCCGGTCGATGCACACGCGGCCGATCCCGCGCGTGGGCGGCCTGCCGCTGCTCGTCGCCGGCTGGGGCCTGGCGGCCCTCGCCGCGCCCGACGGGCCGGCGCTGTCGGCGGCGTTCACGCTGCCGCTCCTCCTGCTGATGGTCGTCGGCGGGCTCGACGACCGCATCGGGCTGGCGGCGCTGCCCCGGGTGCTCGCCCAGTTCGCCTGCGCCGCGCCGCTGGCCGCCTCGTGGTCGATGCGCCTGGCCCATCACGCGCCGGATCACCTCGTCTTCGCCCTGGCGGGCCTGCTCGCCGTGCTCGCCATCATCGCGGTGACCTGGGCGGTCAATCTCTACAACTTCATGGACGGATCCGATGCCCTCGCCGGCCTGATGACGGCGATCGGCTTCGGCGCGCTGGCGCTGGCCCGCCCCGATGCCCCGCTCGGCCTGAGCGCCGCCTGCGTGGCGGGAGCCGCCCTCGGCTTCCTGGTCCACAACAGCCCGCCCGCCCGGGTGTTCCTCGGGGACGTCGGTTCGACCGCCCTGGGCTTTCTCGCGGCGGCCATCGCCTTCGAGGGCATGGTGACCGGCCACTGGCCGTTCTGGTTCCCGGGCATCGTCTTCATGCCGTTCTGGCTCGACGCGACCCTCACCCTCCTGCGGCGTGCCCTGGCCGGCAAGCGCCTGTCGGAGGCGCACCGCGACCATGCCTACCAGCGGCTCGCCCTGGCGGGTGCCGGTCATGCGGGCACGGCGATTGCTTACGGTCTTGTCATGCTGGCCGATGCGGCAGCGGCGCTCTGGCTGCTGCGGCGGGCGGAGGCCGTTTTCCCGCTCTGGGAGATTGCTGGGATAATCATGCTCCACCTGCTTGCCTACATGCTGATCCAGGCGCGTTCGACCACCAACAACTCCGTCGCCGACTGACCCGCCCATGTCCCCCTCCCTCAGCCATCGGCGTCTCATCGCGCTCGCCTACGACTTCGCGGTGGTCGCGCTGGCCTGGTGGGCGAGCTATTTCGTCGCGTTCGGCATGACCCTGCCCGTCGAGGCGCGGGTCGAGATGTTCCGCACCTTTCCGGTGGTCGCCGCCATCCAGCTCGGCTGCTTCGCGTTCTTCCGCCTCTACCGCGGCATGTGGCGCTTCGCGAGCCTGCACGACTTCAAGCAGATCGCCAAGGCGGTGGGTGCGGCGGCGCTGCTGCAGACCGCGGTCCTCTTCATCTGGAACCGGGGGTTCCTCGTCCCGCGATCCGCGCTCGTGCTCGACCCGTTGCTCGTCACCATGCTGATGTGCGGCGGGCGGATGACCTATCGCTGGTGGAAGGAGCAATGGCCGGCGAACGCCGAGGCGCCCAAGGGCAAGCCGGTGCTGATCCTCGGGGCCGGTGAATCCGCCTTCAAGCTGGTCCTCCAGCTCCAGCGCTCCCCCGCCTGGCAGATCGTCGGGCTGCTCGATGACGATCGCGCCAAGGTCGGCCGGCAGATCTCAGGACACCAGGTCCTCGGCACCTGGGACGACATCGGCAAGGCGAGCCTCGCCACGGGCGCCCGGCACGCGATGCTCGCGGTGGGCGATGCTGACCACCTGGTCCGGCGGCGCGCCTTCGAGCTGTGCGACAAGGCCGGCGTGAAGCTGCAGATCGTTCCCGACATCGATGCCCTCATGACCGAGGGCATCCACCTCTCGAACATCCGCAACATCGAGGTGGACGACCTGCTGCGGCGCGACCCGGTCAAGCTCGACGTGACCGGCCTGCGCCAGCTGCTTACCCTGCGCACGGTGCTGGTCACCGGCGCGGGCGGCTCGATCGGCTCGGAGCTCTGCCGGCAGATCGCGCGCTTCAAGCCCAGGCAGCTGGTCCTGGTCGAGCTGAGCGAGTACGCCCTCTACCAGATCCTGGAAACGCTGCAGCGCGACTTCCCCGAGCTCAAGGTGGCCCCGGTGATCGCCGACGTGAAGGACCAGCGCCGCCTGTTCGACGTCTTCGCCCGGTACTCGCCCGAGATCGTCTTCCATGCCGCCGCGTACAAGCACGTCCCGCTGATGGAGACGGGCAACAGCTGGCAGGCGGTCCAGAACAACACCCTGGGCACGGTTCGCCTGATGGAGACCGTGGAGCGCTTCCCGGTCGAGCGCCTGGTGTTCATCTCGACCGACAAGGCGGTGAACCCCACCAGCGTGATGGGCGCGACCAAGCGCCTGTCCGAGATGCTCCTCCAGGAGTGGAGCGTGCGCAATCCGCAGACGACCACGGTCACCGTCCGCTTCGGCAACGTGCTCGGCTCGACCGGCAGCGTGGTGCCGAAGTTCAAGGAGCAGATCGCGCGCGGCGGGCCGATCACCATCACCGACCCGGCCATGCGGCGCTACTTCATGTCGGTGCCGGAGGCCGCCCAGCTGGTGCTCCAGGCCGCGCGGATGGGCAATGGCGGCGAGATCTTCGTGCTCGACATGGGCGAGCCGATCCTGATCGCCGATCTCGCCCGCGACATGATCCGCCTGTCCGGCCTCAGCGAGGACGAGATCGCCATCGAGTACACCGGCCTGCGCCCCGGCGAGAAGCTGTTCGAGGAGCTGCTCGCCAATGACGAGGCGACGCTGCCCACCCGGCATCGCAAGCTGCGGGTGGCCCGTCCGTTCGAATCGCCCGGCCCGGTCTGGGAGAAGCAGGTCCTGGCCTGGCTGACCGAGTCATCCAACCTGCTCGATGCCGACGTGCGGGCGGGGCTGGCGCGCTTCGTTCCCGAGTACCAGCCCTACCAGGACCCCGGGGCGAAGGTCATCACCCTGCATCCCGGGGCCAGCAGCCGGCTCTCGGCCTGAGCACGTTGATCGCGATCGGCGACGTCCAGGGCTGTGCCTCCTGCCTGCGCGAGCTGCTCGCGCGCCTGCCCGACGACGAGCCCCTCTGGTTCGCCGGCGATCTCGTCAACCGCGGGCCCGCCTCGCTCGAGGTGCTGCGGATGGTCCGCGCCCTGGGGCCCCGCGCGACCTGCGTGCTCGGCAACCACGACCTGCACCTGCTCGCCGTGCACGCGGGCATCCGGCCGGTCCACGATTCCGACACGCTCGACGACATCCTGGCCGCCCCGGACCGCGACGAGCTGATCGACTGGATTCGCGGCTGGCCGCTCGCGGTGGCCTGGGAGGAATACCTCATGGTCCATGCGGGCGTCTTCCCGCAGTGGAGCGCGCAAGACGTCCTGGCGCGGGCACGCGAGGTGGAGACCGTCCTGGCGGGTGACGACTGGATCGAGTTCCTGCGAGAAATGTACGGCAACGCGCCGGCGCGCTGGGACGATTCGCTGGCCGGCGCGGATCGGCTGCGCGCGATTATCAATGCGCTGACCCGCATGCGAATGCTCGCCCCGGACGGTTCCCAGGACTTCCGCCACAAGGGACCGCCCGAAACCGCGCCCCCCGGCTACCGGCCCTGGTTCGACTGGCCCGGCCGGCGCACGGCCGATCGCGTCATGGTCTTCGGCCACTGGTCGGCGCTGGGGCTCGTGGACACCCCGAAACTCCTCGCGCTGGACACGGGCTGCGTCTGGGGCCGGGAGCTCACGGCCGTCAGGCTGCGCGATCGCGCCAGAACGCAGGTGGCGTGTCGTCCAGCGGCAGGTCCAGCGCCTGGCTGATCGCGAGCCGCGCCCGTTCCGCGACCTCGTGGCGGGTCGTGGCGGGCGTCACCTCGATGGCGGGCAGCACGTGCAGCTCGGCGATCAGCTCCGGATGGCCGGAGATCCGCCACACGGAATCCATGAAGTGATCGTCCCCGATGAAGGCGGCGGCATGGCTCGGCACGCCGTCGGGGTCCACGTAGCGCAGCCCGATCGGGACGACCGGCGCCCCGGCATCGATCGCGGCCTGCGCCAGGTTGCCGAAGAACGGCAACACCTGGCGTCCGTCGCTCGTCGTTCCCTCCGGGAAGACCGCGGCGCGCCGGCCGGCCCGGAGCCGGCGGTCGAGCGTGCCGATCACCTCGCGCACCGCCCGGCGGCGGTTGCGCTCGATGAATACGGTGCCGACGCGTGCGACCAGGGTGCCGGCGAGCGGCCAGCGCGCGATCTCGCTCTTGGCCACGAAGCTCGACGGCGCCACCGCGTTGATCACGAAGATGTCGAGCCAGGAAACATGGTTGGCGAGCAGCATGCGCCCGCCCGCCTGCAAGGCCAGCGGTGCGGCGCCGGTGCGGACCACCTCCCGGACCCGTACGCCGCAGCAGGCGAGCAGCATCCGCGACCAGCCGCGCACCAGCGCATCGCGCCGGGCCTGCGGGACGATCGGGAAGACGACGAAGACCGTGAACAGGCCCCCGAACAGGAGGCCGACGAGAGCGGGCAGGCGAACGAGGCGACGCAGCCAGGACATGGACGTCGGACGGCGACCGCCCGGCGCTAGTCGGCGCCGACGATTCGTCCGCCGACGAGCACCCGCTTGACCCGCCCCACCATCTCGTACCCGAGGAACGGCGTGTGCACGCTCTGGCTGCGCAGCGTGGAGCGCCCGACCAGCCACGGCTCGTCGGGTGCGTAGAGGCAGACGTCGGCCAGCGCGCCCGGCTCGAGCGTGCCGGCCTCGATGCCCGCCACGCGCGCCGGGGCGACCGTGACGCGCCGCAGGGCCTCGGCCGGGGCGATGCCGTCCTCGTTCGCCCACTTGAGGGTGAGCGGCAGCAGCAGCTCCAGGCCGGTCACGCCCGGCTCGGCCTCGCCGAACGGCAGGTGCTTGGCATCGTCGTCCACTGGCGTGTGGTCGGAACAGATTACGTCGATGGTGCCGTCGCGCACGCCGGCGCGGATCGCCTCGCGGTCGCGCTGCGAGCGGAAAGGCGGGTCCACCCGGTACCGGCTGTCGAAGTAGCCGATGTCGAGGTCGATCAGGTGCAGGTGGTGGACCGCGACGTCGGCGCTGACGGGCAGGCCTTCGGCCTTGGCGCGGCGAACCAGCTCCACGCCCGTGCCGCTGGAGATGCGGCACAGGTGGACCCGGCACCTCGTCTCGCGCACGAGATCGAAGATCGTGTTCAGCGCGATGGTCTCGGCGATCACCGGCACGGCGGGCAGGCCGAGCCGCGAAGCGACCGGGCCCGCGTGCGCGACACCGTCCCGGCCGATGCTCGCGTCGCGCGGCTGCAGCCAGACCGTGAACCCGAAGGTATGGGCGTACTGCATCGCCCGCATCAGGAGTTCCAGGTCGGCGACCATCCGGCCGGGCTGGGCGAAGCCGACGCAACCGGCCTCGCTGAGTTCCCCCATCTCGGTGATCACCTCGCCGCGCAGGCCGACGCTGAGCGCGCCCAGGGGATACAGCCGCACACCGTCGAGCAGGCGTGCGCGGTGCTTGAGCATCTCGACGAGCCCCGGCTCGTCGAGGGGCGGGTCGGTATCCGGCGGGCAGCACAGCGCCGTGATTCCCCCCGCGAGCGCCGCATCGAGTTCCGTATCGAGCGTGGCCATGTACTCGTGGCCCGGCTCGCGCAGGCGCGCGGCGAGATCGACGAGGCCGGGCAGCACCCACATGCCGGCGGCATCGATCGTGCGCTCGGCCTCGAAACCCGCCGGCGCGGCACCGCGGGCGACGATGCGCCCGTCGGCGATGTGCAGGTCCTCCTCCCGATCGGTTCCCGCGACGGGATCGATCAGCCGGCCATGGCGAATCGAGACCTTCATTCCCGATGTGCTCCGAGCATGCTCATCACCGCCATCCGCACCGCGATGCCGAAGCGGACCTGGTCGAGGATGACCGCCTGCGGGCAGTCGGCGACCGCGGACTCGATCTCGACGCCCCGGTTCATGGGGCCGGGATGCATCACGATCGCGTCCGGCGCGGCGAGGGCCAGCTTCTCGCGCGTCAGTCCGTACTGCTTGAAGTACTCCTGGGCGGACGGCAGGAGGGCGCCGCGCATGCGCTCGTTCTGCAGGCGCAGCATGATGATCACGTCGACATCGCGCAGGCCCTCGCGCATGTCGGTGTAGGCACGGGCGCCCATGCTCTCGATGCCCTCGGGCACAAGCGTCAGGGGGCCGATCACGCGCAGGTCCGGCACGCCGAGGATGGATAGCGCCTGGATGTCCGAGCGGGCGACCCGCGAGTGCATCACGTCGCCCACGACCGCCACCCGCAGGCGCGTGAAGTCGCCCTTGAAGTGGCGGATCGTGTACATGTCGAGCAGGCCCTGCGTCGGATGCGAATGCCGTCCGTCACCGGCGTTGATGACGCTCACCGAGTCGCCGCGCATCTGCGTCAGGTGCTGCGCGATCATGAAGGGCGCGCCGCTCTGCGCATGGCGCACGATGAACATGTCGGCGTCCATCGCCGCGAGGTTGTCGATCGTGTCGAGCAGCGACTCGCCCTTCGAGGTGGACGACGTGTTGATGTTGAGGTTGACCACGTCCGCCGACAGGCGCTTGGCGGCGATCTCGAACGTCGTGCGAGTGCGGGTGGAGTTCTCGAAGAACAGGTTGAACACCGACTTGCCCCGCAGCAGCGGTACCTTCTTGACGTCACGCTCCGACACGCCGACGAAGCTCGAGGCGGTGTCGAGGATGCGGTGGATCATCTCGCGCGACAGGCCCTCGATCGACAGCAGGTGGCGAAGCTCGCCGTCGGGCCGCAGTTGGGGGTGTAGCATGGTCGGGTCGGTGGCGCCTCGGGTCTGGCAGGTGTCAGGCAAGCCGCAGCGCGAAGCGGCCGTCGGGCTCGCGCGAGAACTCGAAGCTGGCGTGCTCGGGCAGGTGATGGACCGCCCCGCAGTAGCGGGCCTCGATCGGCAGCTCGCGCCCGCCCCGGTCGATGAGCACTGCGAGCTCGACGCGGCTCGGGCGGCCGTAGTCGAAGAGCTCGTTCAGGGCCGCGCGCACCGTGCGGCCGGTATAGAGGATGTCGTCCACCAGGATGATGTCGGCCCCGCGCACGTCGAAGGGCAGGTCCGTCTGGCGCGACTCCGCGGGCAGGTAGCGCCGCTTGCCGTAGTCGTCGCGGTGGAACGCCGAGCTCAGCGTGCCGAGCGGCCCGTCGAGGCGCAGGTCGCGGTGCAGGCGCTCGGCGATCCAGGCGCCGCCGCTGTGGATCCCGACCAGCCGCACATCGCGCCCGGCGATGCCGGCGCGAATCTGCTCGAGGAGCGCGGCGTAGCTGGCCTCGGGATCGACGGTGGTCTCAGTGGTCATCGAGATATTGTCGCAGGATTATCGCCGCCGCATGCGCGTCGTCGGCGTCCGGCGACGCGCCGTCGGCCTGGGCCGCCAGGCTCGAGTAGCGCTCGTCCACGAGCGCCACCGGCCGGCCGAAACGGCCCTCGAGCTGGCGCGCGAAGCGGCGTGCCCCCTCGGTGGCCGGCTGCTCCTCGCCATCCGGGCCGAGCGGCAGCCCCACCACCAGGGCGTCCGGCGCCCACTCCCGCACCAGCGCGGCGATCCGCTCGAAACGCCGGGCCGCGGGCTGGGCCGGGATCCGCGCGAGCGGGCGCGCCTCGCCGGATACCGTGTTGCCGATCGCCACGCCGATGAAGCGGGTGCCGAAGTCGAAGCCGAGCAGGGTCCGCGCGGCCCCGCCTGCCGTCATGCGTGGCCGGCCGCGCCGGACAGCCGCGACGGATCGATGCCGAGCAGGGCGAAGGCCGCCGGGAAACGCTGCTCCGGAGGCACGTCGAAGATGAGCTCGGCCTGGGCGGGAACGGTCAGCCAGGCGTTCCGGCTGATCTCGTCCTCGAGCTGGCCGGGGCCCCAGCCCGCGTAGCCCAGCGAGACGAGCAGGCGCGTCGGGCCGTTGCCCGCGCCCACCGCCTCGAGGATGTCCTTCGAGGAGGTCAGGCTGATGTCGTCGCACACCGCCACGGTGCTCGTCCACTCGCCCCTGGGCTGGTGGAGCACGAAGCCGCGGTCGGTCTGCACCGGGCCGCCGAAGTACACCGGCCGCCTCGCGAGCTCGCGCGGCCGCAGCGGTACGTCGATGCGCTCGAAGAGCTCCCCGAGGTCGAGCTCGAGCGGCCGGTTGACCACGATCCCGAGAGCGCCGCGCTCGTCGTGCTCCGCGATGAAGACCACCGTGCCGTCGAAGTTCGAGTCCGCCATGCCGGGCATGGCGATCAGGAAGTGGTTGCTCAGCGCCGATGCCAATCCGGTTCCCATACCCGGATTGTACGGTCGCCCGGCAGGGGGGCCAAACCCCCGCCCTGCCGGCCGACACCGCGGCCCTGCTACCTCAGGCCGGCGTTGATGCGATCGAGCGCCTCCGGGCCCGGCACCAGCTCGGCGGCATCCAGCATGTTGAACGGGGTGTCGACCGTGTTCAGGTGCTCGTGCAGGTCGCTCGGCTCCGGGTCGAGGTACAGCAGCCCGGTGGCGATCTCGCCGCGGGCGTGGTGCTCGGCGATGCGGGCCAGGGCCGCGGCCGGGTCGCTCGGGTCGTACTCCTCGTCCAGCTTGGCCAGCCGGATCACCGAGCCGTCGTGCAGCACCACGGGGCGGGTCGTGCCGGCCGCCTGGTCGATCTCGATCCGGTCGCGGCGCGGGATGAACTCGATCCTGTTCACCGCCTCGTTGTGCTCGCGCACGTAGTCGTAGCTGCGGGTACTGCCGTCATGGTTGTTGAAGGCGACGCACGGGCTGATGACGTCGATCAGGGCCGCCCCGCGGTGCGCCATGCCGGCACGGATGAGCGGCACGAGCTGCTCCTTGTCGCCCGAGAAGCTGCGGGCGACGAAGGTCGCGCCGAGCATGATCGCGAGGCTCGCGAGGTCGATCGGGCTGTCGGCATTGACGACGCCCTTCTTCGACTTCGAGCCCTTGTCGGACGTCGCGGAGAACTGTCCCTTGGTGAGCCCGTACACCCCGTTGTTCTCGACGATGTACAGCATGTTGACGCCGCGGCGCATGATGTGCGCGAACTGGCCCAGGCCGATCGAGGCGGAGTCGCCGTCGCCGGATACGCCCAGGTACAGCAGGTCCCGGTTGGCGAGGTTGGCACCGGTCAGCACCGAGGGCATCCGGCCGTGGACCGAGTTGAAGCCGTGCGAATTGCCGAGGAAGTAGTCGGGCGTCTTGCTCGAGCAGCCGATGCCCGAGAGCTTCGCGACCCGGTGCGGCTCGATGTTCGATTCCCATGCGGCCTGGATGATCGCCGCCGAGATCGAATCGTGGCCGCAGCCGGCGCAGAGCGTGGAGATCTTGCCTTCGTAGTCCCGGCGGGTATAGCCGACCGCGTTGCGGGCAAGGGAGGGATGGTGCAGCAGGGGCTTGGCGAGATAGGTCATGGATCAGCCCACCTTGCGGATCGGGGTGACGTTCGAGGGCGAGAGCACCTCGGAGATCGCGCCCACGATGAAGCGGGCCGTGATCGGGGTGCCGTCGTAGTGGAGCACCGGCATCAGGGCGGACGGCGCGATGCCGAGCTCGTTGACCAGCAGGGTCCGCATCTGGGCGTCCCGGTTCTGCTCGACCACGAAAATCCGGCTGTGGGCGGCGATGAAGGCCTCCACTTCCTCACCGAAGGGGAAGGCACGGATGCGCAGGGCATCCACATGGATCTTGTTCGCCTGGAAGTACGCCAGCGCCTCCTCCATGGCGGGCGAGGTCGAGCCGAAGTAGATCACCCCCACGTCGGTCGGCTTGGCGGCATCGGTGCGGATGGCCTGGGGCACGAGCGAGCGGGCGGTCTGCCACTTGCGCAGCAGGCGCTCCATGTTGTCCACGTAGACGGGCCCGGCCTCGCTGTAGCGGGCATACCGGTCCCGGGTCGTGCCGCGCGTAAAGAAGGCGCCGCGCGTCGGATGGGTACCCGGATAGGTCCGGTACGGGATCCCGTCGCCGTCCACGTCGAGATAGCGGCCGAAGTCCACGCCGCTTTCCAGCATCTCGGCCGTCATGACCTTGCCCCGGTCGAGCTTCGCCGGGGTGGCGCGCTCGAAGGGCCGGCACAGCCGCTGGTTCATGCCGATGTCGAGGTCGGTCATGACGAAGACCGGCGTCTGGAGCCGGTCCGCGAGGTCGAAGGCGTCGGCGGCCATGTCGAAGCACTCGCGCGGATCCTCGGGGAAGAGCAGCACGTGCTTCGTGTCGCCGTGCGAGGCGTACGCGCAGGCGAGGATGTCCGCCTGCTGGGTGCGCGTCGGCATGCCGGTGGATGGTCCGCCGCGCTGGACGTTGATGATGGTGACCGGGATCTCGGCGAAGTACGCGAGGCCGATGAACTCGGTCATCAGGGAGATGCCCGGACCGGAGGTCGCCGTGAACGCCCGGGCCCCGTTCCAGCCGGCCCCGATCACCATGCCGATCGAGGCGAGCTCGTCCTCGGCCTGGACGACCGCGTAGCGGGCCTTGCCGGTCGCCGGATCCTTGCGCAGGCGACTGGCATGGCGCTCGAAGGCCTCCGCGAGCGACGACGAGGGCGTGATGGGGTACCAGGCGCAGACCGTGGCGCCGCCATAGATGCAGCCCAGCGCCGCGGCCGAGTTGCCGTCCACGAAGATGCGGTCGCCGACCTTGTCGGAGCGGCGCACCGACAGGCCGATCTTCGGCAGGTAGTCGCGCGCGTAGTCGCGGCCCATGTGCAGCGCGCGAACGTTGCCCTCGAGCAGCCGCTCCTTGCCCTTGTACTGCTCGGCGAAGAGCCGCTCGATCTCGTCGGGATCGATCCCGAGCAGGGTCGAGAGCGCGCCCACATAGATGATGTTCTTGAAGAGCTGGCGCTGCCGCGCGTCGTCGTAGGACCGGTTGACGATTTCGGTGAGCGGCATGCCGATGACGTTCACGTCCTCGCGGAACTTCGAGCGCGGCAGCGGCCGGGTCGAATCGTAGAAGACGTAGCCACCCGGCTCGACCTCGGCCATGTCCTGGTCCCAGGTCTGCGGGTTCATCGGCACCATCATGTCGACGCCGCCGCGCCGCCCGAGGAAGCCCTGCTCGCTCACCCGGACCTCGTACCACGTCGGCAGGCCCTGGATGTTGGAGGGGAAGATGTTGCGCGGGCTGACGGGAACGCCCATGCGCAGGATCGACCGGGCGAAGAGCTCGTTGGCCGAGGCCGATCCCGAGCCGTTGACGTTCGCGAACTTGACGACGAAGTCGTTTACCGCGGTGATGGGTTCGACCATTTCAGGCGGCCTCCACGCTGACCCGGGGAGCCGCCCCGGCACGCGCCATTTCGATCAGGGTCTTGCGCATGTCCCATGCGCCGGTCGGGCACCGCTCGGCGCACAGGCCGCAGTGCAGGCAGACATCCTCGTCCTTGACCATGATCCGGCCGGTCTTGAGCGGAACCGAGACGTACAGGTCCTGGCTGGTGTTGAGCGCCGGGGCGCGCAGGCGCGTCCGCAGCTCCTCCTCGGGCCCGTCGGGCACGAAGCTGATGCAGTCGGTCGGGCAGATGTCGGCGCAGGCGTCGCACTCGATGCATGCCGGTGCCGAGAACACCGTCTGGACATCGCAGTTCAGGCAGCGTTGCGCCTCGTGCCAGGCGGTCTGCGGATCGAAGCCGAGCTCCACCTCGACACGGATGTTCGCCAACGCCTTGTTGGCATCGGCCCACGGGACCTTGAACCGGTTGGCGAGCGAGACCTCGTTGTCGTAGCTCCACTCGTGGATGCCCATCTTCTGGCTGGACATGGACATGTTCGGCGCCGGCCGCACGGCGATGTCCTCTCCCCGCAGGAAGAGGTCGATCGAGATCGCGGCGTCATGGCCATGCGCGACCGCCCAGATGATGTTCTTCGGGCCGAACGCGGCGTCGCCGCCGAAGAAGACATGCGGCAGCGTGGACTGCAGGGTGGTCTCGTCCAGCTTCGGCAGGCCCCAGCGGTCGAACTCGATGCCGCAGTCCGGCTCGATCCAGGGGAAGGCGTTCTCCTGGCCGATCGCCATCAGCACGTCGTCGCACTCGACGATCTCGTCGGGCTCGCCCGTGGGCACGAGGCTGCGGCGGCCGTTCTCGTCGTAGCGCGCCTCGACGCGTTCGAAGCGAACGCCCGTGAGCCGGCCGTTCTCGTGGAGGAACTCCTTGGGCACCCGGTAGTCGAGGATCGGGATGCCCTCGTGCATCGCGTCCTCCTTCTCCCAGGGGCTCGCCTTCATTTCGTCGAAGCCCGAACGCACGATCACGCGGACATCCTCGCCGCCCAGGCGGCGGGCCGTGCGGCAGCAGTCCATGGCGGTGTTGCCGCCGCCCAGCACGACCACCCGGCGCCCGATCCGCTTGGTGTGCTCGAAGGCCACCGAGGCCAGCCAGTCGATGCCGATGTGGATGTTGGCCCCCGCCTCCTGTCGGCCGGGAATGTCGAGGTCGCGCCCGCGGGGCGCGCCGCTGCCGACGAAGATCGCGTCGAAGCCTTCCGCGAGCAGCCGCTTCATGGATTCCACGCGCTCGCCGGCACGCAGCTCGACGCCGAGGTCGAGGATGTAGCCGACCTCCTCGTCGATGACGGCCTCGGGCAGGCGGAAATGCGGGATCTGGCTGCGGATGAAGCCGCCCGCCTGCGGATCCTGCTCGATGATCGTGACGTGGTAGCCGAGCGGCAGCAGGTCGCGGGCGACCGTGAGCGACGCCGGGCCGGCGCCGACGCAGGCGACCCTGAAGCCGTTCGAGGGCCCGCGCTTCGGCAGCCTCGCCCGGATGTCCTCCTTGAAGTCGGCGGCCACGCGCTTGAGCCGGCAGATCGCCACCGGCTCGGGGCGACCCCCGGTGACTTCCGGGTCCTCGACGCGACTGCGCCGGCAGGCCGGTTCACAGGGCCGGTCGCAGGTCCTGCCGAGAATGCCGGGGAAAACGTTGGACCGCCAGTTGATCATGTACGCATCGGCGTAGCGCCCCTGCGCGATCAGGCGGATGTATTCGGGAACTGGGGTGTGTGCCGGACATGCCCACTGGCAATCGACGACCTTGTGGAAGTGTCGTGGATCGCCAATATCCGTGGCTCGCATTACGTCTCCTGGGTGCCGGGACCGGGAAAACGAGGCCCGGACCGGCCCCCGGCCCGACACTCGCCTCGTTCCACTGGCCGTTGATCCGGCTTCTTGGGGAAGTGTAGCGCCGAGCAGACGCTCGCTGGGGGAATCCGTCACGACCCGGTTGCCGTGCGGGTCTTTTGCGCAACGGTCGCCGGGCCGCGACCGTCCGCCTCAGTTGCCCCCGCTCGCCCGGGCCCTGGCCAGGTAGCCGCGCAGCAGTTCGAGCAGCTCCGCCTCGGGATAGGGCTTGCCGAGGAACGCGTCCACGCCCAGGGAGGCCGCGTAGTTGCGGTGCTTGTCGGCGGTACGCGAGCTGATCATCACGATCGGGATGTGACGGTAGCGGGCATCGCCCCGGACGTGACGGGTCAGGTCGAAGCCGTCCATGCGCGGCATCTCGATGTCGACCAGCATGGCGTCCGGAACGCGTTCCTGGAGCTGGCGCAGCGCATCGACCCCGTCCTTGGCGAGCATGACGTCGTAGCGCTCGCGCTGGAGCAGGCGCTGGGTCGCCTTGCGCACCGTGAGCGAGTCGTCGACGACCATCACTGTCGGCGGCGCATCGGCCAGGCGCGGCGAGCGGAACTCCGGCGTCCCGCCGGCCACGGGGTCGCCCGCCGCGGCGGCGAGCGGTCCCAGGTTCAGGATGAGCACGATCTCCCCGTTGCCGAGGATCGTCGCCCCGCCCACCCCGCGCACGCGGGCGACCTGCGGGCCGACGTTCTTGACCACGACCTCCTGGTTGCGGGTGACCGAATCGACATGGACGGCGATCCGCCGCCCGCCGGCCCGCATCACCACCACCGGCGAGTAGTGCTGGGCGATCGGCTGCGGGTCGCTCGCCTCGACCAGGGCGCCGAGGTAGTAGAGCGGCACCGCCTCGCCCTGCCAGTCGATGCGGCGGTCGGCGTACGCCTTGGCGAGGGCCCGCGGCCGCAGCTGGATCACCTGCTCGACGCTGGACGAGGGCAGCGCGAACCGCAGGTCGCCCACGCCGACCAGCACCACCTGGGCGATCGCCAGGGTGAGCGGCAGGTGGACGACGAAGCGGGCGCCCCGCCCCGGCTCCGAGATCACCTCGACCCGGCCCCCCAGCGCGGCAACCTCGGCCCGGACCACGTCCATGCCCACGCCCCTGCCGCTGATCTCGGACACCTCGCTCGCGGTCGAGAATCCCGGCCGGAAGATCATCTCGGCGAGGCCCTGTTCGCCGATCGTCTCGTCGGCCCCGAGCAGTCCCGCCTCGATGGCGCGCGCCCGGATGCGTTCCAGGTCGAGCCCGCCGCCGTCGTCCTGCAGTTCGAGCAGGACCTCGTTGCCCTCCTGGCGAACCGACAGCCGGATCTCCCCCACTTCGGGCTTGCCGGCGGCCACGCGCTTCTGGGGCGACTCGATGCCGTGGGCGACCGCATTGCGCAGCAGGTGCTCGACCGGGGCGGCCATGCGCTCGAGCACGCTGCGGTCGATCTCGACATCCGAGCCCCGGATGTCGAGCGAGACCCGCTTGCCCAGCTCCTTCGCGGCCTGGCGCACGACCCGGTAGAGGCGATCGCCGAGCGTGCCGAAACGCACCATCCGGATGCGCATCAGGTTCTGCTGCAGCTCGCGCAGCACCTGGCCCTGGCGCAGGAGGTTCTGGCCGGCCTCGTCGAGGCTGCGGGTCGCGTTGTGCTGCACGGTGGCCACGTCGTTGACCGACTCGGCCAGCATGCGGGTGAGCTCCTGCGTGCGGGTGTAGCGGTCGAACTCGAGCGGGTCGAACTCCTCGTGGGATTCGCGGGCGGCCGCGATCCGGGTCTGGATCTGCGTCTCCGCCTGGATCTCGATCTCGCGCAGCTGGGCCCGCAGCCGGGTCACGTTCTCGGTCAGGTCCCAGAGCGACTGGCGGATGGCGTCGAGGGAGTTTTCCAGGCGCGAGCGCGCGATCGACACCTCGCCCGACTCGTTGACGAGACGCTCGAGCAGGTCGGCGCGAACCCGCACGAGGCCGGGCCCCGTCGCATGCTCGGCCATGGCCGCCGCGAGCGTCGCCTGCGACGGCTCCGGGGCGGCGTGCTGCGGCGCGGCCGCGGAAGACGCGACGGGCGGGGACGCCGGCGACTCCGTCGCGGGCCCCGCCGGGTCCGCCGAGGCCTCCGATGCCGGAGCCGGGGCCGCCGCCGGCGCACTGCCCGGGTCGCGGATCGCCTCGAACATCTCGATGACGAGATCGTGCTCGGCGATGAGCTCCTCGATCAGCGGGACCGGCACGGCGCTGAGCTCGGCAGCCGCCTCGATCCGCGTCTCCATCTCGTGCACCCGCTGGCCGAGGCGCATCGCGCCCGCCATCCGGGCGCTGCCCTTGACGGTGTGCAGCAGCCGCATCAGCGTCTGCGCAAGCGCCCTGTCGCCCGGGCGCTGGAGCCATTCGCGCAGGCGCGCGTCGATCTCCGGCAGCTGGTCGACGGCCTCCTCGATGAAGATGGGCAGGAGCTCCGCATCCAGCTCGTCCACGATCGCGCCGCCGCCGCCGGACGACTCGTGGAGCCGCGCACCCGCCGCGGGCTCGGCGGCGGGCGCCGCCACGATCTGGCGGGCACTCCAGTTGTCCGCGAGCGCCTGCGCGCGGGCCTGCGTCTCCGGCTCGGGACGCGGCAAACGGCCGGCGGCGAACTGGTGCAGCATCGCCGCGAGGCGCTCGAGCAGGGCGGCGTATTCGTCCAGCTCCGGCTCCGGAAGCGCGATGCCCAGGGCGCGCTGGCGCAACAGGAATCGCTCGAGCTCCTGGGCGAGCCGGTGCACTTCGTCGATGCCGACCACCGCGGCGCTGCCCTTGAGGGAATGCATGGCGCGCTGGGCGACCTCGCTCGCGGCGCGGGCGGGCGTGGTGCGCCAGTCGGCAAGGTCGGCGTCGAGCGCAGCCATCGTCTCGTCGGCCTCGCCGAGGAAGATCCTGTAGAGCGATGCGCTGACCCGATGGCCGTCGATGTCCACCTCGTCGAGCGGCGCCACTTGCGCATCGGACGGCGCCTCGAGCGGCTCGGTGAGGAGCGGCGGCGCGCCCTCGTGCTCGGCGGACGGATCGTCGACGATGACGTCGGTCTGGTCGAGCACGGGGATGTCGTCGTCGGCCGAAGCCTCCGGCGAAGCATGCTCGTGCTCCGCTTCGACCTCGGCCTCGACGGGATCCGCCTCGCCGGCGGCCTGCGTCTCGCCGCCGATGTCCATGGCCTCGCCCGCCGGCTCGACGGACTCGAACGCGGTCTCGTCGACGGATGCGTGTGCCGGTTCGTCGATGTCGAACGCGATGTCGCCCTCGGCGAGCGGCTGCAGTTCGATCTCGACGGATTCCATTCCGTCCGCGACGGCACGGTGCCCGCCGTGGACCCCCTCGTCCAGCCCCGCCCCGAGCTCGAGCTCGGGGAGCGACTCGAGTACCACCTGCTCGGTCTCGGCGGGTGCCTCGAGCACGATCTCCTCGGCGGCGACCGCGGGTTCGGGCTCGGGCGCGGCGTCTGGCGCGCCCTCGGGTACGGGCTCCAGCGTGATCGCCACGGCGGCATCGCTCGCCGGGCCGGCCGGCGGGTCGGCGTCGCCTTCGGCCGCGGGGGAAGCGCCCCCCGACGTGGCCTCGTCATCGAGCCAGGGCCGCTCGGGAAGCGGTCGCGACTCGCGCAGCGCATCGGCGGCGGCGATCAGGCGGTCGCACTCGAAGACCGCCGAGGGCGCCGTCCCGAGCCGCGCGACCCAGCGCGCGAAGAGATCGCTCGAGACCTCGATCAGTTCGGCGAGCGTGTCGTTGGATGGCCGGTTCTCGCCGAGCCAGCAGTTGAGCAGCTGCTCGAAGGTCCATGCCAGCTCGCCGAACGCGGCCAGGCCGACCATCCGGCTCGAGCCCTTGAGCGTGTGGTAGCCGCGCCGGATCGTGGTGAGCGCACTGTCGTTCGACGGCTCCCGGCGAATCGTCTCGAGGCCCTCGCGCATGGCCTGGAGCACCTCGCCGGCCTCGGCGAGGAAGATCTCCAGCAGCTCGGCATCGACATCCTCGTCGGCCGTGCCCGCAACGGCCTCGGCAACGGCGGCCTCGACCGAGCGCCAGTCGCCCGGGAGATGGAGGATCGTGGCGATGCGCGCCGGGTCCGCGGCGCCGTCCTCGCCGAACGCCGCGAGCGCGTCGTCCGCGCGCTTGGCGAGCGAGGCATCCCCGGCGAGCTGGGCCGCGTCGCGCCACTGGGCGAGCGCGTCCTCCAGCGCGGCATCGCGCGAGAGGCGCTCGCCGCGATCGAGCGCGCCACGCAGGCGCGTCGCGATGTCGCCGCGGATGGCGTCGAACCGGGATTCGGCCGATTCGCGTGGCGTCTCGGCCGCGCCCGCGGCCGGGGTCTCGGCCCGCGCGGACGGCGACAGCGGGTGCATCGTGAAGGTACCCGCGGCCTCGTCGAGCCGATACTCGACCGGATCCTGCCCGCCGCGCAGCAGTCCTTCCACGAGGAAGCCCAGCGCGCCCACGCTGTCGGCGATCCGCTCGCATTGTCCGTCGGTGGCCGGCTCGGCATCGCCCTGGAGGGCCTCGACCTGGTCCGCGATCATCTGCGCGGCCCGTGCGGCCTCTTCCTGGCCGACCAGGCTCAGGACACCGCCCACCTCGCGCAGTCCGGCGGTGGCCTCGGGGAGGCCCTCGCGCCTCGCGCGATCGCGGAAGTAGGCATCGAGCGTCAGTTCCACGTCGCCGAGGCGGGTGCGGGTCGCGGCGACGAAGCTCGCCATGGTCTGCCGCTCGTGCGCCCGGTTCGTCAGCTCACGCAGCCATTGCGGCATCGGCTCGTCGACCCGGCCCTCGGCGAGCCAGGTACGGATACGCCGGGCCAGCTCGGCCGAGCGCGGGCCGACCGTCGGGTCACGATCGACCCCGTCGCGGAACACCTCTTCGGCAAAGAGCAGCGAACCCGCCACCTCGAGCGCCAGTTCGTCCTCGATGCGGTCGCCGTGCGACGACCGCTTGCCGACCTCGACCCAAGCATTGGCGAGCTCGGCGACGCCCTCGATGCCGAGGCTCTCGAGCGCCTCGCGCAGGGTCGCCAGTCCGGCGCCCAGGCCTTCGGGCCGTTCGCCCGCGGCGAGCGCCTCCCACTGCTGCTTGGTGCGACGGATCGATTCGTCGATCGTCGCGAGCGTCCGGCGATCGACGCGCCCGTAGCGGGGCTTGTGGTAATCGGCGGGGATCGCCTCGTCGAGCTTCCATGCGGAAACCACCTCGACGACGGTCGGCGTGCGCCGCCGGATCCGGCTGATCGCGAACAGCGCATCGCGCTGCAGCCGCGCCGAGATCGGCGCATCGTCCATCAGTGTCTTGCGCAGCTGCAGGTTGAGCCGCGCGAGCAGCCGCTTGATCGACACGTCGGGCTCGAGCTTGCCGGCGGCAAGCGCCTCGAGCAGGCCTTCCACCACCAGCCAGAATGCGGGATCGCGCGCGCCGATGCGCGCCTTGCGCATCGCCCTCGCCGAGGCAAGCAGCCGGTTGGCGCCGTCGTTCCCCTCGTTGCCCTTCAGCAACCCCAGGAGGCCGATCTCGAAATGCCCGAGCAGCTTCTTGCGCTGCGAAGGGTCGAGCTCCACGTCGCCGGGCGCCTGGACGTCCGGCGTCGGCGGCGCGATGAAGAGCTCGGCGGCTTCGATCCGGTCGGCGCCGCGCGCTTCCAGCACACCCTTGTAGTACGGATACAGGTAGAGCGGCTGCTGGGCGCCGCCCTGCAGGAGCTCGTCGAGATAGCCGACGACCGCGTCGAAGCCGCGCCCGATCCGGTTGACGACGCCGGCGGCGAGGCTCACCTCGCCGTCGGCGACCTGCTCGAGCAGGCCCTCGATCTCGGCGACGAGCAGGCCCGGGCCGGGGATGTCGATGATCGTGAGCGCCCCGCCCGCCTGGTGGGCCGAGGCGCGGGCGGCGCGCGCCGCCGTCGCGCTGTCGCTGCCGGTCTCGACCGCGCCCTGCAGGTGCCCCATCGCCTCCGCGAAGGATTGGCGAATCTCGTCGATGCACCACGACAGCGTCTCGAGTCCGGGCGTCACGACCACCTCCGGAACGGCGGCATCGCTGGCGATGTCGTGGGCAGTCGTCATCACGAGACCTTGAATCGCGCCACGGAGTTCTTGAGCTCCTGCGACAGTTCGGACAGCTGGCGGATCGAGCCCGCGGTCTGCAGGGTCCCCTCGGAGGTCTGCTCGGTGACCAGCAGGATACGCTGGATCGCCTGGGCCACGGTACCGGCGGAGGCCGCCTGCTTCGACGTGGTGTCGGAGAAGTCCTCGATGAGCTCCGCGAGATGGGACGACACGCGGCCGATCTCCTCGAGCGCGCTGCCCGCCTCGTCGGAGAGCCGCGTGCCCTCGACCACGCCCTGGGTGCTCTGCTCCATCGCCGCCACGGCATCCTGCGTATCGGTCTGGATGGTGCGGATCAGGGCCGAGATCTGCTTGGTCGCCTCGCCGGAGCGCTCGGCCAGCCGCTGCACCTCCTCGGCGACGATGGTGAAGCCCCGGCCGGCCTCGCCGGCGCTGGCCGCCTGGATCGCCGCGTTGAGCGCGAGCACGTTGGTCTGTTCGGTAATGTCGGAGATGAGCTCGACGATCTCGCCGATCTCCTGCGAGGATTCGCCGAGGCGCTTGATGCGCTTCGCGGTCTCCTGGATCTGGTCGCGTATGCCGTTCATGCCGATGATGGCGTTGTTCACGGCGTTCGAACCGTGCTGCGACGCGCGCAGCGACTGGCGGGCGACCTGCACGGACTCGGCCGCGCGTGCCGAGACCTCGTTGATCTGCTGCGCCATCCGCAGCACCGCCTCGCCGGTCTCCTTGATCTCGCGCGACTGCTGTTCGGAAGCCGCCTGCAGGCTGGTGGCGGTCATCTGCGCCTTCGACGATGCCTCGTTCACGAGCTCCGC
Source organism: uncultured Burkholderiaceae bacterium (assembly GCA_964509685.1). GTDB lineage: Bacteria > Pseudomonadota > Gammaproteobacteria > Burkholderiales > Burkholderiaceae_E > JAMLIN01. Next base: position 23,775 of record CAZDYQ010000023.1, read on the forward strand.
GGTGCTGTTGATCCGCGCGACGAGGCTGCGCAGTTCCTCGACGGTGTAGTTGACCGAATCGGCGATCGCGCCCGTGATGTCCTCGGAGACGGTCGCCTGCACCGTCAGGTCGCCATCGGCCACCTCCTGGAGCTCGTTCATGAGCCGCAGGATCGCCGCCTGGTTCTGGTCGTTCATGCGCTTGGCGGCCTGCTCCAGGTTCTCGGCCACGATGCGCTGGCGCTCGGCCTCCTCCGCGCGGCGTCGGCTGACCGCCACGTAGGAACGCGACAGTCCGAACACCGCGAGCGCGGCGAAGGCGGCGAAGCCGATCGAAAGCAGGAGCAGCCAGCGGCGCACGTCCGTGGCCCCGAGCAGGCTCGCCTGCATCGCCTCGAGGTCCACGCGCAGGCCGTCGGCCCGGCCAAGCAGGTCGCGATGCGCGGCCCGCCCGCTCAGCAGGACGGAGGTGTCGTTGCCGAGCGCGGTCAGGGGGCGGTCCAGCCGCCCGAATTCGCCGGCGAGGAGTGCGAGCGAATCGCGCGCCCTGGTGTCGGGGCCGCCGCGCGGAATGAGGCGCTGGAGCTCGGACAGGTGCGAGTTGATGATGCCGACGAGGCGCGTCACCTCGGGCGTGCCCGACGGCCCGACCGAGTCGGCCTCGCCGATGGTCTCCACGCGCTGGCCGAGGCGCTCGATGAGCACGGCGAGCTCGCCCGCGAGTGCGGTCTCCCGTGCCGATGCACCGGCCTCGGCGCGCAGGGCGAGCAGGCGGTCCGCCGCCTGCCGCATCGACGGCAGGGAGGCCCGGACGGTCTCGCGCGTCGCCACCGCCGACTCCACCGCCCGACGGGCATCGAGCAGGGCCGCCAGGGTCCGCATGGTCTGCTGCCAGGATTCGGAGATCTTCGCGATCCGCGCATCGGTGGCGTCCGGCAGGCCGAGCGGGGCGCCATGCTGGTGGAGCGAGGTGATCTGGCGCGAGATGACGTCGCGGCCCCTCGCGAGCTCGTCGAACGCCTCGACCCGGCCGGCGAAGGCCGCGTCGGCCGAGCGCGCCAGCAGCTGCGACTGCGTATTGATGTCGCCGGCGACCCACGTGAGCCGGTTGAGCTCCGATCCCTGGCGCACGTATGCCCAGAGGAAACCGGACGAGATGACGAGGCCGGCCAGCAGCGCGACGAGCATCGTGCGGGTGCGCGATTCGTCGGCGATCCGCCCGATCACCGGCAGGCGCGAGACGCGGTCCGACGGCGCCGCCGGTTCGGTCGGACGGGCCTGCGACGGCATGGGCGCGGGCTCGCCGGCTTCGGGGGGCAGCGGCTTGCCGCTCACCAGGGTCTCGAGCTCCTCGGGCACGATCGCGGTGTCGACGTCGAGGGGATCATGCGCCTCGGCGCGCGCCGCACGCGAGCTCTTGCGGGGCATCCTCAGATCCAGTTTCATCGTCCATCCACCTCGTGGTCAGCGGCCAATCGCCAGAAAGGCGGGGTCGCTGCTGAGCCGCTCGAACGACAGTTCGCGCCAGCGCCTTCCCTCCGCGTCGATCCAGGTAGCGCCCACCCAGGGCGCCCTCCCGACAATGTCCTGCCCGGTTTCTTCCCGCCGCATGGACTCGGTGCCGTGCAGCCCGAGCATGCGGCTCGCGATGATGGCCGCGTTCACGCCGAACCGGCTTGCGAACGACACCAGCCGCGATTCCCGGCCGATCGCCGTGCGTCCCTGCCCGGCAAACTCGGACAGGTCGCTGACCCCGACCAGGGCGCCCCTCAGGCTGACCAGCCCCTTGAACCACGAGTGGGTCAGCGGCACCGCCACGATGCGATCCGGCATCGGGACGATCTCCCCCGCGTCGGCAAGCTCGACGAGCCAGCGCTCCGATCCGATCTCGAGGCCGAGCCGGGCGTCGATGCCGGCATCGGCCGCCTGCTGGAGACGCTCGTTCAGCCGCGCCTGGAACTCGCGCAGCGACAGTCGCGGGGTGTTCGTCATGCTAGCGCGCCAGCTCCGCGACACGCGCGAGCAGGACCTCCGGGCTCACCGGCTTGGTCAGGTATTCGCGCGCGCCCTGCCGCAGCCCCCAGATCCTGTCGGTCTCGGTGTTCTTGCTGCTGCAGATGATCACGGGAATGCCGCCCGTGTCGGGATCCCTCGACAGTGCGCGGGTGATCTGGAACCCGCTCTGGCCCGGCATGACCACGTCCATCACCACCACCGACGGACGCTCGCTGCGCGCCTTGGCGACCGCCTCCTCGCCGTTCTCGGCGGTGATGACCACGTAGCCCTGCCTGCCGAACAGTTCGGACATGAAATGCCTTTCGGTGGCCGAGTCGTCGACGATCAGCACCTTGCGTGCGGCCATGGAATCCGCCCCCGTCGGTTCAGACCGTTTCGGGCCGCCGCACGAACTCGGCAACCGTTGCGAGCAGGCTGTCCTTCGAGAATGGCTTCGTCAGGTAGCGATCGGAGCCGACCATGCGACCGCGGGCGCGGTCGAACAGGCCGTCCTTGCTCGAGAGCATGACGACCGGGATGTCGCGAAACCTGGGGCTGCGCTTGATCATGGCGCAGGTCTGGTAGCCGTCGAGCCGCGGCATGAGGATGTCGCAGAAGATGAGCTGGGGTTCGTGGTCGGCGATCTTGGCGAGTGCGTCGAAGCCGTCCTCGGCGAGGATCACCCTCGCGCCGGCCTTGCCCAGGAATATCTCGGCGCTGCGGCGGATGGTGTTGCTGTCGTCGATGACCATCACCCGAATGCCGGAGAGCTCGCCTTCGGTGCTCATTCCTAGATCTCCACCATCTCGAAGTCCTCCTTGCGGGCACCGCATTCGGGACAGGTCCAGTTCATCGGGATGTCCTCCCACCGGGTTCCGGGAGGGATGCCTTCGTCAGGCAACCCCGTTTCTTCCTCGTAGATCCATCCGCAGATCAGGCACATCCATGTCCGGAATCCCTCGCTCTTCTCGCTCATCGCTCCTGCGTCCAGGCTGGTTGGGGGGGTTCCGGTATTCTCGCCGATGGTAGCCAGCGGGCCCAAGGCCGGCGCCGCGGTGCCGATCAACGGTGCGGAAGCTGCGACAGACGCGCGAGGGCCGAGAAGCGCCTGCGCGTGCCGGGGACGGGCCATGCGAGGCGCCGCTTTCCGGAACGGCCTATGATTCGGGTTTTCCGAAACACTGAACCTACGAAGATGAACGCCTCCCCGACACCCGCCCGCATCCTCGATCCGCAACCGACATGGCTGCAGACCCAGTCCACGGCCGTCAAGGTGTTCGCCGTCGTCTTCGGCACGCTGGTGCTCGCCGCCTCCTCGCACATCAGCGTGCCGATGGTGCCGGTGCCGATCACCATGCAGACGCTCGCCGTCACGCTGGTCGGCGCGCTGTATGGCTGGCGCCTCGGCGGCCTGACCGTCCTCGCGTGGCTCGCGGAAGGGGCGCTCGGCCTGCCGGTGTTCGCCGGCGGCACGGGCGGGCTCGCCCGCTTCCTCGGACCCACCGGCGGCTACCTCCTGGCCTTCCCGCTCGCGGCGGTGCTGACCGGTTGGCTCGCCGAGCGGGGCTGGAACGGACGGCGCGTGCTCCTCGCGTTCGCGGCCATGCTCGCGGGCAATGCGGTCTGCCTGCTGGTCGGCGCCTCCTGGCTGGCGACGATCGTCGGACTGCAGAAGGCGATCGCCGTCGGACTCGCGCCCTTCGTGATCGGCGGCGTGCTCAAGTCGGCCCTGGGCGCCGTCGTGCTCAAGGCGATCGACGCAGGCCGTCAGGGCGGCCGCTAGAAGAGGGGTCGCTGCGCCGGGGCCGGCTCGGAATAGTCGAGCCGGCCGTCGACGATCCGGGCGGCGCCGGTGTAGGGATGCGGCTCGCTGCGGCCCGATCCCGCGAGATGCACGACCTCCCAGCCCCGGGCCTTGAAGTCGTCGGCGATGAGGCCCCGGTGGCACTGCCACCACAATGCCTCCGCGCACATGACGGCCGTGCGGCGGGCGCGTGCAAGCTCGGCGAGGCGATCGCGGGCCCTCTGCCATGCCTCGGTTTCCATGTAGTCGGCATAGCCCCGGAACCCGTCGTTGCGCCACGCGGTATTGCGGGTATCGGGACGCGGCTTGCGGCGCCCGCCAAGCTCGGGCATCGGCAGGTACTCGATGCCCTCGCCCGACAGTGCCTTTCCCATCGCCTCGCCCGAGAACTGGGGATAGCGCCGCGAGCCGGCGAAGCGGCGCACGTCCACCAGGCACTCGATCCTCGCCTCGAGCAGGATCTCGACGAAGACCTCCCAGTCGCGGTTCGAATGGCCGATGGTCCAGAGGGTGCCCGCCTGCGGATCGTCCGAATGCTTCGCCTTCATGCCTTCGATGCTAGCCCCACTGCAGTGACCGCTCGACTGGTATAGCCTTTCGACGCCCGACAGCCCGCACGACGGAGACGCCAACGCCATGACCCGACTTCCACCGGACCCCTTCGAGGACGGCGGCCTCGCGCGTTTCGCGCGCGACTTCCGCGAGGGCCGCACCAGCTCGCTCGAAGTCACGCGGGCCTTCCTCGCCCGCATCGACGCGGTCGACCCGCGGCTGCAGGCGTTCCAGCATGTCGACCGGGACGGCGCCCTTGCGACGGCGCGGGCGATGGACGCGCTGCGGGCCGCCGGCACCGACCTGGGCCCGCTGATGGGCGTTCCGGTGGCCGTCAAGGACGTGTTCGCGATCGACGGTTTCCCGACGCCGACGGCGGGCTCGCTCATGGATTTCTCCGGGATCGCGGGCGATCGCCAGGGACCCTTCATCACTGCGCTGCGCCGCTGTGGCGTCGTGATCCTCGGCACGACCAGGGCGGTCGAGCTCTGCCTCGGCATCACGGGCGCATCGACGCCGCTCGGCACGCCCTGGAATCCCTGGGACGCCGAGGTGCGCCGAGTGCCGGGCGGCTCCAGCTCGGGCTCGGGCGTCGCCTGCGGTGCCGGCCTGTGCGCATTCGCCATCGGAACCGACACGGGCGGTTCGGTGCGGGTGCCCTCGGCGTTCAACGGCGTCTTCGGCCTGAAGACGAGCTTCGGCCACTGGCCCACCGAGGCGGGGGTCCCGCTGCATCCGGACATCGACACGATCGGCCTGCTCGCCCGCAGCGCCGAGGATGCGCGCATTGCCTTCGACGCGATCGATGCCCAGCTGTTCGGGTACCGGCACGAGCCCGCCCGACGGCGCGCACGAGTCGACCGGCTGCGCGTCGGCATTCCGGTGAACTACTACTACGACGGGCTCGACCCGGAGATCCGGGCGGCGGTGGACAAGGCGAACGCCCGCCTGGAATCGGGCGGCGCCCAGCTGGTGCCACTGGAGATCGTCGAGGCGCCCGAACGCGAAGCCTGGTTCCCGGTCGCGCTGCCGGTCTCGTGCCTCGCGCTGTTCGGCGGCGACCGGCTCCGGGAGGCGGCGCCCACGATGGATCCGATCGTCGCCGCCCGGGTGGAGTCCGGGCGCGGCGTCGCGGCCAGCGACTACGTCGCCCTCGAACTGAAGCGTCGTCGAAGCGGCCGCGCGGCCCTGCGCTATTTCGAGGAGGTGGATGTCATCGCCACGCCGACGACGGTGGACCTGCCGCCGCCGCTCGCTGCCTTCGACGATCCCGACCAGGCGATGCGCTACGCGATGGGCATGACCCGCAACACGCAGCCGTCGAACTACCTCGGGCAGTGCGCGGTGTCGATCCCGCTGCCGCGCCAGCCGGGACAGCTCCCGGTCGGTTACCAGCTGATCGGCGCGCCGGGTCGCGACGGCGAGCTGCTGGACATCGCCATCGCCGTCCAGGCCCTGCTCGGCCCGTCGGTGCGACCCGACCTCGACGGATTCCTCGACGCCAGCGCCCCGGTCCCTCCCTTCAGTTCCTCATGAACCCGGAGAAGAAGCGCCGGGCGTTGTCCTCCAGCGTGGCGAGGTGATAGCCACCCTCCTGGGTGATGACGGTGGGCACGCCCAGCGACGCGACGCGCTCGCCGAGCCGGGCGAAGCCCTCCGCGCTCACCTCGACCGGGGACTGCGGATCCTCCATGTAGATGTCGAAGCCATGGGCGAAGACGACGGCCTCCGGTGCAAACCGGCGGCCCGCCTCGATCGCGCGATCCACATGCTCGAAGAAGCGGTCTTCCGATGCGCCATGCGGCACGGGGAAGTTCAGGTTGAAGCCCTTCCCCTCGCCGGCACCGGTCTCCTCCTCGAAACCCGTCACCACCGGATAGAAGTTCACCGGACTGGCATGCACCGAGATCGTCATCACGTCGGCGCGGTCGTAGAAGATGTCCTGCGTGCCCTGGCCATGATGGACGTCGGTGTCGAGCACGAGGACCCGGGAGAACCTCGAGCGCAGCTCCTGCGCGGCGATCGCGGTCGAGTTGATGTAGCAGAACCCGCCGGCCGCATCCTTGCGCGTGTGATGACCCGGCGGTCGACACAGCGCGTACGCCGCCGGCTCCCCGGCGATCACGGCCCGCGCCGCGGCCACCGCCGACTGGGCGCTCCAGTAGGCCGAACGCCAGGTGGCCTTCCCGATCGGGCAGCTGCCATCGGCCAGGTGGTAGGCGGCCTCGGCCAGGATGCCGCGCATGGCGTTGGGTTCGCGGACATAGATGTTCGACATGACCTCGTCGCCCCAGTCCGGCGACGTCTCCACCCAGCGGCCATGGGCCGTGCGCAGGAATTCGAGATAGGCCTCGGTGTGGACCGCCAGCAGAGGCGCCATCCCGTGGTCCTCGGGTTCGCGGATGTCGAATCCGAGCGCCTCGATCGCGCGCAGCAGGCAGCGAGCCCGCTCCGGTACTTCCTGGGGTTCGCGCATCGCGCCGCGCGAGAAGTACGTCTTCGGCCAGTGCAGAAGCTGGTCGGGATGGAAGTACGCCCGCATGTCTCCTCCTCAGGCTGGCCGCGCGTCGATGACCGAAACCCCGTCGACTTCGCTGTAGCGCCAGTCGTACTCCATGTACTGCGCCGTCTTCAGCGCCACGTCGGTGCCGTACAGGCGGGCCACCAGGTACAGCGCCGCATCGGTTCCGGCCGAGACGCCCGCCGAGAACACGAGGTCGCCGTTGTCCACCACGCGCGCCTTCGGATGGATGTGCAGATCCTTGCCCATCGCGTCGAGCAGGGGCAGGCCCACCTGGTGGGTGACGATGTGCTTGCCGTCGGCAAGGCCCGCACTGGTCACGATCAGCGCACCGGTGCAGACCGAGAGAATGATGCCGCCGCGCTCGTGATGGCGCCTGACGTGCTCGAGCGTGGCGGGATTGACGCATTCGCGCCGTGAGCCCGGGCCGCCCGGAACGACCAGGATATGCGGCTCGGGCTGCTCGTCGTAGGCGTACTCCGGGTTGATGCTGAGCTTGCCTCGCGCAAGAACCGGGCGCAGCCGCTGCGCGGTGGTATAGACATCGAAGCAGCGCATGCCGCTCAGCAGGCCCGCCACGTTGAACACCTCGAACGGCCCGGCGAAATCCAGGACTTCCACGTCTTCGAACAGCAGGACCGACACGATCCGGGTAGTCATCGCCATCTCCTCGCTCACGGAACGACGATTCTGCACCGTGCGGGACCATCCTGCTCGCACCCGACGGGCGCGGGATCGCGACGAGGTGTCATGACGCGGGTGAGCGACCGCGATTTCAGTTCAGCATCCGGTTCGGCAACCAGGTGATCAGCTCCGGCCAGGCGAGGAACAGTCCGACCGTGATGAAGTCCGCGATCACGAACGGGCCCACCCCCCGGAACACGGTCGATACCGGAATGTCCGGGCGCACGGCCGAGACGACGAAGCAGTTCAGGCCGATGGGCGGGGTGACGAGGCACACCTCCGCCATCTTCACCACGATGATGCCGAACCAGATGGAGTCGTAGCCCAGCGCCATCACGGCCGGGTAGACGACAGGCAGGGTGAGCAGGAGCATGCCGATGGCGTCCATGAACATGCCGAGGACGACATAGCCCAGCAGGATCAGGAGCATCACGACCCAGGGGTCGAAAGGCAGCCCCGTGATGAACCGGGTGAAGTGCTCCGGCAGGCCCGCGAAGCCCAGGAAGCGCACGAAGACGAGCACGCCCCAGATCAGGGAGAAAATCATCACCGTGAGCTTCGCGGTCTCGAGGAGCGATTCCTTCAGCGCCCCGAAGCGCATGCCCCGTGCGACGGCCATCACGAACACGACGAAGGCGCCGAGGGCGCCGGCCTCGGTAGGCGTCGCCCAGCCCAGGTACATCGCCGTGAAGATGATGACGATCACCAGGATCACCGGGAAAGTCCCGGGTAGCGACCTGATCCGGTCGCCCCAGGTGATGCCCTTGATCGAGGGACCGATGGTCGGGTCGATCCGGGCCCACACGAGGATGATGGCTCCGTAGATCAAAGCCGAGACGATCCCCGGCACGAACCCGGCCAGCAGCAGCCGACCGACCGATTCCTCGACGATGATGGCGTAGATGACGAGGATGGCGCTGGGCGGTATGAGGGTCGCGAGCGTCCCGGCGGCCGCCACCACGCCGGCCGATATGCGCGGGGAATAGTTGGCCGCGAGCATCTCGGGGATGGCGATGCGCGAGAAGACGGCCGCCGTCGCCGTGGAAGCCCCCGATACCGCCGCGAACCCGGCGGTGGCGAAGACGGACGCCACGGCGAGCCCTCCCGGCAGGAACCCGAACCACTTGCGCGCCGCATCGAACAATGAGTGGGTGATCCCGGCGTGGAACGCCAGATAGCCGATGAGTATGAACATCGGCAGGACCGACAGCGTGTAGCTGACGGACTTCGAGTGCGGGATCGTGCCGACGATGCCGGCCCCCGCATCCCAGCCGATCATCGCGACCAGGCCGATGAGGCCGACCGCGGTCGCGGCGATGTAGATGCGTACCCCGACGAGCACCAGGACCAGGAGGGCGACGACGCCGATGATCCCGATCGCATCATTGCCGAGTTCCGTCATCTTCCGGTACCCCGCTCGTGGGAGTCGACCCCCACCACCCTGGCCTCCGAAGCCTCGGCCTCGGCCTGTCGCTTGACGTCGGCTACCAGGGGCACGGCGATCGGCGTCGCCCCGGGGTTCACGAAGAGACGTGCATAGCCGAGAAGATTCACCAGCAGGCGCAACCACAGGAGCACGAAGGCGACGGCGACCAGCATCTTCGAAGGCCACCATGGATACTGGGCATCGATGGTGGAATCGCCGTATTCGTAGGCGCGCAGGGCATGGTCCCAGGTGTACTGGACCAGGACGGCCACGACGAAGAGCGCGACGACCGTGCCCACGATCTCGAGCGCCCAGAGCCATCGTCCGCGCAGGTTACCGACCAGCAGCTCCATGCGGACATGGCCACTCAGGCGTTCGCAATAGGAGATCGCCAGGAATGCGAAGATGCTGATCGACAGTTCGACCAGGTCCACGTAGCCGAAGATCGAGTAGTTGAAGATCGTACGCCCGGCGACGTTGACGACGCCGAGAAGCATGAGCCCGAAGATGCAGAGGGCCGCCAGGAAGGCAAAGAAGCGTTCCACCGGCAGCAGGAAGCTGTCCAGCCGATCGATCAGGCGGCCAGCCGTGGCCTCCTCGCCCGAAGTCCAGCGGACCGGTCGACTGATCTTGCTGTCCATGTCATCTCCTGGCGCCTGGCGGAGTCTCTCCGGCGAGAGGTGCCGCGAGCGTGCACGAGGACGCCACGATGGCAAGCGGCGGTCGCGTCATCGCGGAGGCGACCGCTCCCGTTCCCAGGCAGCCTACTGGCCTGCCGCCTTCTTCGCTTCGGCAAGTACGAGGTCCAGCACGCCCTGCGCATCGAACTTGCCCTTGTTCTCCTCGACCCACTTGTCCCAGACCGGCTTGGCGGCGATCTTGCGGAACTCCTCGAGCTGTGCCTCGGTGTAGACCACCTCCGTCAGCTTCTCCCGGAACATCGGCAGGTTCTTCTTGTCGATCTCCTCGTAGGCCTTGATCTGCACTTCGTAGGCGGGCTCCTTCAGTTCCATCAGGAGCTTCTTGTACTGGTCGGGGAGCTTCGCGTAGGCATCCTTGTTGAAGACGGTTGCACACTCGGTGGTGCCGGGCGACATGTTCGAGGTGAACCAGTCGGAGATCTCGTGCAGCTTGTAGGAGGCATGCGAATAGGTGTACGGGAAGGAAGCCGCATCCATCGTGCCGCGCTCGATCCCTGTATAGACCTCGGGGGCCGCGACGGTGGTCAGCGTCGCCCCCAGCTGCTCCATGGCAGTCCCGAGGCCGCCCCCGGCACGCACGCGCATGCCCTTCCAGTCCTCCAGACTGGTCGGCGGCTTGCCCCGGCCCATGAACTCGTACTGCGGCAGGAGTGCGGACATGTACGCCATGGCGTTCCAGTTGTCCATGTCCTTGATGTGATCCGGATGCTTCATCACCGCTTCGCGAACGTGCATCGATACCCGGAGGTCGCCCAGCGGCAGGAACGGCAACGTGAGGACCATGGAGACCGGGTTCTTGCCCGGGTGATAGAAGTTGCAGAACTGGGCCGCCTGGAATGCGCCGATCTTGATGCCGTCGAAGTTCTCCCGGGCCTTGGAGAGCGCCTCGCCGTAGTGGATCTTGATGGTGAACTTGCCCCCGGTCCTCTCTGCCAGCTGGTCGGCCACATATTCCATGCCGGCGGTGAATGCGCGTTTGGTGCCCCATGTGGACAGGTTCCACGAGACTTTCGGTCCGTCGACCTGGGCCTGTGCCTGGACAAGCGTCGGAATTCCGGTGACGGTGACAGCACCGGCCACGGTCGCAAGGCGGAACAGCTTCCTGATCATCATCCTGCGTCTCCTCTCAAGTGTTCCTTCCACGCCGTCGGCCCATGGCGATGGGTCGCGAGTTCGGACCATCTTTGCAGATGGGGCCGTCAGCGACAACAAGTGGATTACCCTCAAGGCGGGCCGCGCCGCAGGCGCGGGCGGACCACGCCTTGGCGAACGTCCACGAAGATTCGTAAGCGCGAGCACGTCCGCGACTGGCGGTAGGATGTGCGTTCCGGTTTCTGGTCCAATCTCCGCCGCAATGTTCCATTCTTCGCTCCCTGCCCCTCTTCCGCTTCCTCCCGGCATCCGCTCGCGTCACGTCCCCGGCGTCAACGGCCTGGCGATGCACGTGCTCGAAGCCGGCTTCGACGATGTGAATCGGCCGCTCGTGCTGCTGCTGCACGGGTTCCCGGAACTCGCCTGGAGCTGGCGCAAGGTGATGCTGCCGCTCGCGCAGGCCGGGTACCACGTGATCGCGCCCGACCAGCGCGGGTACGGTCGCACGACGGGCTGGGACCCGGACTACGACGGCGACATTTCCGCGTTCGGCATGCTGAACCTCGCCCGCGATGCGCTCGGGCTCGTTGCCGCCTTCGGGCGGCGCTCGGTGGCCGCCGTGGTCGGCCACGACTTCGGCTCGCCGGTCGCCGCCTGGTGCGCGCTGCTGCGGCCCGATGTCTTCCGCTCCGTCGTGATGATGAGCGCGCCATTCGCCGGCCCGCCCGAACTGCCGTTCGGCACGGTGGCATCGCTCGCCGGCAGCGAAGGGGCCGAGGCGCGGGGCGAGGCGAAGCGAAGCGACATCCATGCGGAGCTCGCGTCGCTCGATCGCCCGCGCAAGCACTACACCTGGTACTACGCGCAGCGCGAGGCCAACGAGAACATGTGGCGGTGCCCCCAGGGCGTGCATGCCTTCCTGCGTGCCTACTACCACCACAAGAGCGCGGACTGGCCCGGCAATCGGCCTCATCCCCTGGCGTCCTGGACGGCCGCCGAGCTGGCGAAGATGCCCACCTACTACATCATGGACCTGCACCTGGGCATGGCGGAGACCGTCGCGCGCGAGATGCCGTCGCCGGCGCAGGTCGCGGCCAATCGCTGGCTGCCCGACGAGGAACTCGGCGTGTACAGCGCCGAGTACACGCGCACGGGTTTCCAGGGCGGGCTGCAGTGGTACCGCGCCGCCGCCGACGAAGGGCTCGCCTCCGTGCTGCAGCTCTTCGCCGGCCGCAGGATCGAGGTGCCGGCCGCCTTCATCGCGGGAAGTGCCGACTGGGGCATCTACCAGCGACCGGGCGCCTTCGAGGCGATGCAATCCAGCGCGTGCGCGCGAATGCTCGGCTGTCATCTCGTCGACGGCGCGGGGCACTGGGTCCAGCAGGAACAGCCGGAGCAGACCACGCGCCTGCTCCTCGACTTCCTGGCGCGAGCGGCCGCATGAACCTGAAGCTTCCCGAGCGCTCCCTGTTCGCGATCCTCCTGCGCTCGCCGTGGTGGATCAGCATCGCGATCGCGGGCGCGCTGATCGTCGCGGCGCATGCCTTGCTGCATCCGCAGTACGCCAGCCTGGGCGTCTTCGCGGCGCTGCCGTTCCTCGTCATCGGCGCGATTGCCGGATGGAGGCAGCTAGGCGCACCGAGCCCCGCCCGGGTCGCGGCGACGCTGGAGACGGTGAGGTCGATGTCCTGGAGCGAGCTCGCCGACGCGCTCGAGGCGGCCTACCGGGCCGAGGG
>CAZDYQ010000024.1:0-35929 GCA_964509685.1 uncultured Burkholderiaceae bacterium
CCCCTCTTTCCTACAAGGAAGCGGGCGTCGACATCGATGCCGGCGACGAGCTCGTCTCCCGGATCGGCCCGCTCGCCCGGCGGACGATGCGCGAGGGCGTCCTGGCGGGCATCGGCGGCTTCGGCGCGCTGTTCGAGCTTCCCCGGCGCTTCCGCGAGCCGGTGCTGGTCTCCGGCACCGACGGGGTGGGCACCAAGCTGCGGCTGGCGTTCGCGCTCGGCCGGCACGACACCGTCGGCATCGACCTGGTGGGGATGAGCGTCAACGACATCCTCGTGCAGGGCGCCGAGCCCCTGTTCTTCCTCGACTACTTCGCCTGCGGGCGACTGGACGTTGATGTCGCGGCGGCCGTGGTGGGCGGCATCGCCGCCGGGTGCGAGCAGGCGGGCTGCGCCCTGATCGGCGGCGAGACCGCCGAGATGCCCGGGATGTACCCGGACGGGGAGTACGACCTCGCCGGCTTCGCCGTCGGCGTGGTCGAGAAGTCCCAGATCATCGACGGCAGCAAGGTCGCGGCGGGAGACGTCCTCGTCGGCCTGGCGAGCAGCGGCGCGCATTCCAACGGCTATTCGCTCATCCGCAAGGTGCTCGAGCGGGCGCACGGGCCGCTGGAGTCCGACGCGGCGCGCGCCGCGCTGGCCGCCGATTTCCACGGGCGGCCCCTGGCGGACGTCCTCATGGCGCCGACCCGGATCTACGTCAGGCCGGTCCTCGGCCTGCTGGCCGAGGTGCCGGTCAAGGCCATGGCGCACATCACCGGCGGCGGCCTGGTCGAGAACGTGCCGCGGGTGCTGCCACCGGCGCTGCGTGCCGAGATCCGGGCCGATGCCTGGCCGATGCCGCCCCTGTTCGACTGGCTGCGCGAGCAGGGGCAGATTGCCGATGCGGAGATGCACCGGGTGTTCAATTGCGGCATCGGCATGGTCCTCGTCCTGTCGCCCGCCGACGCCGACCGCGCCATTGCCCGTCTCGAGGCGGCCGGCGAGCAGGCCTGGCGCATCGGCGAGGTGCTGGACAGGCACCCCGGGGATGCCCCCGCGATCGTGCGCTGAGCGCCGGCACGATCCCATGTCCCGGCGCCGGCGCCATGTCCCGGCGCTGGCGCTAGCGATCCTGCTCGGCGGCGTCTCGCTCGCGCCGGTCCCGGGCGCGGGCGCGTTCGCGAACGAGCTCGACCCCGCCATGCCGGCCGAAGAGCCCGCGCCGCGCCGTCAGGCGAACTATGACTTCGAGGTGGACGCCCCCGACGAGATCGCCGAGAAGATCCGCGAGCTCACCTTCGTCGGGCGCTGGCAGTACCGGGAAGACTTCCTGCCCTCCCAGATGCCGGCGCTGCTCGCGCGCCTGGACGACGAGGTCATGGCGATCCTGCGCTCGCTGGGCTACTACAGCGGCAGCGTGGAATCGAGCGGCGACGCGAAGCGCGTCGAGGTGCGCGTGCGGGCCGGTCCGCGCGTGACGGTCGGGCTCTCGGACGTCCGCATCGAGGGACCGGCCGCCGTGGATCGGCGCGTGGCGCGCTTCGTGCTTTCGCGCTGGCTGCTGCCGGAGGGCAGCTTCTTCGCCTCGCGCGAATGGGAAAGGGGCAAGCGGGGCCTCGTCGATGCGCTCAACCAGCGCGGCTACCTGCGGGCGCGCATCGTCCACAGCGATGCGCGCATCGATCCCGGGCGCAGCGCGGCCGAGCTGGAGGTGGTGCTCGACAGCGGCCCGCGGATCGCCTTCGGCGAGCTCGAGATCAGCGGGCTCGAGCGGCATGACGAGAAGATCGTCCGCGACCTGCGGCCGTTTCGCCCGGGGGATCCCTACACCCTGGAGGAGCTGCTCGCCTACGAGGCGTCCCTGCGCGACAGCGGGTACTTCTCTGGCGTGAGCGTGGTGCCCGTGCTCGATGCGCTCGAGGAGGATCCCGACCTGCTCGAGGTGCCGCTGTCGGTGGACCTCGTCGAGCACAAGGCCAGGCGCGCGGTCTTCGGCATCGGGTACAGCAGCGAGCAGGGCGCCCGGGGCCAGGTCGGCTTCGAGCATCGCGACCTGTTCGGGCGCAGCTGGCAGCTCGAGAGTTCGCTGATCGCGGCGGTTCGCCGCCAGCGCCTGTTCGCCAACGTGCGCACGCCGCAGGAGGCCACCGGGCATTTCTACGGTTTCGGTGGCCGGCTCGAGAACCTCGAGGCGGCAGGCGAGCATGTCGAGCGCGGCAACGTGTACATCGGCCGCGGCAAGCGCACCGCCGACATCGAATGGTTCCTCTCGCTGCAGATGCAGGCCGAGGAGCGCCGCCTCGCGGGGAACGAACGATTCGCGCCGATCGACGACCATGCGCATGCGCTGGTGCTCGGTTATTCCTGGAACCTGCGTCGCCTGAACTCGCGCGTCCTGCCGCGACGCGGGTACACGATCAGCACCCAGGTCTCGGGCGCGGCCCGGGGGGTGGCCTCGAACCGCAGTTTCGTGCGCTTCTACGGCCGCGCGATGCGCTTCATCCCGATGCCGCGGCGCAGCTTCCTCGCCGGCGGCACGCTGGTCGCCCTCGGCGAGCTCGGCTGGGTGGCGGCCGGCTCGCGCCGGGAGATCCCTTCGGAGAACCTCTTTCGCGCCGGCGGCTCGCACTCGGTGCGCGGCTACGGGTACCAGACGCTGGGCGTGAAGGAGGCCGGGGCGACCGTCGGTGGGCGCTACCTCGGCGTCGGGAGCCTGGAGTACCAGCACCCGGTGAGCGAATCGATGGCGGCGGCCGTCTTCTACGACATCGGCAATGCCACCGATTCCACGCACGACTTCAAGCCGGTGGCCGGCTACGGGGTCGGCATCCGCTGGCGAACGCCCGTCGGACCCCTCAACCTCGACGTCGCCTACGGCGACGCGGTGGACCGCTGGCGGGTGCATTTCTCCGTCGGCTATACCTTCTGATCCGATGCGTGCCGCGCCCCGTCGCCTGCTCCTTGCGCTCGGCGCGCTGGCCCTGCTGCTCGCGGCGTTCGTCGGCTGGATCGCGCTCTCCGAGGGTGCCGCTCGCATCGGGCTGGAGCGCGTGGCCGCCGCGACCGGCGGCCGGCTGGCCTTCGACGGCATCGAGGGCCGGCTGCTCGACGGGCTTCGCGTGCGTCGGGTCGAATGGGACGACGAGCGGGTTCGCGTCGTGGCGGACGAGGCGGAACTGCGCTGGCACTGGCGGTCGCTGCTCGACGGCCGCGTCGCCATCGGGCTGCTGCGCGCCGGTGCGATCGAGATCGATGTCGCGCGTTCGGCGGATGCCGCGCCGGCACCGTTGGCGATGCCGGGCGCCGTCGGCCTGCCGGCAGCGGTCCTCGTCGGGCGGATCGAGGCCGAACGCATCGTGCTGCGCCTGCCGGGGCGCGAGCCGCTTGCCTTCACGGGGCTCTCCGCCCGCGCCGCCCACCTGCCCGGCGAATACCGGGTCGAGGCCCTGCGCGTGGACACGCCCTGGGGCGAGCTCACGGCCGATTCGCTGCGCATGGGCACCGAGGTCCCGCACCCCGTCATCGCCGACGCGAGCCTGCTCACCTCGGCCGAGCGTCTCGGCATGGCCGGGCTGCGCGACGACGCCCCGCCGATCGCGCTGGCCGCGACGGCCAGCGGCGACCTGGCGGCCCTCGGCATCGATGCGCGCGCGCGCGCCGGCCAGGCGCGCCTGCGCGCCCGGCTGGCGATCGATCCGCTGGCGCCCGCGCTCGCAACGGGCGGCTCGCGGCTCGAGTTCGACGGCATCGATCCCTCGGCCTGGGTGACGGGCGCGCCCGGCGCGAACCTCGCGGGACGGCTCGTGCTCGAGGCGGTGGATCCCGCGCGCGGCCGGCTCGAGGTCACCAATGCGGCCCCCGGGCCCTTGCCCGGGGGCGCACTGCCCGTCGCGTCGCTGGGTGGCGACTTCGTGTTCGAGGCGGGCACGCTGCGCATGGATGCGCTCGCGGTCGGCCTGCCCGACGAGGGCCGGCTCGAGGGCGGACTCACGGTGGACCTGCGCCGGACGATGCGCGTTGCGGGGACGGAGCTGCCGGCAACCCACGGGCGCCTGTCGGTCGCCGGCTTCGATCCCGCCGACTGGATCGCGGCGGCGCGCCCGATGCGCATCGACGGCGAGGTCGCGCTCGCCGGGGACCAGCTCACGGCGAACCTGCGCGAGCGCGACGGCATGGCCCCGCTCACCGGCGCGTCGCCGATCGCGGTCCAGCTCGAGGCGCGCCTGGGCGAAGCCGAGATCCGGCTCGAGCGTGCGCGCCTCGGCCATGGCGACAGCGGGCTCGAGGCGCGGGGAGCGATCCGGCTGGAGCCCCTGGCCATCGACCTGGCCGGCGAGGCCCGCGAGGTGGATCCCGCCCAGTGGCTCGTCCTCGGTGAACCGCGCCTTGCGCGCTTCACGGAGGGACGGCTCAACGGACGCTGGCGGGCGAGCGGCGCACCGGGCCGGGGAGACGTCTCCCTCGCCCTCGAGCTGGCCGGGAGCCGGCTCGCCGGCGCGGCGCTGGAGGGGCGGGCCGAGGCCACGCTGGATGCCCGCATGCGGGTCACTGCGCTCGATGCCGAGCTTGCCCTGGGCGGCAACCGCCTCGCCGGGCGAGGCGCCCTGGGCGGTCCCGGCGACATCCTGCGCTGGACGATCGATGCGCGGGAGCCGGCGCTTTTCGACGAGCGGCTGGAGGGTCGCGTCAGCGGCGCGGGCGAACTGGGCCTCGCCGACGGCCGCCCGTGGGGCACAGGCCGGCTCGAGGGCCGCGCGCTCGCCTTCGACGGCCGCATCCGCGCCGCCGGCGCGAGCGTGCGCCTCGCATGGCCGCGGGAGCCGGCGGCGGCCTTCGACGCCGCGGCGAGCGTCGAGCGGCTGGAGGTCGAGGACGTCGTCGTCGATGCCGCCAGCCTGGAGATGGAGGGCACGCCGGCCGACCATCGCTTCGCGCTCGCGCTGCGCGCGGCCGGGCAGCGGCTGGCGGCCGGCGGGCGTGGCGGCTGGGAGCCCGGGCCGATGCGCTGGAGCGCGACGCTGGACCGCGGCCGGATCGACGGCACCGAATCCGTCGTGCTCCAGCCCGGCGCGCGCCTCGACGTGTCGCCGGAGTTCGTTTCACTCTCCGGCTGGCGCCTGGAGGCGCCGGACGGACAGGGCGCCTCGGCCCGCATCGGGCGCCTCGAGCTCACCCTCGACGAGCCGCTTCGGCTCGCCAGCGCGGGCGCGGTGTCGGGCCTTCCGCTCGCCCGGGCGCTCGCCTGGCTCGACCGCGTCCGGGGCCGGCCCGGCGTGGGCAAGGACATCGACGCCGCCCTCGCGGGCCTGCGGGTGGATGGCGACTGGCTGCTCGACGGCGGTGTCACGGCCGATACCGTGGCCGGCGAGGTCCGGGTTGCGCTGCGCGAGGTCGCCGCCGGCGGCGACGGCCAGCGCCTGGGCATCGCCGAGGGCAGCGGGGCGCGACTGCGCATCGAGGCGGGCCGGCTCGACGGCCGGGTGGACCTCGGCCTGCCGTCGCTGGTGTTCCTGCGCCGCTACCTGGGGGAGGACTGGTCGGTCGAGGGCCGGCTGCGTATCGCCGCCGATGTCGGCGGAACGCTGGATGCGCCGCGCCTCGACGGCAGCCTCACGGGCGACCGGCTGGCGGTCGAGCACCGCTCGCAGGGCTGGCGGCTCGACCAGGGGGAGCTGCGCGCCGCCTTCGACGGCAACGGACTGGTCATCGAGCGCTTCCGCATCGCGAGCGGGGAGGGCGACGTGACGCTCGCCGGCCGGGCCGAGATCCTGCCGGATGCCGAGCGCGATCCGGGCGGCCCGGGCCGCAGCCCGGCCGTGCCGCTGCGTGGCGAGTTCGACCTCGAGGCACGTCGGTTCCGTGCGCCGCTGGACCCGGGCCAGCGCCTGGTGATCTCCGGTCATACGCGCCTCGCGAGCGACGGCCGCCGGATGACCCTGACCGGAAAAGTGGCCGCCGACGAGGGCCTGATCGAACTGCGCAGCGCCGGCGTGCCGGAGCTGCCCGGCGACGTCCGCATCGTCGGCGACCCGCGGCGCGAGGCGCGGGAAGGCGGCGACGGCGGCCGTGCGCGCGTCGATACCGGAGGGATGCAGGTCGGCGCCGACATCGAGATCGATCTCGGGCAGGAAATCCGCATCGTCGGCGGCGGCATCGACACCCGCCTGGAAGGAGTGGTGCGCCTTCGCGGCGAGCTGCCGGGCGCCCCGCGCATCGAGGGGACCGTGCGGGTGCGCGACGGCACCTTCGAGGCCTATGGACAGCGGCTGGACATCACGAGCGGCTCCATCCGCTTCAACGGCCCGGTGGACAACCCGTCGCTCGACATCACGGCGGTCCGGCCGCGACTGCCCATCGAGGTCGGCGTGCGGCTCACCGGTACCGCACTGTCCCCGCGCATCGCGCTCTTCTCCAATCCGGAAGTCCCCGACGCGGAGAAGCTGTCCTGGCTGGTGCTGGGGGTGCCGCTCGCGGATGCCAGCTCGGGTGCCCAGGCGCTCGCGCTGCAGCAGGCGGCCGCCACCCTGTTCGGCAGCGACGGCGGCACCCTGAGCGGCAGCATCGACCAGCAGCTCGGGGTGGATGTCCTGGGCCTGGGCTATTCGTCCGCGACGGGCCAGACCGAGCTGGTCGGCGGCCGGCTCGGCGGGACGGGCCTGCCCGGCTCGACCGATGCCCAGGACACCGCCGCCCTGCGCGAGGTCGTGACGATCGGCAAGCGGCTCGCATCGGGCGTCTACATCAGCTACGAGCAGGGCCTGCAGGGCGCATGGAACCTGCTGCGAATCCAGTACGACATTTCCCGGCGCCTGACCCTGCAGCTGCAGACGGGCAGCGAGAGCGCGATCGACCTGCTGCTGCAGTACTGGTTCGACTAGCGCATGCGCGCCCGACGGGGCGCGGACGCTTCGCCGTCAGGCGGCCACCGCCCTCGCCAGGGCGAGCGCCGTGCGCGCATCGGGCCGGTCGGCGGCAGTGGCGTCCAGCCATTCGACGCCGTTGCCGTTGTGGACGGCCACCGCGATGCCGTCGCGGTACACCACCCGCGTGCCGGGCAGGCGCGCGACCCGGCGCCCGGCCAGCACGCTGCCGACGAGGTTGGCGGGATCGCAGGCGCCGATGCAGACCCATTGCACCGGGCGGTCGGCCCTGCGGCGCACCCGGCGGAGATGGGCGAGCGCCTCGGGCAGCGCGAACTGCTCCCCGGAGAGCCCGGCGATGAACCGCCCGCCGCGCACCTCGCCGCGCGCCTCCAGCCGTTGCAGCACGCGCAGCATCCGGCGCCATGGCGGCAGCCACGCGGCCTCGCGCTCGAGCATCCGCCAGCAGAGGACACCGTAGCGCTTGAGCAGCGTGCGGACGATGTGCTCGATGGCCTCCTCCTCGCCGACGCGATCGGGGGCCGGCGCGCGCCGCACCGGTGCCCAGCGCCCGGCGTCCTGGATGCCGGACCACGACGGCGTGCGTCGACGGCGTCCGCGCGATTCGACGCGGCGCGAGGGCGGGACCAGCAGCGAGCGCAGCCCGAAGAAGCTGTCGCAGTGCACGCGACCGCGCGCCACGGCCTCCGCGAGGGCCGCCTCCAGTTCGGTGCGCAACAACCGCGTGCCCTCGGCGATCTCGTCGAAGAACGAGGCGCCGTTCTCGTCGAGGAAGTCGACGACCCGGCGCGCCCTGGGCGAGAGGCCGTCGTCCTCGGGGCCGGGCGCCATCCGGGTCCAGTGGCCGGCATGGCGGCGCGGCAGCAGCAGCAGCGGCGTCTGCCGCAGGGATCCGCCGCCGCCGGCACCGGGGTCGGCGGCACGCAGCCGGGTCCAGGCCATCCGGCCCGAGGTGCACTGCTCGTCGAGCCAGGCACCGTCGTAGTCGCGCACCCGGGCGGAAAGCAGCTCGGGTTCCCAGGCGGCGGCCGGCGCCTCGTAGCCTTCGAGCTGGCCGAGCACCGCGATGAGCGATTCGGGCCCTTCGACCCGGCAGTCCTCGGCGAGGTGCTGCCACTCGAAGAGGAACCGCATGAAGTCGCGCGGCTCCACGGGCTCGATCTCGCGGCGCAGCCGATTCAGCGTGTAGCGATGGATGCGCGCGAGGAGATGGCGCTCGCACCATTCCGTCGGCGCGTCCGGCGCGGTCGCGCTGAAGCGGCCCGCCATGACGAAGCCCTCGCCCTGCAGCGCGAGCAGCGCGGCCTCGACCCCGGGCTCCGGTAACCCGACCGGGCGGGCGAGCTGGCCGAGGGTGACCGGCCCCAGCGCGCCGAGCCGGCCGCGCACGATCTCGCGCAGCGCCTGGTCGGGCTCGGCGGACGGCCGGGAGAATGCCTCGGGCAACGCCCCGGCGCCGACCGCGCGGCCGCCGGGGAAGACCGCCAGCAGGAGCGGCAGCCGCTCGGTGGCGGTCCACAGGCCCGGGGCGCCTTCGCGCCCGAAGCGCAGCGCCCGTCCTTCCGCGACCAGCGCATCGAGCCATTCGCGCCATGGGGCGACCTCGTCATCGGCGAGCGCGACCACGGTGTTGAGCGCATCGTGCAGCTCGTGACGGTCGCGTGCCTGCGGCCAGGCCTCGCGCCGGACGGCCTCGATGGCCTCGGGGTCCAGCCGGCCGAGGTCGTCCGGCGACTCGGGATCGACGTAGCGGCGCGACTGTACTGCCCGCGTGCGTCGCTCCTCGAGGGGCGCATCGTCGAGGAAGGCATACGGCCGGGCATTGATCGCCTCGGCGGCGAAGGGCGAGGGTTCGGTGAGCTCGCGCGCCTCGATGGCGATCTCCCCGGCGTGGATCCGGCGCAGGACGGCGAGCCAGCCCTCGGTGTTCATCGCCTCGTCCAGGCAGTCCGTCATCGTCTGTTCCACGAGCGGGTGGTCGGGCACCTCGCGCTCGCCGACGATGTTCTCCAGGCAGGCCACCTGGTCCGGGAAGACCGCCGCCAGCAGGTCCTCGGCGCGCATGCGCTGCAGCTGCGGCGGCACCTTGCGCCCGCCGGA
This sequence comes from uncultured Burkholderiaceae bacterium, assembly GCA_964509685.1. Classification (GTDB taxonomy): domain Bacteria; phylum Pseudomonadota; class Gammaproteobacteria; order Burkholderiales; family Burkholderiaceae_E; genus JAMLIN01. The sequence goes on from CAZDYQ010000024.1 coordinate 8,963, forward strand.
CATCCTCGGCAGGGCGAGCGCATTGGTCGCGTTCCAGCGCCAGCGGGCGCCGAACATCGGCGCATCGAGCAGCGCCTGGACCAGCACGTCGCGCGCGGTGGCGGGCGACAGGTAGCGGGCGACCTCCGGCAGGTCGAAGCTGTGGCTCGTCGACAGCGAGAGCAGGATCGCATCCTCGGTGGCCGCCGCCTGCAGCTCGAAGTTGAAGCGGCGGCAGAAGCGCTTGCGAAGGGCGAGGCCCCATGCCCGGTTGATGCGGCTGCCGTACGGCGAATGGATCACCAGCTGCATGCCGCCGGATTCGTCGAAGAAGCGCTCCAGTACGATCCGGTCGCGCGTGGGCATCGCGCCGAGCGCGACGCGGCCCTGGTGCAGGTACTCCACCACCTGCCGGCCGGCCGCGTCGGGCAGCGCCAGGCGGCGGCAGAGGGCGGACACCGCGGACTCGACGCCCCCGTCGGCGAGGGCCGCGTCGATCTCCGCGCGCAGCCGCGACACGCCGATCGAGAGCTCGTCGGTGCGGCCCGGCGCCTCGCCGAGCCAGAAGGGGATGCTCGGCGGAGCGCCCTCCGCGTCCACGACGCGCACGCGGCCGTTCTCCACCCGGCGGATGCGATAGCTCGCATTGCCGAGCTGGAAGATGTCGCCCGCGAGGCTCTCGATGGCGAAGTCCTCGTTGATGGTGCCGATCACCTGGTCCTGCGGCTCCAGCAGGACGATGTAGTCGCCGGTCTCGGGAATCGTGCCGCCGGAGCTCAGCGCGGTGAGCCTCGCCCCACGGCGGGCCCGCAGCCGCCGGTTGACGGCATCGCGATGCACCAGGGCGCGGGTGGGCCCGCGGCGCGTCACGAAGCCCTCGGCCAGCATGTGCACGACCGCATCGAAGGTCTCGCGCGAGAGGTCCGCGTAGGGCGCCGCGCGCGTGAACAGGGCATGAAGCTCGTCCTCGGATCGACCCGCATCCTCGGCATCGCCGCCGCCGGCCGGCTCGATCGCGGGGCTCGAGACCTCGGCCACGAGCTGCTGGGCCAGGACGTCGCGCGGCGCCGGCAGCACGCGCAGCGCATCGAGCTCGCCGCGCGCGACGCAATCGAGCAGGGCCGTGCATTCGACCAGTTCGTCCCTCGTCTGAGGGAACAACCTTGCCTTCGGCACGCCGCCGACCGCATGCCCGGCGCGACCGGCGCGCTGCAGGAACGTGGCGATCGAGCGGGGCGAGCCGATCTGGCAGACGAGGTCCACGTCGCCGATGTCGAGCCCGAGCTCGAGCGAGGCGGTCGCGACGAGCGCCTTCAGCTGGCCGGCCTTGAGCCGCCGCTCCGCGTCGAGCCGGAGCTCCTTCGCGAGGCTGCCGTGGTGTGCCGCCACCGCCTCGCGCCCGAGCAGCTCGGCGAGGTGTCGAGTGACCCGCTCGGCCATGCGCCTCGTGTTGACGAAGACCAGGGTGGTGCGATGGGCGGCCACGAGGCCGGCGAGCTGCTGGTACACCTGCTCCCACTGGTCGGTGGACATCACGGCGGACAACGGCGTCGGGGGCACGACCAGGGCGAGGTCGCGGCGCTTGCCGTAGCCGATGTCGACGATCTCGCAGTCACGCCCCGCGCCGACCAGGAAGCGGGCGACGGTCCCGATCGGCTTCTGTGTCGCCGACACGCCGACTCTGGTCAGCGGCCGGCCATGGTGGCCGCCCGCGAGCGCCTCGAGGCGCTCGAGCGAGAGCGCGAGGTGGCTCCCGCGCTTGCTCGCCGCCACCGCATGGATCTCGTCCACGATGACCGAGCGCACCGTGCGCAGCATGCGCCGCCCCGATGCCGAACCGAGGAGCACGTAGAGCGACTCCGGCGTCGTCACCAGCAGGTGCGGCGGACGCCGCCCGGCCAGCTGGCGCTCGCGCGCCGGGGTGTCGCCGGTACGCACCGCGCTGCGGATCTCGACGGGCGGCAGGCCGAGCCGTTCGAGTTCCGCGGCGATGCCCGCGAGCGGCAGCTCGAGGTTGAGGTGGATGTCGTTGGACAGCGCCTTGAGCGGCGAGACATAGACCACTGCGGTCTCGTCCGGCAGGCCGCCCTCCGCGAGGCCCTGGCGCACGAGCGCGTCGATGGAGGCGAGGAAGGCCGTGAGCGTCTTGCCCGAGCCGGTGGGCGCGGCCACGAGGGTGTTGCGGCCGGACTGGATCGGCGGCCATGCCGCGCGCTGGGCCTCGGTCGGCCCGCCGGGAAAGGTCGCGCGGAACCAGCCGGCGACGGCCGGGTGGAAGGCGTCGAGCGGATCCGGCGAGCGGGCGGCGCCGTCGTCGCGCGCCGCCCGGGAGGAAGGAGCGGGAATCATCCCGCCACTCTACTTCAGCGGCGAAAGACCCCGCGTGCCTCAGGCCGGTTGCGCCTGCGGCTGCGTCGTCGGCTCGGCGATGGTGACGCGGTAGAGCAGGCGGCGATGGCCCTCGTAGCCGCCGGTCGCCCGGTGCAGCACGCAACGGTTGTCCCACATCGTGAGCAGGCCGGCCGACCAGCGATGGCGGTACACGAAGCGGTCCTCGACCTGGTGCGCGAAGAGCTCGGCGAGCAGGTCCGCGGCCTCGTCCTCCGGCATGCCGTCGATGCCGATCGTGTAGGCCTCGCTCACGAAGAGCGCCTTGCGACCGGTCTCCGGATGCACGCGCACCACCGGGTGCCGGTGCGTGGCGAGCGCGTCGTCGCTCGGGCGGATCGTCATCGAGCGATCCGCCGTGTCGCCCTCGCCGTACCGCCCTTTCAGCGAATAGCCGCGGCGGGCGGAATGGATCGCGACAAGCCCGTCGATCCGCGCGCGCATCGATGCGGGCAAGGCGTCGTAGGCGCCGTACTGGTCGGCGAAGAGCGTGTCGCCGCCCACCGGCGGGATCTCCACGCCGTAGAGCGCGGTGCCGCTGGGAGGATCGGGCAGGAAGCTCCAGTCCGAATGCCAGCTTTCGGCGAAGATGGCGCTCTTCTCGTCGGCCTCGCGCCGCACCGCGATGACATGGCGCCGTCCGGGCACGGGGGCGATGTAGGGATCGTTGCCGAAGCGGCCGAACCGGGGCGGGAGCGCCTCGAGGTGATCGAGCTCGAGGGCCTGGTCGGGAAAGCCGAGCACCTGGTGCTCGAGCCAGGCGGCGCGCACCGCGGCGGCGGTCGCGTCGTCGATGGGCTTGCTGAAGTCCACGCCGTAGACGCAGGCGCCGATGTTCTGGCCGCTCGGCTCCACATGGATCATGACTGTCTCCTTGCTTGTCGTGTCTGTGCCTCACCGAAGTATCGGCGGGCCCTCCGGTGCCTGCAAGCCGGCCCCCGGCGCATCCGTGCCCGCATCCGCCACGATGCGCAGGAGGGCTTCTCCCCATTCGGCGAGCTTGCGCTCGCCGATGCCGGGGACGGTGGCCAGCGCGGCGATGCTGGCCGGCCGGGTTTCGGCGATCGTGCGCAGCGTCCTGTCGTGGAAGACCACGTAGGGCGGCACGCCGCGATCCCGGGCGGCCTCGGCGCGCCAGGCGCGAAGGCGTTCGAACAGGGCGGCATCCGCGGGGCTCGACGTTGCCGCGGCCTCGCCCGTCGCGCCGCTCCCGGCGGCCGCCCTGCCCCTGCCCGCTCTCGACGACAGCCGGCGCAGGCGGATCTCGCGCTCGCCGCGCAGGACCGGCCGCGCATCCGGCGCGAGGCGCAGCGCCCCGTAGGCGGCGAAGTCCACGGTGACGAGGCCGAGGGCGATGCACTGGCGGATGACGGCGCGCCATTCCCGTTCGTCGAGCTCCGTGCCGACGCCGAAGACGCCGAGCCGGTCGTGGCCGGTGCGCGCAATGCGCTCGTTCGCCTTGCCGCGCAGCACGTCGAGCAGGTACTGCGCGCCAAAGCGCTGGCCGGTGCGGTAGATGCAGGAGAGCAGCTTCTGCACCGGCACCGTGGCATCGAAGGTCGCCGGCGGCTCCAGGCAGTTGTCGCAGTTGCCGCATCGCCAGCCTTCCGGGCGCGCCTCGCCGAAGTAGGCGAGCAGCCGCGCGCGCCGGCAGCCGGCGGTCTCGGCCAGGCCCAGCATCGCGTCGAGCTTCGCGCTCGCCACGCGGCGCCAGGCGTCGCTGCCCTCGGACTGGTCGATCATGCGGCGCTGCTGCACGACGTCGGACAGGCCGTACGCCATCCACGCCTCGGCGGGCTCGCCGTCGCGGCCGGCCCGGCCGGTCTCCTGGTAGTAGCCCTCGATGGAGCGCGGCATGTCCAGGTGCGCGACGAAGCGGACGTCGGGCTTGTCGATGCCCATGCCGAAGGCGATGGTCGCGACCATCACGAGCCCGTCCTCGCGCAGGAAGCGCTGCTGGTTGGCGGCTCGCTCGGCCCCGCCCATGCCGGCGTGGTAGGGCAGCGCCGGCAGCCCGAGCGCATCGAGATGCGCGGCAACCTGCTCGACCTTCGCGCGCGACAGGCAGTACACGATGCCGGACTGGCCGGCATGGCCGCCCCGGATGAAGTCCACGAGCTGGCGGCGGGCGTCGCCGCGGTCCACGATCCGGTAGGTGATGTTCGGCCGGTCGAAGCTGGAGACGAAGGTCCGTGCGTCCTGGAGCGCCAGCGCGGACACGATCTCCGCCCGGGTGGCGGGGTCCGCGGTCGCCGTCAGCGCGATGCGCGGCACCTCGGGGAAGCGCTCGTGCAGCACCGACAGCATCGCGTACTCGGGGCGGAAGTCGTGGCCCCACTGCGAGACGCAGTGCGCCTCGTCGATCGCGAAGAGCGCGATGCGGCTCGCCGACAGGAGCGAGAGGCAGCGTTCCGTGAGCAGGCGCTCCGGCGCGACATAGACGAGGTCGAGTTCGCCGGCCCGGACCTGCGCCTCGACGGCCTGGGCCCGGGCCGCGCTGAGCTGGCTGTTGAGGCAGGCCGCCCGCACGCCCACGGCGGCAAGCGCATCGACCTGGTCCTGCATCAGCGCGATCAGGGGCGAGACGACCACGCCGACGCCATCGCGCAGCAGCGCGGGGACCTGGTAGCACAGCGACTTGCCCCCGCCGGTCGGCATGAGGACGAGCGCGTCGCCGCCCCCGCAGACATGTTCGATGATTGCCGCCTGCTCGCCGCGGAACCCGGGGTAGCCGAAGATCGAGCGCAGCCGGTCGAGCGCGAGCGCGCGGTAGTCTCGGGTCGTGCTCATGCGGCGGCGCCGCCGAGGGCGGGACGAGGGCTCATGGCAGGGTGGGGAGGACGTGCCCTGCGGAGGGCGCGCGTGGGGGGCACGACGGCGCGCGGGGCGCGCGGGTCGGGCGGAGGGACGGGAACGTCAGCGACGACGCGACGGGGGCCGGCGGTTGCCGCCGGTGGGGCGCGGGCCGGTGCTGTCCTTGTGACGGAAGCTGATGCGTCCCTTCGTGAGGTCGTAGGGCGAGAGCTCCATCGTCACCTTGTCACCCGCGAGGACGCGGATGCGGTGCTTCTTCATCTTGCCCGAGACGTAGGCATTGACCTCGATCCCGTTGTCGAGGAGGACGCGGAAACGCGCATCCGGCAGCATTTCCACCACCGTTCCTTCCATCTCGATCAGTTCTTCCTTGGCCATCGGCAATCATCCTGTAGGTTCGGTCGGTTCGACGCACGATGCGGGCGTCTCGGCCGACCGGAAACGCGACGGCAACGGCCCTGGCCAGGACACGGCTGGCGCCCTGCTTGTGTACTGCGCTGTCGATCGGTCGGGACGGCGAAGAGCCGATCGAGGGACGATCGGCATGGGGTACATGGATCCGGTGCCGGATCGCGCCTGCGTGCGATGCCGCCCGCGTGCCGTCCTGTCAACAGCCGATTATAGCCGACGGACGCCCGGCCTGCGTTATCCTCACTCGCGATACCACATCAGGACAGGAGGGCCGGATGGCGAGTGAGGGGTACCACGAACCGATCGACGAACTCAGCGACGAGACGCGCGACATGCACCGGGCGATCGTCTCCCTCATGGAGGAGCTCGAGGCCGTCGACTGGTACAACCAGCGGGTGGACGCGTGCAAGGACCCGGAGCTGCGGGCCATCCTCGAGCACAACCGCGACGAGGAGAAGGAACATGCCGCCATGGTGCTCGAGTGGATCCGGCGGCGCGATCCCCGCATGGACCACGAGCTGCGGGACTGGCTCTTCACGGACAAGCCGCTGAGCGGCCATCAGGGCCACGACCACTAGCCCGCGGCCGCGCACGCTCATCCGCCCCGCCGCGCTCCCGTGACCCGGGGCCCGGGCCGGGGCGGCCAGTGCGCCGCCGCGATCACCAGCACCCGCGCCTCGGCCCGCGGGTCCAGGCAATCGACGACGATCCTCCCCGGCATCGATCGCAGCCACGTCAGCTGCCGCTTGGCGAGCTGGCGCGTCGCCGCCACGCCGCGCTCGACCAGCGGCCGGAGCAGGGGATCCTTCGGGTCGCGGGCGCGGCGCGGATCCACCCCGGGATGCTCTTCGAGCCAGGCCCAGGCCTGGCGATAGCCCACCGCGCGCATCGACGGCAGGCCCGCATGGAGGTCGCCGCGGGCTCGCAGTCGGGCGACCTCCTCGAGCAGGCCGGCGGCGATCATCGCCTCGAAGCGGGCGGCGATCCGCCGGTGCAGCGCCTCGCGCCTCGACGGCTCCAGGCTCACCACCACCAGCGGGGCGGGCGGCGAGGCCCCGGCGGGCGCCGCGGCCTGCAGGGCGGACAGCGGCCGGCCGGTCAGTTCCCATACCTCGAGCGCGCGCTGGATCCGCTGCGAATCGCCCGGGGCGAGCCGGGCGGCGGTCACCGGATCGACCTCCGCGAGCCGGGCATGCAGCGCCGGCCAGCCCCTTCGCGCGGCCTCGGCATCGAGGCGGGCTCGAATCGCGGGATCCGCTTCCGGAAGGGAGGAAAGGCCTCCGGCGAAGGCCTTGAAGTAGAGCATCGTGCCGCCCACGAGCAGCGGCAGCCGGCCGCGCGCGAGGATCTCGGCGCAGATCCGGCGCGCGTCGCTCGCGAAGCGCGCGGCGGAGTACGACTCGGCGGGGTCGATGATGTCGACCAGGTGGTGCGGCACGGCCGCGAGCTCCTCCGGGCCCGGCTTGGCGGTCCCGATGTCCATGCCGCGATAGACGAGCGCCGAGTCCACGCTCACGATCTCGACGCAATGGCGGCGCGCGAGCGCGAGGGAGATCGCGCTCTTGCCCGAAGCGGTGGGGCCGAGCAGCGCCAGGATCGGCGGCGTCGGCGCGGATGGCCCTGCGGAAGCCTCGGTCACCGGACTCAGCGACCGCGCAGGAACCAGCGGTCGATCTCGGCGAGCGGCAGCTGCACCCAGGTGGGGCGCCCGTGGTTGCACTGGTCGGCCGAGGCGGTCGCTTCCATCTCGCGCAGCAGAGCGTCCATCTCGGCGAGCGACAGCCGCCGGTGGGCGCGCACCGCCCCATGGCAGGCCATGGTGGCGAGGATCTCGTCGCGATGCGCCTCGATCGCCCGGCTCGAGCCGTGCTCGCGCAGATCGTCGATGACGTCGCGCGCGAGCGCCGCGGCATCGGCCCTCGCGAGCGCGAGCGGCACCCGGCGTACCGCGATGGTGGTGGGCGAAATCGGGTCGAGCTCGAGGCCGAGCGCGGCGAGCTGCTCGCGATGCTCCTCGACGCATCGCACGGACAGCTCGTCCGCTCGCAGGGTCACCGGGATGAGCAGGGGCTGGCTCTCGACACCGTTCGCCGCGGCCGCCTTCAGGCGCTCGTACACGATGCGCTCGTGCGCGGCATGCATGTCGACGAGCACGAGGCCGTCGGCATTCTGCGCGAGGATGTAGATGCCGTGGAGCTGCGCGATGGCGAAGCCGAGCGGTGGCATGTCCCGGGCGCCGCGCTCCGCGGCGGGCTCCGGTTCGCGCGCACCGGGCGCGAAGGCGGCGAGCGCCGCGCGCACCGCGGCGGGACCGGGCGCGGCGGCTCCCGCCGGCCGGTCCGCAGGCGCGGCAGGGCGGCCTGCCGGCGCGCCGACGGCCTCGAGCGCCTCGGCGCCGGGCGACGAGGGGCGCGCCAGGGGCACCTCCAGGCCGAGGGCATCCTGCGACTGCGGCGGGGGCCGGTAGCGAGCGCCCGGCCCTGCGGCCGCGCCGGGCACCAGCACGCCCGGCGCGCGGTCGGCGCCGGCGCCGGTACGCAGGGCATCGCGCACGGCGGAAAAGACGAGCCGGTGCACCGCCTGCGAATCCCGGAAGCGCACCTCGGTCTTGGCCGGATGCACGTTGACGTCCACGAGCCTCGGATCGAGGGAGAGCGACAGCACGTAGGCAGGATGGCGCTCGCTGTGCAGGACGTCCGCATAGGCCTGGCGAACGGCATGCATCAGCACCCGGTCACGCACGAAGCGGCCGTTGACATGGAAATACTGCCGGTCGGCCCGGGCGCGGCTGGCGGTCGGCAGGCCCAGCAGGCCGAGCAGGCCGTGCCGGTCGTCACCGCGCTCGAGCACCCGGTGGGCATCACGGAAGTCGGCGCCGAGCCCGGCCAGCGCCCGCGCCCGCCAGTCGCCGGCGGGCCATTGCTCGCTGCGGCGCCCGTCGACCACGAGGGAAAAGCCGATGTCGGGATGCGCGATCGCGACGCGTCGAAACGCCTCGATGCAGTGCGCGGCTTCCGTGGCGGCGCTGCGCAGGAACTTGCGGCGAGCCGGGGTCTGGGCGTAGAGGTCGGCGACCTCGACGACGGTGCCGCGTGTCCCGGCCGCCGGGGCGACCGTGCCGTCGCGCGCGTCGATTCGCCAGGCCGAGTCGGCCCCGGCGGTGCGGCTGGTGATCGTCACGCTCGCCACCGACGCGATGGAGGCGAGCGCCTCGCCGCGAAAGCCGAGCGACGCCACCTCTTCGAGCTCCGCGAGCGAGCCGATCTTGCTGGTGGCGTGGCGCGTGAGCGCGAGCGGGAGCTCCTCGGGCGGAATGCCGACCCCATCGTCGGCGACGACCACCCGCCGGATCCCGCCTTCCTCGATGCGCAGCTCGATCCGGCCGGCGCCGGCGTCGATCGCGTTCTCGAGCAGTTCCTTGACTACCGAGGCCGGCCGCTCGACGACCTCGCCGGCGGCGATCTGGCTCACCAGCATGTCGGGCAGCGGGGCGATCGGCCGGCGTGCTGCGGAGGCGTTGTGCATCGGCCGGATTATAGTGGCCGCCCCGATGCGCGGATTTCGCCGGGCGGTGCCTCGAGCGCCTCCCTGCGGCGAAAGTCACCGGCCGCGCGGGACGGCGCGGGTATCATGCCTGCCCATGGACTGGGCGACCCTCATCGACATCTTCCTGCACCTCGACAAGCATCTCGAAGCGGTGGTGCAGGCCTACGGCGTGTGGGTCTATGCCCTCCTGTTCGCGATCATCTTCGTCGAGACGGGCCTGGTGGTGATGCCCTTCCTGCCGGGCGATTCGCTGCTCTTCGTGGCCGGCGCGATCGCCGGCGTCGGCGGCCTCGACATCGGACTGCTGCTCGTGCTGCTCACGGTGGCGGCCGTCCTCGGCGACGCGGTCAACTATTCCATCGGGCGCAAGGTGGGCGGCAAGGTCTTCGGCTGGGAGCAGTCACGCTTCTTCAACCGCGCCGCCTTCGACCGCACGCACGAGTTCTACGAGCGACACGGCCCGATCACCATCGTCGTCGGCCGCTTCCTGCCCTTCATCCGCACCTTCGCGCCCTTCGTGGCGGGGGTCGCCCAGATGCGCTATCCGCGCTTCGCGTTCTACAACGTCGCCGGCGGCATCCTGTGGGTGTGCAGCCTGACGACGCTCGGCTACCTGATCGGCAACACGCAGTGGGTGCGGGACAACTTCTCGCTCGTCGCCCTGGCGATGATCGTCATCCCGGGGCTGCCGGCGGTGTTCGAGGTCGCGCGGCACCTGCTCAGGAGCCGGCGTGCCCGCCTCGCCGCAGCCGCTCGAGAATCAGGAGCGACGCCTCGAGGGTGAACTCCCCCCGGCCGATGCGTTCGGCGAGCGCGTCCGGGCCGAGGCATTCGAACCCGGCCACTTCCCCGTCGCGGTTGAACGGCGCGAACGCCTCGTCCAGGCGCGTCTCGAAGCCCACCAGGTCCTCCACCATGTAGCCCTCGGCGACGGGTCGGGCGATCCGCAGCGGCGGCCCCGCGAGACGGTCCATGGGCGTTGCCGCGGGCACCGCCGCTTCCTCGTCGGCCTCGCGGCGCATCGCCTCGGCGAGGTCCTCGATGCGGGGATCGCCGGCCGGGTCGCGCATGCCGACCATGCCGCCGGCCAGGGTGTCGAGCATTCCGGGATCGACCGGCTTGCCGGGCGAGCGACGCTGCACCCACATGGCGCCGTCCGCCCGCCAGCCGAGCAGGTGGACGGCGATCGTTCGCAGTCCCAGCGCCCTCGCGGCGGCGCGCTCGACGACGCCGAGCAGGGCGTCGTCCTCCGCCAGGACGGGCAGGGCCTCGTTGCGCCAGGGACCGAGCCGCCCGGCATCCCGGAGGACGGCCGCGATGCGCGCCAGCGCCCGCGAGGCGGCGGCGCGGGCGCTGGCGTCGTCCCCGGGCGCCCCGGGGATGCCGTCGAGCGACAGGCCGCGCCCGTCGAGCGTGAGCCCCGGGACCTCGCGGGCAAGCAGCCGGGCATCGTCCGGTTCCACCGAGCCGACGGCGCGCCCGCCGACCGTGAAGGCCATGCGCGGACGCGAAGGCGGCACGGCCGCGGCCGCCCGCGCCGCCGCAAGCAGGGCCTCGGCGTCGCGCGCGGGGCGGCGGGCGGAGTCGCTCAGACCCGGCCTCCGTGCGGCGCCGGTGGATGGTCGCGCAGGTAGTTGCGGATGCCGCGGAAGATCGCCTCGGCCACGGTGCGCTGGTAGCGCGGATCGGCCAGGCGCGCCTCCTCCTGCGGATTGCTGATGAAGGCGGTCTCCACGAGGATGGAGGGGATGTCGGGCGCCTTCAGCACCGCGAAGCCCGCGCGCTCGACATGCGGCTTGTGGACATGGCCGACCCGCCGCAACTCGCCGAGTACCGCGTTGGCGGCGACCTGCGAACTCATGATCTGCGACTTGGTGGACATTTCGAGCAAGAGACTCGCGACCTCGCGATTGCGCGCGCGCAGGTTCACGCCGCCGATCAGGTCGGCGCGATTCTCGCGCGTCGCGAGCCAGCGCGCCGCCGTGCTGCTCGCGCTGCGATCCGAGAGCACGAACACCGACGCGCCCCGGGCGGTCGGCTTGATGAACGCGTCGGCATGGATCGAGACGAAGAGGTCGGCCTGGACGCGGCGCGCCTTGGCCACGCGGGTGCCGAGCGGAACGAAGTAGTCGCCGTCGCGCGTCATGAAGGCCCGCATGCCGGGCTCGGCCGCGATCAGCGCCCGCAATTCCTGCGCGATCGCGAGGACCACGTCCTTTTCGCGAGTGCCGCGCCGGCCGATCGCGCCCGGGTCCTCGCCGCCATGGCCCGGGTCGATCGCGATGGTCGCGAGGCGCAGGGGCCGGTCGCGCGGTTCGCCCGACTGCCGGGCGGGCCGCTTGCCCTGCATGGGGCGCGGCGCATGGTCGGCCGGTCGCTCGGCCGACTGCGCGAGGGTCTCGGAAACGCTGGGGCCGGGCGAGTCGGCCGGCCCGCGCGCGTGTCCCGGATCGCGTTCACGCAGCAGCGCGACGAGCGGATCCTCCTCGTTCCCGCGGACGGGTTCGTCTTTCGTCTGCTCCAGCAAGGCGACCAGGGGATCGCGCTCCACGACGGGATGCAGGTCGATGACCAGGCGGTGCTGGTAGTCGCCGACCGGGTTGAGCGTGAACAGCTGCGGCCTGACCGGCTGCTTGAGGTCGAACACGAGCCGGACGACCCCCGGGCGGTTGAGCCCGATGCGCACGCCCGCGATGTAGGGATCGTCGGGCCGGACCTTGGACACCACGTCGCGGATCTGGCCGTTCGCCTCGATGCCCTCGATGTCCACCATCAGGCGATCCGGGCTGGCCAGCGTCGCATGGCTGAAGACCGGCTTGCTGGCGTGTTCCAGCGTGACGCGGGTGTAGTCGGGCGCAGGCCAGACCCGGACGGCGAGGATGGTGCCGGCGGAGGCGAGCGGGAGGTCGAGCGCCAGCAGCGGCGCGCTCAGGCCGAGCCGGAGAAGCCCGCGGCGCGTGCCGCCCTCAGGCATGCCAGGCCCCGCGGCCCGCGTGCTTCGAGGCGGGCATGGCGGACGCCCTCGGCATCCGGGTCGAACTCCAGACGGATCCGCAGGTCGGGCGCGGGAAGGCCCGGTCCACCCATCTCCGGCCATTCGACCAGGGTGACCGCGGCGCCCGTGAAGTACTCGTCGAAGCCTGCTTCACGCCACTCGTCGCTCGAGGAGAATCTATAAAAATCAAAGTGGTACAGATCGAATCTCGGGAAATTATAAGGTTCGAGCAGCGTGAATGTCGGGCTCTTGACGCGCCCCCGGTGGCCAAGCGCGGCAAGCAGGGCGCGCGCGAAGGCGGTCTTGCCCGCGCCCAGGTCACCCGAGAGGTGGATCGAGGTTCCGGGCTCGAGCGCGCCCGCGATCGCGGCCGCCAGGGCGGCGGTGGCGGCCTCGTCGGGCAGCCGGGTCTCCAGCGCTTCGTCGAAAGCCTTGTCGGATGCGGGATTCGGGACGGTCATCGGCGTGGGCGGGGGCGGTGGATGCAGCCCGATTATCCCGCGCGGGCTGCGCGGCCCGGCCGGTCGCCGGCCCCGCAGGCCCGGCTCGACGAACGCGCGCCGGGGGCGCCGGGTGCCGGCGGCAAGGGTTGGGCGGTCGGTTTCGACCGACCGGCGGCGCCCTCGGGCTGTCGCGCCGTGGCCACAAGGACCCTTGCGAGGGAGGGGGAAGGGTGGCAGGGGCGGCGACGAGGCGTGCTCGGCGCCGGGAGCCAGGGCTACCCGCCGGGCCAACGCCTTGCGCGGGGCAGGCGTGAACGGGTCAGGCCGCTTCCGGGGCCGGCCGGAAGTGGCCCCCGCCGAAGAGCCGGTCCACCTCGTCACGGTCGGGGAGGGCCTCCGGAATGTGCCGGAAGACGGAAGACTCCTCGGCCTGGTTGTGGGCCACCAGCACGCGCATCAGCTCGGCGATGAGCCGGCGCGCCTCCTCCCGCTCGTCGGCATGGACGAGGCTGTCGATCTGCCAGAGCTGGTCGCGGAAGAAGGCATGGTCGCGGCTCAGGCGGTCGAGATCCGGCGCGAGGTCGGGCCGGGCGGCGCGCAGCCGCGGGTAGAGGAGATGCTCCTCGGTATCGACATGGCGCAGCAGCGCGATGGAGCAGGCGGCGAGCGGATGCCGCACGATGGGCGAGCCGCTCGCGAGCCAGTCGTCGAGGCCCCGCAATGCGAGCTCGCACAAGCGATGATCGCTGACGAGCGATTCGTTGACCGGATGCTGCCGCATGGCCGCAAGCTACACGATCGTACGAGGCCGCGCACCGTGCACTGCGGCATCGATCGGTCCGGGCCGACCGGCGGCCGTCACGCCGGGGTGGCTGCGCTTCGCGCTACGTCACGAGGCTGAGCCAGAAGGGCAGCGTCACGAGCGAGGCGAGCATGGATACCGTAATCAGGTAGGCCACATACTCGCCGTCGCCGCCCATGCGGGCGGCGAGGATATAGCAGCTCGTCGCGGTGGGAAGCGAGCAGAACATCAGGCTGATCGCGAGCGGCATCGGCTCGAGCTCGAGCAGCAGGCCACACAGCAGGGCGACCGTCGGCATGGCGACGAGCTTGACCGTGGTGATCCAGATCGCCAGCGAGCGCGAGCTGCGCTTCTCGCGCGCGCCGAGCGCCTCGCTTCGCGAGAGCACGAGCCCCGCGCCGACCGCGATCAGGCCGAGCGCGATGGCGGCGCTGCCGAGACGCCCGAGCGTCGCGTCGACCACCTGCGGCAGCTGGAGGCCGAGCACGTTGCCGACGAGTCCGGTCACGGTGGCGATGATCAGCGGATTGCGCACCAGCTCGCGCACGATGCCGGTGCCCGCATGCTGGGCGAGCGGCAGCACCGCCGCGACATTGACCGTCGGCACCACGAACCCGATGAATACGGCGCACAGGGCGAGTCCCTCCTGGCCGCCGAGCGTCTGGGCGAGTGCGAGCGCGATGTAGGAATTGAACCGGAAGCCGCACTGCGCGCCGGATGCGAAGTGCCGCGGCAGGGGATCCAGTACCGGGCGGGCAAGCCACGAGAGCGTGATGCCGGCCGCGAGCGCGATCATCGTATTCGCAACCGCCGGGCCGTCGCGGGCCACCGACAGCGGCGATCGCAACAGCGAGGACACCAGCAGCGCGGGAAAGAGGATGAAGTAGACGAGCTTCTCGAGGTTGTCCCAGAAGGAGCGCGGCCAGCCGCTCGCCCGGCGCAGCACGAAGCCGAGCAGGATCATCGAGATGTCGGGAATCAGCAGGCCGATGGTGCTCACGGGTCGCCGGTGTGAGAATGCGGGCGCGACGGCGCAGCCCGTGCAAGTGCCGGAGTTTATCGGACCCGCGGACCGGCGAGATGCGTCGCCCGCCTCGCCGCCGGAACGTTTCGCCTCGGACACGCAACGCGATGACAGCACCCTTCGAAGCCCGTGACGCCCCCGGCGACGACCTCCTGCCGACGGACGAGCGAGCGATCGAGGCGTTCTGCGAGGCGCTCTGGCTGCAGGACGGGCTCTCGCGCAACACGCTCGGCGCCTACGGCGGCGACCTGCGCGCCGCCGCCCGCTGGCTGCGCGCGCGCCAGGGCACGAGCCTGGTCGATGCGGGCGAGCCCGACCTGCTGGCGCTGATCGCCGCCCGCTTCGCGGATTCCCGGCCGAGCTCGGCCAACCGCCGCCTCAGCGTCCTGCGCCGCTTCTATCGCCACCTGGTGCGGCAGGGCGTCCGCGCCGACGACCCGGTGGCCGGCATCCGCTCCGCGCGCCAGCCGCCCCGCCACCCCTCGACGCTTTCGGAGCGACAGGTCGAGGCCCTGCTGGCGGCACCGCCCGCGGACACGGCGCTCGGGCTGCGCGACCGTGCGATGCTGGAGACCCTCTATGCGACCGGCCTGCGCGTCTCCGAGCTGGTAGGTCTTCGCACCCACCAGGTCGGGCTGACCGACGGCGTCGTCCGCGTGGTAGGCAAGGGCGACAAGGAGCGGCTCGTGCCGCTCGGCGAACCGGCGCGCGCGGCGATCCTGGCGTGGCTCGGCCGCGGTCGCCCCGAGCTGCTGGGGCGCGCGGCGAGCGACGCGCTGTTCGTGACGGTGCGCGGGGAGGCCATGACGCGGCAGATGTTCTGGAAGATCGTGCGTCGCCACGCGAAGGCGGCCGGCATCGATGCGCACATCTCGCCGCACGTGCTGCGCCACGCGTTCGCGACCCACCTGCTCAACCATGGCGCCGACCTGCGGGTCGTGCAGATGCTGCTCGGCCACGCCGACATCTCCACCACCCAGATCTATACCCACGTCGCGCGCGAGCGCCTGCGCACGCTGCATGCGCGGCATCATCCGCGGGGCTAGCGGCGGTGATCCGCGGGCGCTCCGGGGGCGCCCGCGGGCTGCTAGGATTCGCGCATGTCGCGCCACGCCCATGCCCACGTATCCGAGACGCCGGCCACCGCCGCGCTGCGTCGCGCGGGCGTCGCCTTCGACGAGTTCACCTACGACTACGTCGAGCACGGCGGTACCGAGGTCGCCGCCCGCGCGCTCGGGGTCGACGAGCATCTCGTCGTCAAGACCCTGGTGATGCAGGACGAGCGCGCGCGCCCGCTCGTGGTGCTGATGCACGGCGACCGCCGGGTCTCGACGAAGAACCTCGCGCGCGCCATCGGCTGCAAGTCGGTCTCGGCCTGCGAGCCGGCCGTCGCCACCCGCCACACGGGCTACCAGGTGGGCGGCACCTCTCCCTTCGGCACCCGCAAGGCCCTGCCCGTCTATGTGGAGGCGAGCATCCTCGAGCTTCCGCGGATCTACATCAACGGCGGTCGCCGCGGCTACCTCCTCGGCATGGCCCCGGCGGCGCTGCAAGCCCTGCTCGCGCCGCGCCCCGTTTCCTGCGCGCTGGAGGACTGATGAACGCTGCGCTCCCCTGGCTGGCATTGCTCGCCGCCTACCTGGTCGGCTCCATCTCCTTCGCGGTGATCGTGAGTCGCGCGATGGGCCTGGCGGACCCGCGCAGCTACGGTTCGGGCAATCCGGGCGCGACCAACGTCCTGCGCAGCGGCAACCGCCGCGCCGCAATCCTCACGCTCGTCGGCGACGCGGCCAAGGGCTGGGTGGCGGTCTTCGCGGCCCGCATGCTCGGCCCGGCGCTCGGCTTCGAGGCCTGGGTGATCGGCGGCGTCGCGCTGGCGGTCTTCCTCGGCCACCTGTACCCGGTGTTCTTCCGCTTCCAGGGCGGCAAGGGGGTGGCGACCGCCGCGGGCGCCCTGCTCGCGATCTCGCCCGCGCTCGGCCTGGCGACGATCGCCGTCTGGCTGGCCGTGGCGGCCGCCTTCCGCTATTCGTCGCTCGCGGCGCTGGTGGCGGCCCTGTTCGCCCCGCTGTGCCATGCGTTCCTGTTCGGGGCGGGGCCGGTATCCATCGCCGTCCTGCTCATGTCGGCGCTGCTCGTGTGGCGCCACCGCAGCAATATCGGCAAGCTCCTCGCAGGCACGGAGTCGCGCATCGGCGCGAGCCGCGACCGCGCCTGAGCGCGGAGCGGCGCATCGGGGGGCGTATCAGGAAGCGTGGGCGGCAGGGGCCGGCGCGGAAAGGGATTCGAGCGGCCAGCGCGGACGGACATCGAAGCCGGCGGGCACATCGCCTTCGCCGGCGGCGAGGCGCATCGCTCCCGCGAGCGCGATCATCGCGCCGTTGTCGGTGCACAGCGCCGGCGGCGGGAAATAGGTGTCGAAGCCGCCGGCCGCCGCCCGCTCGGCGAGCCGTTCGCGCAGCCGGCGATTGGCGCTCACGCCCCCGGCGATGACCAGCCGGCCGGTACCCGAGGCTTCGACCGCGTCCGCCGCCTTGGTGGCGAGGACCTCGGTAATCGCCTCCTCGATCTCGCGGGCCAGGTCGGACCGGGCCTGCGCATCGAGGCCCTGCGGCCCGGCGCGCCGGACCTGGTTCAGCACGGCGGTCTTCAGGCCGCTGAAGCTGAAGTCCAGGTTGCCGGAGCGCAGCATCGGCCGGGGCAGTCGGTAGACGCCCGTGCGGCCCGACTCGGCCAGCCGCGAGATTGCCGGGCCGCCGGGATAACCCAGGCCCATCAGCTTGGCGCTCTTGTCGAATGCCTCGCCGGCCGCATCGTCCAGCGTGTCGCCGAGGAGCTCGTAGTCGCCCACCCCCCGGACATGCATGATCTGGGTGTGGCCGCCGGAACACAGCAGGGCGACGAAGGGGAAGTCGGGCGCCGGCTCGGCGAGCAGGGGCGAAAGCAGGTGGCCCTCCAGGTGGTGCACGCCGATGGCGGGCTTGCCCAGCGCATAGGCGGCGGCCGAGCCGAAGGCCGCGCCGACCAGCAGGGCGCCCGCCAGGCCGGGCCCGGCGGTGTACGCGATGGCATCCACGGCATCGAGGCGGGCGCCGGCGGCCTCGCAGACCTGCCGGACGAGGCGGGGCAGCCGCCGGATGTGGTCGCGCGAGGCGAGCTCGGGCACCACGCCGCCGTAGCGCTCGTGCATCTCCACCTGCGAGTGCAGCGCCTGGGCAAGCAGCCCGGCGCGGGTGTCGTAGAGCGCGACGCCGGTCTCGTCGCAGGAGGTCTCGATGCCGAGCACTAGCATGGGCGAATTCTAGTCGAAACCGGCCCCTGCCCTTGTCAAGGGGCCCGGGGCGGGCTAAAATCGCCGGTTCTGCGAATGGGAATGTAGATGCCGACTGTACGAGTCAAGGAAAACGAACCTTTCGACGTGGCCCTGCGCCGCTTCAAGCGCACCATCGAGAAGGCCGGCGTGATCACCGAGCTTCGCTCGCGCGAGTACTACGAGAAGCCCACCGCCGAGCGCAAGCGCAAGAAGGCTGCCGCGGTGAAGCGCCACTTCAAGCGCCTGCGCAGCCAGATGCTGCCGAAGAAGCTCTACTGACACCCGCCGGTCGCCGGGCCCGCCGGATTCCGGCTGGCCGGGCAGCGCCGGGGAGGCCCCGGCCATGGGGTGCGCGAAGCGCGCTCGCCCCCGAGACAGAAGCCCGCCCGCAGCGGGCTTTTTGCGTCTGCGCCAGCGCCTGGCCGGCGAGCCAAGGAGGCAACGATGGACCTGAAGGCACGGATCACCGAAGACATGAAGGTCGCGATGCGCAATCGCGATGCGGCGCGCCTGTCCACCATCCGGCTGCTGCTCGCCGCGATCAAGCAGCGCGAGATCGACGAACGGACCACGCTCGACGATGCCCAGACGGTGGCGGTCGTCGAGAAGCTGGTCAAGCAGCGGCGCGAGTCGGCGAGCCAGTACGAGGCCGCCGGTCGCGAGGACCTCGCGGCGAAGGAGCGGGCGGAGGTGGAGGTGCTCTCGGCCTACCTGCCGGAGGCGGCGTCGGCCGGGGAGATCGCCGCCGCCATCGATGCGGCGATCGCCGAGACCGGCGCCGCCGGCCCGCGGGACATGGGCAAGGTCATGAACCTGCTGCGCGGTAAACTGGCGGGCAGGGCCGACCTCGCCGCGGTGTCGGCGCAGGTCAAGGAGCGCCTCGCCGGTTCCTGAGCCGGCTCCGGAGGAGATCGTCCCGGCTTGATCCCGCAGCCCTTCATCGACGACCTGCTCGCGCGCATCGACATCGCCGATGTCGTGGGGCGCTACGTGAAGCTGCGTCGCGCCGGGGCCAACCTCCTGGGGCTCTGTCCCTTCCACGCCGAGAAGTCGCCCTCGTTCACGGTCAGCCCGACCAAGCAGTTCTATCATTGCTTCGGCTGCGGCGCGCATGGCAGCGCCATCGGCTTCCTGATGGACCATGCCGGCATGGGTTTCGTCGATGCGGTGGCCGAGCTCGCCCAGCAGGCGGGCCTGGAGGTGCCGCGCGAGCGCGGCGACCCGGCGCAGCAGCAGCGCCGCGATCCGGGCGTGCTCGAGTCCCTCGCGGCCGCGGCGCGGTTCTACAAGCGGCGCCTCGCCGACAGCGCCCGGGCGATCGACTATCTCAAGTCGCGTGGCCTGTCCGGCGCCACCGCGGCGCGGTATGCGCTGGGCTATGCGCCCGAGGGCTGGCGGCCGCTGGAGGCCGCGGTGGCCGACTACGCGGCGCCGGCCCTGCTCGCGGCCGGCCTCGTGATCGAGCCCGAGGGCGACGATGAAGCGCAGGCGCCGGCGCCGGGCGCCGAGAGGCGACGTCGCTACGACCGCTTCCGGGACCGGATCATGTTCCCGATCCGCAACCCGCGTGGCCAGGTGATCGGATTCGGTGGGCGCGTGCTCGATCGCGGCGAGCCGAAGTACCTGAATTCGCCCGAGACGGCGGTGTTCTCGAAGGGCCGGGAACTCTACGGGCTCTACGAGGCGCGCGACGACCTGCGCCGCGAGGGCTGCGCGATCGTGGTCGAGGGCTACATGGATGTCGTCATGCTGGCCGAGCACGGGGTCCGCAATGCGGTGGCAACGCTCGGCACGGCGACCACCGGGGAACAGGTCCGGAAGCTGCTGCGGCTGGTGGATCGCGTGGTGTTCGCCTTCGATGGCGACCCGGCCGGCCGCAAGGCCGCATGGCGGGCCCTGCGCAACTGCCTGCCGCATGCGAGCGACATCAAGCGTATCGACTTCATGTTCCTGCCGCCCGAGCACGATCCCGACAGCTTCGTGCGCGAGCACGGGGCGGAGGGCTTCGCGTCAGCCTGCGCGCAGGCGACGCCGTTATCGGTCTATATGCTGCAGGCCCTTCGCGAAGGCAACGACCTCGACACCGCCGAGGGGCGGGCGCGCATGCTGGCGCAGGCGGCGCCCCTCATCGCCGAGCTGGGGGCTCCCGGGCTGCGGCTGCAGATCCAGCATGCCGTCGCTGGCCTCGCGGGCATCGGCCGCGACGAGCTCGATGCGTACCTCCACGAGGCGATTTCCGCCCGGGAGGGCCCGCAGGATGGGCGGCACAACCCCTCGTCGCGGGGCCGGGCTACCTGGGCCGGCGGCGGGCAGGGCGACGACGGGAGCGACCGCCGCGCCGGCGCCGATTCCGGTCGTGGCGGATGGCGCGGCCGGGAAGGGGGGCCGCGTCGCGACGGGGCCGACTGGCGGGGTTCTCGCGGACAGGGCCGCGCGGGGTATGTCCCGCCCCCGCCGCGGCCCCCGGCCCGACGGCCCGACCTCGAGCGCCGGCTGCGTCTGCTCGGGGCTCGCTACCCCTCGCTGGCCACCGAGGCCGAGGGCGCGAGCTACCTGTCGGAAGGCCTTGCAGCATGGTTTGCCGGCCTTGCCGCCCTGGGGCCGGGCGCGGATTTCGAGGCGGCCTGTGACGCGCTGGGGGCCATCGCGCCGGAGGATGTCCGCCGGGTGCGCGACGATGCGGCGAGGGATCCTGTTGCGCTGGCGCAACTGGGCGAGGAAGAGGCCCGGGCGGAAATGCGCGACGCGCTTGCCCAGCTGCGCCAGCGCCACCTCAGGGCCCAGATCGAGGCGCTCGTGGGCGCCGGCCTGCGCAGCGAGGCCGATCGCTTGAAATATCAAGAGCTTATGGCGTTGGCGCGGCAGACTTGATAAAATGGAAAGTTACCCCGACCTGACCATCGTAAGCAAAGACAGCCCGAGACTGACGCAGCAGGGTGCGCGCCGGCCCGCGAGCCGCGCGTCCGCGCTGGTTTTGCCGTGGCGTCTTTCGATCCATGCTCGACCCTGTGCAACGCGGTTCCGGACGACCGTCCGGCTCGGCCGCAAGGGACGGGCAACTGAATTCCAGCCTGGCCACAGGGGCCGGGCCGGTGCGACCAAGAGGTAGATCCGTGGCGACAAAGAAAGTGACTTCGACCGCTTCATCCCGCGCTGGCCGCAAGGCCGAGCAAAAGGCCAAGGGCGCCCAGGCCAAGGCGCTCGCCGAGAAGCTGACCACGACGGCGGCGAAATCGGCCGGGAAGGCGACGAAGGGCGGTGTCGTGGCGAAGGCGGCCGGCAAGACCGCCTCGAAGGCGTCGGTGAAGCCCGCCGCCAAGGCGACGACGACCAGGGCCGCCGCGAAATCCGCCAGCAAGCCCGCCGCCAAGGCCGCCACGGCCAAGCCGGCCGCCAAGTCCACCGCCGCCAGGACGACGGACAAGGCGAAGGCGACCGCACGGGCGACGGCCGCGGGCAAGACGAAGACGGCTGCCGAGAAGACGGCCACGACCCGGTCCACGACGACGAAGGCGAAGGCGACGACGGCCAAGGCCACCAAGGCCACGCCGGCCAAGCCTGCCGCCAAGGCCACCACGGCCAGGGGCGGCACCAAGGCTGCCGCCACCAAGGCGGCCGCCGAGAAGCCGACCACCAAGGCGACGGCGTCGCGGTCCACCGCCGCGAAGGCCGAGTCCAGGTCCAGGGCGTCCGCGGCCAAGGCGACCACCGCCCGCACCGCCAAGGAGACGCCCGCGACGTCCGCCGCGAAGGCGCCGGCCAAGGCGACCGGCAAGCCCGGCCGTCCCCGCAAGGGCGCGGCCAGGACTGCGACCGTCAGCACGGACGAGGTCGATCGCCTCGAGGAAGCCTTCAACCACGGGAACAACCTGCGCGTCGCGGACCCCGACTTCGTCGATACCGAGACCGATGGTGACGACGACGAGTTCGTGGTGGACGCGCCGCCGGTCGAGGAAGTCCGCAAGCCCGCGACCCGGGGCCGACGGGGCGCCCGCGGCCGCGAGAAGGCGCTGCTGCGCGAGTTCGGCGGCAAGTCGAACATCTCCGATGCCGACCGCGAGTCCACGCGCAAGAACCTGCGCGTGCTCATCAAGATGGGCAAGGAGCGCAACTACCTGACGTTCGCGGAGATCAACGACCACCTGCCCGAGGACCTGAACGATCCGGAGACGCTCGACTCGATCATCCAGACGTTCAACGACATGGGCATCCAGGTGTACGAGCAGGCGCCGGATGCCGAGACGCTCCTGATGAGCGACAGCACCCCGGTGAGCTCCTCGGACGACGATGCCGAGGAGGAGGCCGAGGCCGCCCTGTCGACGGTCGATTCCGAGTTCGGCCGCACCACCGACCCGGTGCGCATGTACATGCGCGAGATGGGCTCGGTGGAACTGCTCACCCGCGAGGGCGAGATCGAGATCGCCAAGCGGATCGAGAGCGGGCTGAAGCACATGATCGGCGCGATCTCGGCCTGTCCGACCACGATTGCCGAGGTGCTTGCCGACGTCCAGAAGATCCGCGCCGGCGAGATGCGCATCGACGAGCTCGTGGACGGCCTGCTCGACGACAACGCCGAGGAAGATCTCGA
This sequence comes from uncultured Burkholderiaceae bacterium, assembly GCA_964509685.1. Taxonomy (GTDB): domain Bacteria; phylum Pseudomonadota; class Gammaproteobacteria; order Burkholderiales; family Burkholderiaceae_E; genus JAMLIN01. The sequence goes on from CAZDYQ010000024.1 coordinate 31,266, forward strand.
GTTCGGCCCGAAGAACGTGGAGGCCGACGAGGACGACGACGGCGAGTCGCTCAAGGCGGCGCAGACCGCGCGCCTGGCCGAGCTCAAGGCCGCGGCCATGGTCAAGTTCGATGCGATCGAGAAGTGGTTCGACCGCATGCGCCAGGCCTACGAGACCGACGGCTACAAGTCGAAGGCCTACGTGAAGGCGCAGGAAGAGATCCAGAACCAGTTCATGACGATCCGCTTCACCGCGAAGGTCGTCGAGCGCCTGTGCGACACGATCCGCAACCAGGTCGACGAGGTGCGTCGTACCGAGCGCGAGATCCGCGACATCTGCGTGTCCAAGGTCGGCATGTCGCAGGAGCATTTCATCTCGTCGTTCCCGGGCAACGAGACCGACCTGCAGTGGGCCGAGCGCGAAGTCGCCGCGAAGCCGTCGTATGCCGAGGTGCTGGAGCGCGCGATCCCGTCGATCCAGGACCTGCAGCAGCGCCTCATCGACCTCGAGGCGCGCGTGGTGCTGCCCCTGGCCGACCTCAAGGACATCTATCGCCAGATGGCCGCCGGCGAGGCGCGCGCCCGCCGCGCCAAGCGCGAGATGACCGAGGCCAACCTGCGGCTGGTGATTTCCATCGCCAAGAAGTACACCAACCGCGGCCTGCAGTTCCTCGACCTGATCCAGGAGGGGAACATCGGCCTGATGAAGGCGGTGGACAAGTTCGAGTACCGGCGCGGCTACAAGTTCTCGACGTACGCGACCTGGTGGATCCGGCAGGCCATTACCCGCTCGATCGCCGACCAGGCCCGCACCATCCGCATTCCGGTGCACATGATCGAGACGATCAACAAGATGAACCGGATCTCGCGCCAGATCCTGCAGGAGACGGGCCAGGAGCCCGATCCGGCGACGCTGGCCGAGAAGATGGAGATGCCCGAGGACAAGATCCGCAAGATCCTCAAGATCGCCAAGGAGCCGATCTCGATGGAGACCCCCATCGGCGACGACGACGATTCGCACCTGGGCGACTTCATCGAGGACACGACCACGCTGGCGCCGGCCGATGCCGCGCTGCACGAGTCGATGCGCGAGGTCGTCAAGGAGGTGCTGGACTCGCTCACCCCGCGCGAGGCCAAGGTGCTTCGCATGCGTTTCGGCGTCGAGATGAGCACGGACCACACGCTGGAGGAAGTCGGCAAGCAGTTCGACGTCACCCGCGAGCGGATCCGCCAGATCGAGGCCAAGGCGCTGCGCAAGCTGCGGCACCCGAGTCGGGCGGACAAGCTGAAGAGCTTCCTCGAAGGCCAACCCTGACGCGGGCGCGCCTTCGGGCGCATGACCGCGTTGGGGCGCCTCGCCGTACCGCCCGTACTGTCTTCGGTACCGCCCGTACTGTCTTCGGCGCCCGAACCGGTTGATGCCGGTTCGGGCGTTTCTCTTTCCGGGATGCGCGCTCAGGAGGCGTCGGGGCGGCGCGTGGCGGGAGGCGGCTTGCGGCCGATGTCCTGCACCAGGTGGGCGACGGTTTCCGTTGCCAGCCTGGCCCCCCAGCGATAGTGCTCGTGGTCGCAGCCCAGCGCGACCGGCGCTCCCGCGAGCAGCAGCGCGCGCGACGGCTCGTCGAAGTCGAAGCGAAGGAAGTGCACGGCCGAGGGACGGTCGCGCTGCTCGGGCGGCAGGTCCAGGTTCGCCCGGACCGGGATCCGGCGCAGGCCGCCCAGCTCGAGGTGGATGTGGGGAACGGCGACGTGCAGCAGCGGCAGCACGCGCCTTCGCGCCTCCGGCGCGGGCTCCTCGATCATGAGGGTGGCGCACCAGCAGTCGCCGTCGGGCACGAGATGCGCGTAGCACTCGATCTCCTCGCGGATCGCCCGGGGGTCCTCGATGCGGTCGATGCGCAGGACCTCCTGGATCTGGTACCGCACGGTCAGCAGGTCCTCGAACTGCAGCCGCATGGCAGGGCCGAACTGCACGGTTCGCGCGCGCTTGTGCGCGATCATGCGTTCGCGGATCGCGTCGCGGCAGTTCGCATACGCATCGAGGGTCAGGATGTCGGGAAAGTTCATCGGGGCTCGGGCCTTCTTTCGGTCGGATCCCGTTCCTGATCAGTATTCGGGCCCGCTCGCGAGGGCATGGCGAAGCAGCCGGCCGAAGATCCAGCGCTCGTGGGGACCGCAGCCGGGGGCAGGCCCGATCGAGACCAGGGGACGACCCCGCAGGTCGAAGAACGCCAGCGATTCGCGCAGGCCTTCGGTATCCGGAATCGCAAAGCGCCAGGTCGAGCCGATCCGCGACTCCGACAGCCGCAGGCGGAATCCGCGCGCTTGCAGCAGCAGGCCGTCATCGTCCGCCTGGAGCCGTTCGACCAGACCGTGCCAGGCCGGCGCACCGTGGCGGCCCCCGGGGTCGAAGCGCATCGGCACGCCATGGGCGACGAGTCGCGTCAGGGGCTCGCGCGCTCCGTGGGGCAGCTGCGCCGCGAAGCCGACCGGGGCGTGGCGCAGGGCCTGCAACGGCTCCAGGCCGTGCCGGCGGCACAGGGCGCCGAAGTGGTCCGCGTCGCGCAGCGAGCGCCAGGCGGCCCGGAAGGCGACGTAGTCCGGCCGGCATGCCGCCAGCCGCAGCATCGGGCGGGGGCGATCCGTCCCGCACGTGCGCTCCGGAGGATGCGGATTGCAGTGGACCGGGAAGCGATGCGGGATCGGGGACGGATGCGGTCGTGATGCCATGCGCGCTCCAGGTGTGGCCGCGGGGTCCGTCCGCGCGGGCGACGCGGCCCCGGAGGAAACGATTCGGACGTGACGCCGATGGCGCCGTAGCATTAGATGCTAATGCGAATCGTTCCCATTCGTAAAGTGAGCGGCGGGGCAGAGCGGGACGGACCCGTCCGCTCAGGCGGAGCTGTCGCGCGGGTCCGCGTCCGTATCGGAGCGCCGCATGGGGCGCCGGCTGCGGTTGCGGCGCAGCGCCCGCTTGACGGCGTACATCGCGGTGTCGGCGTAGGCGAGCAGGGCAGCCGCGCTTCGTCCGTCGCGGGGGGCGAGCGCGATGCCGATGGACACCCCGACCGAGCAGCTGGTGCTCGTCATCACCACCGGCGCCGAGATCGCCTGCACCAGCTTGTCCGCCACCGCCGTGGCATCCTCGATGCGGTCGATCTGTTCGAGGACGACCACGAAGGAGTCGCCCTCCAGCCGGGCGATGAGGTCCTGGCTGCGCAGCATGTGCTGCATGCGCTTCGTGACCACGCACAGCACCTGGTCGCCGAAGGCATGGCCGTGCGTCTCGTTGAGTTCCCGGAAGCCGTTCAGGTCGAGGCACAGCACCGCGATCGGGTGGCGCTGCAGGTCGCGTCGCAGCATGCGCTTGAGCTTCTGCTCGAAGGCGCGCCGGTTGAGCGCGCCCGTCAGCGGGTCGCGAGACGCCGCGCGCTCGAGCGCCTGGCGACGCAGCCATTCCGAGGTCTGGTCGCTGACCGACCAGAGCAGCCCGCGCGAACGGTGCAGCGGATCGAAGCGGCGGATCTGGATGCTGTAGTAGCGCGGCGTCGGGCCCTCCAGCAGGATGTTGAGAGAGACGCTGCGATGGCCGCGCACGCGGGCGTCGGCGCGCTGGATCAGGCGGTCGAGCTGGGCGCGCGAGCGTCCCAGGGTGTGGGCCAGGTCGGAGAGCAGCGCCTCGCCGCTGCCTTCGCCGAACATCTGGCGGAAGCGGTTGTTCGCCTTGTCGATCTGGCGGTTGCGCGTGAGCGCGATGGCGAGCTGGCTGGTCGAGAACAGGGCCCACTGCTGCGCGAGCAGCCCGCGCTCGCGCAGCTTGGCGGCGATCGCATCGGACTTGGCGCGAAGCACCGAATAGGCGACGTCGACCAGCAGCAGCAGGATGAGGGCGAAGACCACGAGGGCGCTGCTGCGAATGGACTCCGGCAGCGCGGCGATCGCGGCGATCGAGGCCACCACCAGTGGCGTGGCATGCGCGAAGAACACCAGCGGACTGGCGCCCAGGGTCCGCAGCGAGGCGAGCGTGCCGATTAGGGCGATGCCCGCGAGCAGGCACTGGCGCTCGGTCGAGAGCGGTGGTGGCCAGGCGATCAGGCCGGCAAAGACGAGGCCGAGCAGCGCGCCGGCGATCGCCAGGTGGGTCTCGTCGCGCGTGGCACGGGTATGGATGCGCTGCTCGGCGCGCACGGCCGCCGATCGCGCAAGCAGTGCGCGCACCAGTGCGAGGGTTCCGGCGAGCGATGCGGCGCCGACCAGGGTTTCCGTCGGGAGCTTGGGGGCGATCAGGACCAGCACGCCCGCCAGCATCAGCAGCGCCTGGGCGAGGCCGCGCCAGGCGCTGGCGCCGAGCTTCTGCAGGCGCTCGCCGACGAGTTCGAGGTCGTCCCAACGCAGAAGCCGGCGCGCGGCGCGAAGGAGCTTCGGAGCGGACATGGAGGTCATCGTTGTCGAATACGCGCCAGTATGGAACGTTCCGGATTCGCGGTGGCGCGGCAGGGTCGCGTTCGGACGAAGTTGCCGACAGGCGGTCATGGTTTCGTCGCTGCGCCTGCAAGGAACGTTCCGGCGCTCGCGGCGCAAGGTCGGTCATCGGGGAAAACCGGCCGATCGGCGCCGGTATACTTGCGCGCGCGGGCCTCTAGCTCATGTTGGTTAGAGCAGCGGACTCATAATCCGTTGGTGCC
>CAZDYQ010000025.1:0-35611 GCA_964509685.1 uncultured Burkholderiaceae bacterium
TGGATCCGCGCGATGCACACCTCGCTGATCCTCTACGCCGAGCACGAGTTCAATGCCTCGACCTTCACCGGCCGCGTCATTGCCGGCACCGGATCGGACATGTACTCGGCGATCACCGGTGCGATCGGCGCGCTGCGCGGACCCAAGCACGGCGGCGCCAACGAGGTCGCGTTCGAGATCCAGAAGCGCTACGAGACCCCCGACGAGGCCGAGGCCGACATCCGCCGCCGCGTCGAGAACAAGGAAGTGATCATCGGGTTCGGGCATCCCGTCTACACGATCTCCGACCCCCGCAACAAGGTCATCAAGGAGGTTGCACGCCGCCTGTCGAAGGAGGCGCAGGACACCCGCATGTTCGACATCGCCGAGCGCCTCGAGACGGTCATGTGGGACGTCAAGCGCATGTTCCCCAACCTCGACTGGTTCTCGGCGGTCAGCTACCACATGATGGGCGTGCCCACCGCGATGTTCACGCCGCTCTTCGTCATTGCCCGCACCTCGGGCTGGGCCGCGCACATCATCGAGCAGCGGATCGACAACAAGATCATCCGGCCGAGCGCCAACTATGTCGGTCCCGAGAACCGCAAGTTCGTCCCGCTGGCACGGCGCAAGTAGCAGGGCCGCCAGGCCACCGACCCACCGCTAACGACAGGACCAAACGACACCATGGGTGCTGCAATTTCCAACGTCCGACCGAAGCCCGACAAGGTGCTGGTCGATATCGTCGACTACGTCTCCAAGTACAAGGTGACGAGCAAGCTGGCCTACGAGACGGCGCGCAACTGCCTGATCGATACGCTCGGCTGCGGGCTGGAGGCGCTCGAGTACCCGGCCTGCACGAAACTGCTCGGCCCGATCGTGCCCGGCACCATCGTGCCCAACGGCGCCAAGGTTCCCGGCACCCAGTTCCAGCTCGACCCGGTGCAGGCGGCCTTCAACATCGGCGCCATGATCCGCTGGCTCGACTTCAACGACACCTGGCTCGCGGCCGAATGGGGCCATCCGTCGGACAACCTCGGCGGCATCCTCGCGACCGCCGACTGGCTGAGCCGCAACGCCGTCGCCGCCGGCAGGAAGCCGCTGGCGATGCGCGACGTGCTCACCGCCATGATCAAGGCGCACGAGATCCAGGGCTGCATCGCGCTCGAGAACTCGTTCAACAAGGTCGGCCTCGACCACGTGGTGCTCGTCAAGGTCGCCTCCACGGCGGTGGTCGCCCAGATGCTGGGGCTGACGCGCGACGAGATCATCAATGCCGTGTCGCTCGCGTGGGTGGACGGCCAGGCGCTGCGCACGTATCGCCATGCGCCGAACACCGGCAGCCGCAAGAGCTGGGCCGCCGGCGACGCCACCAGCCGCGCCGTGCGCCTCGCGCTCATCGCGAAGACCGGCGAGATGGGCTATCCGTCGGTGCTGACGGCCAAGACCTGGGGCTTCTACGACGTCCTCTTCAAGGGCCAGCCCTTCAAGTTCCAGCGCCCCTACGGCAGCTACGTGATGGAAAACGTGCTGTTCAAGATCTCGTTCCCTGCCGAGTTCCATGCCCAGACCGCCGTCGAGTGCGCGATGACGCTGCACGAGAAGCTGAAGAAGATGGGCAAGACGGATGCGGACATCAAGAAGATCACGATCCGCACGCACGAGGCCTGCATCCGGATCATCGACAAGAAGGGGCCGCTGGACAACCCGGCGGACCGGGACCACTGCGTCCAGTACATGGTGGCCGTGCCGCTCATCTTCGGCCGGCTGACGGCGGCCGACTACGAGGACGACGTCGCGAAGGACCCGCGCATCGACAAGCTGCGCGACAAGATCGTCTGCGTCGAGGACCCCGCCTTCACCCGCGACTACCACGACCCGGAGAAGCGCTCGATCGCCAATGCCCTCACCGTCGAACTCAAGGACGGGACGGTGCTGGACGAGGTGGTCTGCGAGTACCCGATCGGCCACAAGCGTCGCCGCAAGGAAGGCATCCCGCTGCTCGAGGCGAAGTTCCGCACGAACCTCGCCCGGCGGTTCCCGCCCAAGCAGCAGGACGCGATCCTCGCCGTCTCGCTCGACCAGAAGGCGCTCGAGGCGATGCCGGTCCACGAGTACGTCGACCTCTACGTCATCTGAACGTCGGCACCGCCGATGCCCGGGCTGCCAACCGTCGCCAGCATCACGAAGCCCCGCCGCCCGGCGGGGCTTCGGCTTGGGGTCGCCCTGGCGCTGGCGGCGACGGTGGCGCAGGCTGCGGCCAGCGGTTTTCCCCAGCGACGCGCCGGCCTCTGGGAAGTCCGGGCGGTGGGCGCCGAAGCCGCCGGGCTGCCGCCCACCCTGCATTGCGTGGGCGAGAACAGCGACACCGCCGAGCATCATCTCGGCCGCACGCCGGGCGTGCGTGGCGCCTGCCGCCTCGGGCCCTTCGTGCGGGCGGGCGATGCCTGGGTCGCCGAATCCGTCTGCCGCGACGGCAAGACCGTCGTGTCGAGCCGCAAGGTGGCCGTCGGCGACTTTCGCAGCCACTACCGGATCGACACGGTGGTTCGCTACGAACCGCCGCTCGCCGGCGTGCGCGAGGAGGACAAGGATGCGCTCGAGGCGAAATACCTGGGCCCCTGCAGCCCGGGCATGAAGCCCGGCGACATCGAGATGCCCGGACTGGGCGTGCTCGACCTGGGCGACGGCGGCCCGCCACGCGCATCGAAGCCCTAGCCCGACTCACCATCGATCCAACCCTATCCAACGGTCTCCCAATCCGAGGTCATCCATGGGCAACAACTCGTTCAAGACTCTCAAGGAATTCAAGCTCAAGTCGGGCAGGACGGCGAAGTTCCACTCGCTCCCGGCGCTCGCGCGAAGGTTCCCCAATATCCGGCGGCTGCCCGTCTCGATCCGCATCGTCCTCGAGTCCGTCCTGCGCAACTGCGACGGCATCAAGGTCACCGAGGCGCATGTCGAGCAGCTCGCCAACTGGCAGCCGAACGCGGCCCGCGTCGACGAGATTCCGTTCGTCGTCGCGCGCGTGGTCCTGCAGGATTTCACCGGCGTGCCCCTGCTCGCCGACCTCGCCGCCATGCGCTCGGTGGCCGACCGCACCGGCAAGGACCCGAAGGTGATCGAGCCGCTGGTGCCCGTGGACCTCGTGGTCGACCACTCGGTGATGATCGACCACTTCGGCACGCCCAAGGCGCTGGACCTCAACATGAAGCTGGAGTTCAAGCGCAACGCCGAGCGCTACCAGTTCATGAAATGGGGCATGCAGGCCTTCAAGACGTTCGGTGTCGTGCCTCCCGGCTTCGGCATCGTCCACCAGGTCAACCTGGAGTACCTCGCCCGCGGCGTGCACAAGTCGGCCGACGGCGTGTACTACCCCGATACCCTGGTCGGCACCGACAGCCACACCACGATGATCAACGGGATCGGCGTCGTGGGCTGGGGCGTGGGCGGCATCGAGGCCGAGGCGGCCATGCTCGGCCAGCCCGTCTACTTCCTGACCCCCGACGTCATCGGCGTCGAGCTCACGGGGCAGCTTCGCGAAGGCGTGACCGCCACCGACCTGGTCCTCACCCTCACGGAGATGCTGCGCCGTGAGAAGGTGGTCGGGAAGTTCGTCGAGTACTTCGGTCCGGGCGCGGCCTCGCTCGCCCTTCCCGATCGCGCCACCATCGGCAACATGGCGCCCGAGTACGGTGCGACGATGGGCTTCTTCCCGGTGGACGAGAAGACGATCGAGTACTTCCGTGGCACCGGCCGCACGCCCTCGGAGATCGACGCCTTCGAGAGCTACTTCAGGGCGCAGGGCCTATTCGGCATGCCCAAACCCGGCGAGATCGCCTACTCCAAGGTGCTCAAGCTCGACCTCGGCACCGTCACCCCCTCGCTCGCCGGCCCGAAACGCCCCCAGGACCGCATCGAGCTGGGCGACGTGAAGCGCACCTTCACCGAGCTCTTCTCGAAGCCGGCGGCCGAGAACGGCTTCAACCAGCCCGCCGAGCGCCTCGACCAGGTCTTCAAGACCAGCGACGGCGTGGAGCTGCGTAACGGCGACATCCTGATCGCGGCGATCACCTCCTGCACCAACACGTCCAACCCGGGCGTCCTGCTGGCCGCGGGCCTGCTCGCCAAGAAGGCGGTCGAGGCCGGCCTCAAGGTGCGCAAGCACATCAAGACGTCGCTGGCGCCGGGCTCGCGCGTGGTGACCGACTACCTCGAGAAGGCCGGCCTGCTGCCCTACCTGGAGAAGCTCGGCTTCGACGTCGCGGCCTACGGCTGCACGACCTGCATCGGCAACGCGGGCGACCTCAGGCCGGAGTTCAACCAGGCAATCGTGGACCATGACCTGGTCTGCGCCGCCGTGCTGTCGGGCAACCGCAACTTCGAGGCGCGGATCCATCCCAACATCAAGGCGAACTTCCTCGCATCGCCGCCGCTGGTCGTTGCCTACGCGCTGGCCGGCAATGTCCGCGTCGACCTGATGAGCGAGCCGGTCGGCATCGGCAAGGGCGGTCGCCCCGTCTATCTCGGCGACATCTGGCCGTCGAGCGACGAGATCTACGCCCTGATGAAGTACGCCATGAACCCGAAGGCGTTCCGCGAGAACTACGCCCAGGTTCGCGAGAACCCCGGCAAGCTGTGGCAGGGCATCAAGGGAACGACCGGCCAGGTCTACGACTGGCCGGAATCGACCTACATCGCCGAGCCGCCGTTCTTCGAGGGCTTCCAGATGACCCCGGCCACCGAGACCCGGCCGATCATCGGCGCTCGCGCCCTCGGCCTGTTCGGCGACTCGATCACGACCGACCACATCTCGCCGGCGGGCGCCATCAAGGAGGACTCCCCGGCGGGCCGCTACCTGAAGGAGCACGGCGTCCAGAAGGCCGACTTCAACAGCTACGGTTCGCGGCGCGGCAACCACGAGGTGATGATGCGCGGCACGTTCGCCAACGTGCGGATCAAGAACCTCATGATCCCGCCCAAGCCGGACGGCTCGCGCGAGGAAGGCGGCGTCACCCTGCACCAGCCGAGCGGCGAGAAGATGTTCATCTACGATGCCGCCATGCGCTACATCTCGGAGGGCGTGCCCACCGTCGTCTTCGGGGGCGAGGAGTACGGCACCGGCTCGTCGCGCGACTGGGCGGCCAAGGGCACCCAGCTGCTCGGCGTCAAGGCGGTCATCGCCCGCAGCTTCGAGCGCATCCACCGCTCCAACCTGGTCGGCATGGGCGTGCTGCCCTTGCAGTTCAAGGGCTCGGACAGCTGGGAGTCGCTCGGCATCGACGGCACGGAGACGTTCGACATCCAGGTGCCCTCGACGCTCAAGCCGCAGCAGGACATCACGATGGTCATCCATCGGGCCGACGGCACGAGCACGCGCGTGACCCTGCTCTCGCGCATCGACACGCCGGTCGAGGTCGAGTACTACCTGCACGGCGGCATCCTGCCGTACGTGCTCCGGGAGCTGCTCGCCGCGGCCTGAGCGCGGTCGCGGGGATCCCGCCGGCGGCGCGGATGCGGCCGGCGCGCGATCCGGAAGGGGGCCCGTACGGGCCCCCTTTTTCGTTCCCGTCCTCGCGGCCCGGCGGCGAGCGCGCGACCGCTTCCTCGCCGCGGCAGCCTCGATCCGGCTCGCGCCCCTCGCTCGCACCCACGCAGGGCCCGTTCGCCGGTCCACGGGCGCGCAGCCGGCGGTCGATCCTTTACACTGCCGGCAGAAGATTGGGACCCGGCATCCAGTTGTTCTCAGACGACCCGAAACCCCCGACCCGCATCGGTCCGCTCGCGCGCGCGATCCTGATCGCCGGTGGAGCCTTCATCGCCTGCATGCTGGCCCAGCTGGTGTCCATGCAGCAGCCACAGGCGCTGCTGGTCTGGCCCGCCTCGGGCGTGGCATTCGCCGCCGGCCAGCGCTGGGGGCCGCAATGGACGCTGCCCGCCGCCATCGGCGCCGCCCTGTGGTCGGCGCTCTACTTCGATCCCGCTCCCGTTCCGCTCGCCGCCGGCATCGTCACGATCGCGGGCCCGCTCGTTGCGCTCGGGCTCATGTCGCGCCTCGAGCGGTGGAAGCCCGCCGAGTATCGCCTGGAATCGGCCATTCGGCACATCGTGGCGATCATCGTCGTGGCAGCGCCGATCGACGCCATCCTCGCCTCCATCGGCGGGACGGTGAGCGGCCTGTCCGGCGACATCCATCCCGCCCACGTCTTCACGTACTGGTGGCTGATCGACTCGCTCGGCATGCTGCTCGTGCTGCCCGCCTTCGCCCAGCCCGCCGCGGTGGACGCGGCCCCGCCGCGCTCGACCGAGATCGAGTCGGTGCTCGATCCCGGCGCCCTCACGCTGACCGCGATGGTGATCGTCACGAGCCTGCTGATCGGCAGCATCGGGCCGCTCGCCTACGCGTACGCGCTCTCCTTCTTCTACATCCCGATCGTGGCATGGACGGCGATCCGCTGCGGCGAGCGTGCCACCGCGCTCACACTGCTCGCCACGGCCGCGGCCGTCCTCATGACGCGCGCGTGGCAGGTGGGCCATGCCGGTGACGACGTGTTCCGCGGCGTCGAGGCCTCGGTGCTCGTCCTGGCGGCCGTCCTGGTCGCGAACATGCTCCAGGCGATCGCAACCGACCGACGCAATGCCCTCTTCCGGGTCGCCCGCCTCGCGCGCCAGGACATGACCACCGGCCTGCTGAACGATCGCGGCCTGCTCGCCGAGGTCGGCGAGCGCCTGGCGGCGCGGAACCGGCCGAACTACGGCCTCATCGGCCTGCACATCTCCAACTTCGATGCCCTGAACGACCTGTGCGGCGCCATCGAGGCACTGCAGCTCGAGCAGAGCATCGCCGCCCTGCTGGTGCGGCAGCCCGACACGCGGGCGGCCGCCCGCATCTCGTCCGGACGCTACTCGCTTCTCATCGAGGCGGACACCGTCGCCGACGTGCGCAGCGTGGCGCGCGAGATCTACTCGCAACTGAATGGCCAGGTGTACCGCACCGCCCACGGGAGCGTGCGGCTGCAGGCCTGCGTCGGGGGCCTGCTGATCGATCGCCATGCCCTCATCAACAGCGAGGACTGCCTGCTGTCGCTCTCGGACGCGCTGGCCATCGCGGCGAGCGTGCGCGATCCGCAGCTTTTCGTCGAGCCGCTGTCGCAGTCGATGATCGATGCGCGCCGCGCGCACCAGGGCAAGATCGAGCACATCCGGGAGTCCATCCGCGAGCGGCGCTTCGCGCTGCATGCGCAGCCCATCATCGATCCGGACGCCCCGCCGGGAATGCTGTCCTACGAGGTCCTGATCCGTCTGCTCGATCGCGACGGCACCCTGATCCGCCCGCCGGAGTTCCTTTCGCTCGCCGTACAGGCGCAGATGACACCGGCGATGGACCGCGGGGTGATCACCGAGATCTTCGCCTGGCTCGCCGATCATCCCGAGGCACTGGCGCGCACCTGGAAATGCTCGATCAACCTGTCGGGGCTGACGATGAGCGAGGGCACGATCGCGGACTTCATCCGCGAGGAGAGGGCCCGCTACGGGATCCCGCCCGAGAAGATCGTGTTCGAGATCACCGAGAGCGAGGCCATCCGCTCGCCCGGCGCCGCCTCGCGCCTGGTGGACGAGCTCAAGTCGCAGGGTTTCGGCATCGCGCTGGACGACTTCGGCACCGGGCTGGCGACCTTCGAATACCTCAAGCGCTTCCCGCTCGACTACCTGAAGATCGACGGATCCTTCATCCGCAACCTCGCCAGCAGCCCCATCGACGAGGAGATCGTCATGTCGACCGTGCGGGTCGCGCACCGGCTGAATGTGCGGACCGTGGCCGAGCATGTCCACAATCGCGCGGTCTTCGATCGGCTGGTCGAGCTCGGCGTGGGACACATCCAGGGCGAGCTCATCGGCGTGGCGCAGCCGCTCGAGGAGCTCTTCGCCGCGGCGCCGTTCCAGGCACCGGCACATCGCCCCGACGTGGACCTCGAGAACGAGGCGAGCGACGCCTGACCACTGGCCTGCATGGGATCACACCGTGCAGGCGAATGCGGGGTCCGATCAGCCCGGAAGCGCGCTGGGCTCGTACAGGCCTGCAAACTCCCCGCTCGGCTCGATCGGCTTGATCACGTCGAGCAGGACCCCGTTGGGATCCTGCGAAATGAAGTGACGCTGCCCGAAGGCCTCGTTGCGCAGCTCGAGGAGGATGGGCAGCCCTGCCGCGCGAAAGCGCTCGTAAACCGCGTCCGGGTCCTCGACCTCGAAATTCAGCAGCAAGCCGCCGGCCGGGCGCCCGCGAAACCTCGCCGGGATCGTCTCGTGGTCCAGATCGAGAATCGCCAGGTTCACCGTCTCGTCTTCGCTCGACTGCAGGTGGACGTACCAGTCCGCAGTGAACAACGGCCTGAAGCCCAGGTGCTTGCAGTAGAAGTCGCGGGTTCGGGCGACGTCCTTCGTCATCAGGACAGGGTAGTAGCTCGTCGTCTTCATCGTGTCTCCTTCGGCCCAGCGAAACATACACTCTGCATGTTTCGGTACTATAACATACAGGTTGTATGTCAAAGCAAGCGCAAGGGCACCGGTCACAGGCACGCGCGGCGGTCACCCGCAGCGCCCTCATGGACGCCGCCTTCGAGCTGTTCCGTGAGCGGGGCTATGCCGGTACGTCGACCCCCGACATCTGCGCGCTGGCCGGGATCACTCGCGGCGCCCTCTATCACCATTTTGCCGACAAGCGGGACCTGTTTCGGGCCGTACTGGAGCGCGAGGCGAAGGCCGTAGCCGACGAGATCCGCTTCGCGGCGGCGGCTACGCCCGACAAGCGTGAAGCGCTGATGGCGGGGAGCCTCGCCTACCTGGATGCCATGAAGCGGCCGGGGCGCACCCGGCTCCTGCTGGTCGAGGGACCGAGTGTGCTCGGCCTCGAGGAAGCGACGGCGATCGACAGGCGGAATGCGGCCGCGACGTTGGAGGAAGGGCTCGCCGAAACGATCAAGGACTCGGGGGTCGACATCGCGAGTCTCGCGCGGCTCGTCTCGGCGGCCTTCGACAGGGCGGCGCTGGAGATCGACGCCGGCCGCGACAGCGCGCAAACGCGGACCGCCATGCTCTGGCTGCTCCGACGCCTCCTCGGCGACCAATCCTGATATGGCTTGCCGGAAAGCAAAACGGGTTGGCTTCTTGCGAAAGCCAACCCGTTGATTCATTGGTCGGGACGGAGTGATTCGAACACTCGACCCCTTGCACCCCATGCAAGTGCGCTACCAGGCTGCGCTACGCCCCGAGCCTTTGATTATAGCATTTGCCGCCCGATTCCAATCCATCCTTCCCGCCCCGCTCACTCCTCGCGCAGCAGTTCGATTGCCGCCATCAGGTCGGCACGGGTGGCTCGCACATCGGTCTCCGCGAGGGTATGGATCGGATCGACCGGCGGCAGGTCCGCATCGCGGCCCCGCACGCTCGGCGCGAGCTCGCCGAGGCGATTGCGCGCGCCGCTGATCGTGAAGCCCTGCTCGTAGAGCAGCTCCCGGATGCGCCGCACCAGCAGCACCTCGTGATGCTGGTAGTAGCGCCGGTTGCCGCGGCGCTTCATGGGGCGCAACTGGGTGAACTCCTGCTCCCAGTACCGCAGGACATGCGGCTTGACCCCGCACAGTTCGCTCACTTCACCGATGGTGAAGTAGCGCTTGGCCGGAATCGGGGGCAACGGGTTCTTGGGAGCGTCGGTCTTGTTCTGCATGTTCAGGTCCGGCCCGGAGCCCTGGCGCGGCTACGGAAGGCATCAGCGCGAGGCCGCCGCCTCCTCGATCTGCGTCTTGAGCTTCTGGCTTGCGTGGAAGGTGACCACCCGCCGGGCGGAGATCGGGATCTCCTCGCCCGTCTTGGGATTGCGGCCGGGCCGCTGTGGCTTGTCGCGCAGCTGGAAGTTGCCGAAGCCCGAGAGCTTGACGGACTCGCCACGCTGCAGGGCGTCACGGATTTCGTCGAAGAAGGTCTCGACCATGTCCTTGGCCTCGCGCTTGTTCAGGCCGACCTGCTCGAAGAGCATCTCGGCCAGCTCGGCCTTCGTCAGCGTGAAGCTCTCGGCCGGGCGGGGCCTCGTCGGGGTCGGCTCCTCGGGCTCCTTAAGGGCCCGACCGAGCTCTACCCGACCAGCCAGCGAAGCATCGTTGACGGGTTCTGACATGGGCATCGGGTACCGGTGCATTCCCCAGGGCTGGCTCCCGTTCAGCGCAGGCGCGCGCCGAGGCGGTCCGCCAGGCGGGCCACGATCGCCTCCACCGCGCTGGCGGCTTCGGCGTCGCTCAAGGTCTTGCGAGTATCTTGCATCCAAATCCGGAAGGCAAGGCTTTTTTCCTTATTTTCCAACCCCTTACCGCGATATTCGTCAAACAGTCGAACATGCTTGACACAGGCGGCGGCGGCCTCCTCGCGACGCGCGCGCTCGATCTCGGCGACGATCCGGCCGGCCGGGACGCCCGTGTCCACCACCACGGCGATGTCCCGGATCGCGGGTGGAAAGCGCGACACGGGCTCGTACACCGGCACCCGTACCGACAGCATCGGCTCCAGTTCGACCTCGAAGAGCACGGGTGCCCGCGACAGCTCGAAGCGCGCCATGAGGCTCGGGTGCAGCTCGCCGATCCAGCCCGCCGGCGCGCCGTCGAACAGGACGCGCGCGCTGCGCCCCGGATGCAGCGCGGGATGCGTCGCCGCCTCGCACTCGATGCGACCCGCCATGAGCGACTCCAGGTCGCCCTTGAGGTCGAAGAAGTCCACGTGCCGGGTCGGCAGGCCCCACTGCTCCTCGCGCGCCGGCCCGTAGGCAAGCGCGGCGAGGTGCATCGGCTGGCGCACCCCGGCCACCGCGAACGGGCCCGCCTGCGCGGACTCGTCGGCCAGGAAGATCCGGCCGGCCTCGAACAGCCGCACGCGGCTCGCCTTGCGGTTGAGGTTCGAACGCAGCGTCTCTAGCAGGCCTCCCCACAGGGTGGTGCGCATCACGTCCATCTGGGCCGCGATCGGATTGGCGAGGCGGATCGCCGGCGCCTCCGACAGTGCGGCATCGAGGTCGGTCGCGACGAAGCTGTAGGTGACGACCTCCTTGAAGTCGCGCGCCGCCATGGCCCGCTTGATCGCCAGCAGGGATCGTCGCCCCTCCGGCGCCGGCCGCATGGGCATGGCGGCGACGGGCGGACGGACCGGCAGGCGCTGGTAGCCCCAGATCCTCGCGACCTCCTCGATCAGGTCCTCCTCGATCGACAGGTCGAAGCGGAAGCTGGGAGGCGTCACCACGAAATCGGCGCCGTCGCGCTCGAACGGCAGCTCCAGCCGCTCGAACGCGGTCGCCATCTCCTCGTCCCGGACCGGCGCGCCGATCACCTTGCGCGCCCGGTCCGGCCGCATCCGGACCGGCTTGCGCTCCGGCAGGCCGGTGACCTGGTCGTCGACCGGACCTGGCTGCCCGCCGCAGATCTCCAGGATCAGCCGGGTGATGTACTCGATGTGCTCGACGGTGGTCGCCGGGTCGACGCCGCGCTCGAAGCGGTGGGCGGCATCCGTGGAGAAGTTGAAGCGACGCGAACGACCGGCAATCGCCGCGGGCCACCAGAACGCGGCCTCGACGTAGATGTCGGACGTGTCGAGGCTCACGGCGGTGGCCTCGCCGCCCATGATGCCGGCCAGGCTCTCGACCTGGCGATCGTCGGCGATCACCCCGACCTGCTCGTCGAGCTCGACGGTCTGGCCGTTGAGCAGCTCCAGTGTCTCGCCGGCGCGGCCCCAGCGCACGGTAAGGCCCCCGTGGATCTTCGCGAGGTCGAACACGTGGGTGGGTCGCCCGAGCTCCAGCATCACGTAGTTGGAGATGTCGACCAGGGCCGAGATCGAACGCTGACCGGCGCGCTCGAGCCGCGACCGCATCCAGGCGGGTGTCTCGGCGCGGGCATTCACGCCGCGAATGATCCGCCCGGAGAAGCGGCCACAAAGATCGGGGCTTTCGACTTTTACCGGCAACTTATCGGAGATTGCGGCGGGAATCGGCTCGAACTTCGGGTGCCGCAGGGGCGCCCCGGACAGGGCCGAGAGTTCGCGCGCCACCCCGAACACCCCGAGGCAGTGCGCGAGGTTGGGCGTGAGCTTCAGCGTGTAGACCTGCTCGTCGAGTTCCAGCGTGCGGCGAATATCCTCGCCCACCGTGGCGCCGGCGTCCAGCACGAGGAGCCCGGCATGCTCGTCGGAGATGCCGAGCTCGCGCGCCGAGCACAGCATTCCGTCGCTCGCCACCCCCCGCATCTTCACCGGCTTGATGGCGAAGTCGCCCGGCAGCCTCGCCCCCGGGAGCGCACAGGGCACCTTGAGGCCCGTCGCGACGTTCGGCGCGCCGCACACGATCTGGCGCAGCCTGCCCTCGCCGGCATCGACCTGGCACACCCGAAGCTTGTCGGCATCGGGATGGGGCTCCACGCTGCGCACTTCCGCCACGACGACGCCAGCGAAGGGCGGCGCGACCGACGCCGCCTCCTCGACCTCGAGGCCCGCCATGGTGAGCTCCTCGGCGATCCGGGCGGAATCCCAGTCGGGGGAGCAGAACGCGCGCAGCCAGTTCTCGGGGAATCTCATTTCTTGCTCTCCGGCTTCAGCGAGCGAACTGTTGGAGGAAGCGCAGGTCGTTCTCGTAGAACACCCGCAGGTCGCCGACGCCGTAGCGCAGCATGGCCAGGCGCTCGATGCCGGACCCGAAGGCGAAACCGATGTAGCGCTCGGGATCCAGGCCGATGTTGCGCACGACGTCCGGATGCACCTGCCCCGCCCCGCTGACTTCCAGCCAGCGGCCCGCGAGCGGCCCGTCGGCGAAGCGCATGTCGATCTCGGCCGACGGCTCCGTGAACGGGAAGTACGACGGCCGGAATCGCACGTCGATGTCGTCGCGCTCGAAGAACTGCGCCAGGAAGTCGGCGTAGACGCTCTTCAGGTCGGCAAGGCTGATGTCGTCGTCCACCCACAGCCCCTCGACCTGGTGGAACATCGGCGAATGCGTCGCGTCGGAGTCGACCCGGTAGGCCTTGCCTGGCGCGATGACCCGGATCGGCGGCTTGTTGGCGCGCGCGTAGCGGATCTGCATGGGGCTGGTGTGCGTGCGCAGCAGCAGGCCCGGCTGGGCACCCGGGACCGGCTCCAGGTAGAAGGTGTCGTGCATCGAGCGCGCCGGATGGTCGGCCGGCGTGTTCAGCGCGGTGAAGTTGAAGAAGTCCTCCTCGATCTCGGGGCCGTCGGCGACATCGAAGCCGATCGAGCGGAAGATCTCCTCGACCCGTGCGATCGTGAGCGTGAGCGGATGCAGGCCGCCCTGCCCGGCCGAACGTCCCGGCAGGGTCACGTCGATCGCCTCGGCCGAGAGCCGCGCATCCAGCAGCGCCGCCTCGATGGCGGCTTCCCGGTCGCGGACCAGGGCCTCGATGCGCTGCTTGGCTTCGTTGAGCGCCCGCCCCGCGGCCGCCCGCTCGGCACCCGACAGCTTGCCGAGCGCCTTCATCCGTTGCGTCAGCAGGCCGTCGCGGCCGAGGAAGCGCGCCTTGGCATTCGCAAGCGCGTTGAGGTCGTCGCAGGCGGCGACGAGGGCCGCCGCTTCATCGACGAGGGCTTGGGTCTGGCTGGAATCCATCTTCGGCTCGATCCTGGAGAGACCTGGGATGCGGCGCCCGAGGCGCCGCCACTGCGATTGCCCGCGCCGCGCAATGAAGAACGGGGCCGTACCGGCCCCGTCCCGATCCCGGCCGCCACCGTCGTGGGTCGGCCAGGGGCAAGCGCCTCGCGGCCCTGCCCGCGCTCAGGCGGTGCCCAGCGTGGCCTTCACCTGGCCCACGATGGCGGCAAAGCCGGCCTTGTCGTGGACCGCCATGTCGGCGAGGACCTTGCGGTCGAGGCCGATGCCGGCCTTGTTCAGGCCGTTGATGAAGGCGCTGTAGGTGATCCCGTGGGAACGGGCCGCCGCATTGATGCGGGTGATCCAGAGCGAACGGAAGACCCGCTTGCGCGCCCGACGGTCACGGTAGGCGTACTGTCCGGCCTTCATCACCGCCTGGACGGCGACGCGATAGACGTTCTTGCGACGGCCGCGATAACCCTTGGCGGCGGCCAGGACCTTCTTGTGGCGTGCGCGCGCGGTGACGCCGCGTTTGACTCGAGGCATGTCTGCGTCTCCTTAGGCGTACGGCATCATGGCCCGGATCGACGGGACGTCGGCCGGATGGACGTTGACCGCGCCACGCAGCTGGCGCTTGTTCTTGGTGGTCTTCTTCGTGAGGATGTGGCGCTTGAACGCCTGCCCGCGCTTGACGGTACCGCCCGCGCGGATCTTGAAGCGCTTGGCCGCGCCTCGCTTGGTTTTCATCTTGGGCATATCGACCCTTTCTCTCTTCTAATGCCTCGCCAGGTGCCCGGTCCTCGACCGGAACTTCAGGAGACCCGCTCGGCTTGTCGCGGTGATCAGCCCTTGCGCTTGGGCGCAAGCACCATCACCATCTGCCGCCCTTCGAGCCGCGGCATGGATTCCACCTGGACGATGTCCTCCACGTCCGCCCGCAGCCTCTCGAGCAGCCGGACCCCCAGCTCCTGGTGCGCCATTTCGCGCCCGCGGAAGCGCAGGGTCACCTTGACCTTGTCGCCATCCTCGATGAACCGGACGATGTTGCGAAGCTTGACCTTGTAGTCACCCTCGTCGGTCCCGGGGCGGAACTTCACCTCCTTGACCTGGATGATCTTCTGCTTCGCCCTCGCCTCGTGCGCTCGCTTCTGTTCCTGGTACTTGAACTTGCCGTAGTCCATGATCCGGCAGACCGGCGGATCGGCGTGCGGCGCGATCTCCACCAGGTCCAGACCGGCTTCCTCGGCCATGCGCAGGGCCTCGCGCGTCGGGACGATGCCGATCTGCTCGTTGTCCACTCCCGTCAGCCGTACCTCCGGAACATGAATCTCACCGTTTATGCGGTGACTTCGAACATTGGTAGCGATGCTCTGTTCTCCCTCGGTTCATCAAAAAACGATCCGTCCGGCGTTGGCTCAACCGGCCGGGTTGGCACGCTTGCTCGAGACGTCGTCGGAGAGGCGTTCGACAAACGAATGAATGGCCATCGTCCCGAGGTCCACCCCACCCCGGGCACGAACGGCCACCCCACCCGCCTCGCGCTCCCGGCCGCCCACCACGAGCAGGTACGGCACCTTGCGCAGGCTGTGCTCGCGGATTTTATAGTTGATCTTCTCGTTGCGCAAATCCGTTTCGACCCTAAACCCTTGTTTTCTCAACACTTGCGCAACGGATTGGGCGTACTCGGCCTGCGCGTCGGTGATGTTCATGACGACCGCCTGGACCGGGGCGAGCCACATCGGCATGGCGCCGGCGTAGTGCTCGATCAGGATCCCGGTGAAGCGCTCCATCGAGCCCACGATCGCCCGGTGGAGCATCACGGGCCGCCGCCGCGAGTTGTCCTCCGCGACATACTCGGCGCCCAGGCGCTCGGGCATCATGAAGTCCACCTGCATGGTCCCGACCTGCCAGCTGCGCCCGATCGAGTCCTTCATGTGGTACTCGATCTTCGGGCCGTAGAAGGCCCCCTCGCCGGGCAGCTCCTCCCATTCGACGCCGCAACGACGCAACGCCGCCCGCAGGGCCTCCTCGGCGCGGTCCCAGATGGCGTCGTCGCCGATCCGCTTCTCCGGCCGCAGCGCGAGCTTCAGCGCGATGTCCTCGAAGCCGAAGTCGCGGTACAGGGCCATCGCCTGCTGGTGGAAGGCGGTGACCTCCGGCTCGATCTGCTCCTCGGTGCAGAAGACGTGGCCATCGTCCTGGGTGAAGGCCCGCACCCGCATCAGGCCGTGGAGCGCGCCGGACGGCTCGTTGCGGTGGCAGGCCCCGAACTCCCCGTAGCGCAGGGGCAGCTCGCGGTAGCTGCGCAGCGACGAGTTGAAGATCTGGACATGGCCGGGGCAGTTCATCGGCTTGACCGCGAACTGGCGCTCGTCGGCGTCGCCCGTGAAGAACATGCCCTCCTTGTAGTTGTCCCAGTGCCCCGAGCGCTTCCAGAGCTCGACATCGAGGATCTGCGGGCAGCGGACCTCCTGGTAGCCGCTTTCGCGATAGACGTTGCGCACGTACTGCTCGATCTGCTGCCAGAGCGCCCAGCCCTTCGGATGCCAGAACACCATCCCCGGCGCCTCGTCCTGCAGGTGAAACAGGTCGAGTTCGCGCCCGAGGCGCCGGTGGTCGCGCTTCTCGGCCTCCTCGAGCATCCGCAGGTAGGCTTCCTGGTCCTCCTTGCTGCCCCAGGCCGTGCCGTAGATCCGCTGCAGCATCTCGTTGCGGGAGTCGCCCCGCCAGTAGGCGCCGGCGACCTTGAGGAGCTTGAACACCCGCAGCTTGCCGGTCGAGGGCACGTGCGGCCCGCGGCAGAGGTCGACGAAGTTGCCCTCCCGGTACAGGGTGATCTCCTGGTCCTCCGGGATCGCGGCGATGATCTCGGCCTTGTACTCCTCGCCGATGGAGCGGAAGAAGGCCACTGCGTCGTCGCGTCGCCAGACCTCCCGGGTGACCACTTCGTCCCTCGCCGCCAGCTCGGCCATCTTCTTCTCGATCGCGGCGAGGTCCTCCGGGGTGAACGGCTTGTCGCGCGCGAAGTCGTAGTAGAAGCCGTTCTCGATCACCGGCCCGATGGTGACCTGGGTTTCGGGATAGAGTTCCTTGACCGCATACGCGAGCAGGTGCGCGGTGGAATGCCGCAGGATCTCGAGGCCTTCGGCGTCGCGCGCGGTGACGATCTGCACCTGCGCATCCCGGTCGACCAGGTGGCTCGTGTCGACCAGCTTGCCGTCGACCCGCCCGGCAAGGGCGGCCTTGGCCAGCCCGGGGCCGATCGACCGGGCGATCTCGGCGACGGTCACGGGCCTGTCGAACTGGCGGACGGAGCCGTCCGGAAGACTGATCTGGATCACGCTCGTTCCTGATGCTGCGCCCGGCTTCGCGCGGGCGGCGATCCTTGCAGCCACCGCGCTACCGGGCGAAAAAAAAGTGCGGCGAGCCGCACTTTCGTCGAAGCACCCATCGTGCGAACTCGAGCCTGGGTTCAGCGAGAGGCCGTAGTTCGCACGGTGGACATGGTCGGTGCTCCGGTCTGTAAGCCTGGTAGGCGCGATTGGATTCGAACCAACGACCCCCACCATGTCAAGATGGTGCTCTAACCAACTGAGCTACGCGCCTAAGCCGGCCATTATAACCATAGGAAGAGCGCACTGTGAAGGGCGGCGTCAGCGCTTTCCGAGGGCCCTCGCCAGGGCGAGCACCGGCAACATCGCCACGACCACGATCAGCAGCGAGGGCAGCGCCGCCTCGGGCAGGCGCTCGTCGCTCGCGAACTGGTAGGCGACGACCGCCAGGGTGTCGAAATTGAACGGCCGCAGCACCAGGGTCGCCGGCAGTTCCTTGAGGCATTCGATCATGACGAGCAGCGCCGCCGCCGCGAGGCTGCGCCTCAGCATGGGCCAGTGCACGTCGCGCAGGACCCCGAGGCTCGTGCGGCCGAGGCAGCGGGCGCTCTGGTCCATCGACGGGCTGATCCGCTCGAGCGCCGCACCGAGCCCCTGGTAGGCAACCGAGAAGAAGCGCACGCCGTAGGAGTACACCAGCGCGAAGACGGTCCCGCCGAACAGGCTCGCGCCGAGAACGGGCTGGCTGATCCAGCGGTCGACGGCGCCGACGAACGCCAGCAGCGCGATTCCGAGCACCACCCCCGGCAATGCATAGCCGCTGTTGGCCAGCGCGAGCGACCAGCGGGTGGAACGCCCCGGATGCAGCCGCGCCGCGTAGGCGCCGAGCAGGGCGACAGGCAGGGTCGCCGCCGCGGCGATCGTCGCGATCAGGGCGGTGTTGCGGATCCAGCGCCCCAGCCGGGGATCGATCACCGCATCGCTGCCCAGCCAGCCGTACAGCAGGATCAGCGCCGGCAGCGCGAATCCGAACACGATGGGCACCAGGCACCACGCCAGCAGCCGCAGGCCGGTCCACCCCCTTGCCATCACGGGCGCGAGCTGGGCCCCGCCGCGGGTGAAGAAGCGCATGCGGCCGCGCTGGTGGCGCTCGAGCACCACGACGATGCCCACCAGGAGCAGCAGCACGATCGCCAGGCGCGCCGCCGTGACGCGGTCCCCCATGCTCTGCCATGCCCGGTAGATGCCGGCGCTGAAGGTGTCCACCGCGAAATACGACACGACGCCGAAATCGGCGAGCGTCTCCATCAGCACGAGCAGGCTGCCCGCCACGATCGACGGGCGCGCGACGGGCCAGACGACCCGCCACCAGACTGCGGCGCCCGACAGGCCCAGCGACCGGGCGGCCTCGGTCATCGACGGATTGGCCTCGGCGAACGCGGCGCGGGAGAACAGGTACACGTAGGGGTACAGGGCGAGCCCGAGGAACACGCCCGCGCCGATGCTGGTCCGGATGTCGGGGAACCAGTAGTCGCCGATGCCCCAGCCGGTGACGGCGCGCAGCATTCCCTGCACGGGCCCCGAGACCTCGAGGAACTGGGTGTACGCGTACGCCATGACGAAGCCCGGCATGGCCAGCGGCAACACCAGCGCCCAGGAAACGATCCGGTGGCCCGGGAAACGGTACTTGGCCACGATCCAGCCGCAGGAAACGCCGAACAGCAGGGCGACGGCGAGTACGACGATGCTGACCCAGGCCGTCGTGAGGATGTACTCGGGCAGGACCGTGGAGACGAGGTGCCCCAGCGTGCCGGCGATCTCGCCCTCCTGGACCGCGACCAAGGCCAGCGCGATGACGGGGGCGGCCGTGAGCAGCGCCATCAGGATGGCGCCCGCCCGCAGGAAATCGGGCCGCGCGACGCCCACCCGGTCGGGCACCGGCGCGTCGACTGCCGGGCCGATCGGCGGGCGCAGTTCGGCGGCTGTCGGGTCCGGGTTACCAGGCATCGGGCTCATGCAGGCACGCTGCATGGATACAATTGCGATTGAGAATTATAGGCATTCGAATGCGCGCCATTTCCGAAACCGGCCTGCGCTCCGGCGAGCCGACCGGGACCGCCGTCCAGGCGGTGCTGCAGGTCGACGGGCTGCGGGTGCACTACGACACGCCCGAGGGTCGCCTCGAGGTGCTGCGCGACCTTTCCTTCAGCCTGCGCCAGGGCGAGATCGGCTGCCTGCTCGGACCCTCGGGCTGCGGCAAGACGACCGCGCTGCGCGCGGTCGCCGGCTTCGTGCGGCCGGCGAGCGGCTGCATCCGCATCGGGGGCAAGGCCGTCAGCGACTCGCGCCACTGCACCGCGCCCGAATCTCGCGGGGTCGGCGTCGTCTTCCAGGACTACGCCCTCTTCCCGCACCTCGACGTGGCCGCCAACATCGCATTCGGCCTGCGGCGGCAGGATCCCGCCACCCGCCGCCGGCGCGTCGCCGAGATGCTGGAGCTGGTCGGTCTCCCCCGGATCGGCGATCGCTATCCGCACGAGCTCTCGGGCGGCCAGCAGCAGCGGGTCGCGCTCGCGCGCGCGCTGGCGCCCTCGCCGTCGATCCTGCTGCTCGACGAGCCGTTCTCCAACCTCGACCCGGACCTGCGGGAGCGGCTCGCGCTGGACCTGCGGGAGATCCTGGAACGCGCCCGGATCACCGCGCTGCTCGTGACGCACGACCAGTACGAGGCATTCGCGCTCGCCGACCAGGTCGGCGTGATGCACGACGGCCGGATCGAACAATGGGATACGCCGTACCGGCTCTACCACCAGCCCCGTACGCGCCGGGTGGCGGACTTCGTCGGATTGGGGTCCTTCCTCCCGGGACGGGTGCATCACTGCGACGGCCAGTCGCGGGTCTCCATCGAGCTGGGCAGCCTGCCGATCCGCGCGCGCGCCGACCAGGCGATGGCCGCCGCCCAGGCCACCTCCGAGGGCGACGTGCAGGTGCTGCTGCGCCCGGACGACGTGGTGCACGACGACGAGAGCCCGATCCGCGCGGAAGTCATCCGCAAGGCGTTTCGCGGCGCCTCCTTCCTCTACACCCTGCGCCTGCCGAGCGGCGCGACCCTGCTCGCGCTGGTGCCGAGCCATCATGACCATGCCATCGGCGAGCGGATAGGCATCCGGTTCGATGCCGACCATGTGGTGACGTTCCCGATCGACGGGGCCGCCGACTGACGTTCCGCGATGGCCGCGCCCGCCGTCGCCCCTTCAGGTCGAGGGGCGCTCGAGCAGGAAGGCGCGGCCCGCCTCGAAGCGGCGCGCCATCTCGTTCATCCGCAGGGACAGCGCGCGCCGGTCGGGATGCCGCACCAGCAGGGCCACGGTGCGCTTGCGATTGATCCAGGCGACCTTCATGTAGCGCTGGCCCCCGTCGCGGCTTTCCATCTCGATCCAGTCGCCGCGCGCCACCCGCTCGAAGGCCTCCCGGGGCTCGGCGAGGACGCGGCGCGGCTGGGCCGGCAGGTCGCCGAGATCGACCGAATTGAGCACTTCGAGCAGCCGCTGGCTGCGTTCGTCCGGATCGCCCGGCTCGGCGCGCCCGTCGGCCCCCGGCTCCGCCTCCACGAGCGGCACTCCCGGTGACGGGGCCGATTCCTGGTCGCCCCGGCCGGCGCCGGCCTCCCCCGCACGACAGCCGCCGATCGCATCGTTCGCGTCGCGCCTCGCCGGCTCCGGGACGGAGTCGCCGGTGCCGCGCGCGGGGGCCGCCCCGGCCTCGTCGTCTTCCAGCGGCTCCTCGTCGGCATCGCCCACCGTCGAGGCCATCGCGCCGGTCGTTCCCGCGACGCGCCGATCACTCGCGCGCTCCATTGCGTGGACCGGGTCGCGCAACGTCGGCACGCTCCCCTGCACGTCGTATGTCGTCGTGCGCGAGCCGCGACCGGGACGGCTTCGTCCCGTGCCCGTGGTGGTGGGCGTGTCGTCCCCGTCGCGCGGCCGCGAGGCGTGCGCGTCGCCGCCCGGGGCGCTCCCCGGCGCCGTGCCGCCACGGTCGCGCCGCTGCAGGCGCCGCAGGTGGATCAGGAAGAGCTCGTCGAAGAAGGCGCGATGCTCCTCTTCCTTCGCGCCGATCGCGCGCAGGCCCTGCGTCAGGACCTGGATGAGGGGCGGGATGCGCTCGACCAGCTCGCGACGGCTGACGCGACCCTCCGTCTTGTCGTCCAGGCTCCAGAGCAGGTCGTCGACGACCTGCAGCGCCACGCGGAACTCGCCGCTGTCCTCGCCGTCGCGCAGCACGGCGGTGCGCAGGTGCCGCAGCCAGACCTTGCGCAGGAACTCCTGCACGGATTCCGGCACGGTGTGCCGCGCCAGGCGTTCGTCGAGCAGGCGCTGGATCCGCTCGGTGACCTCGCGCTCCTGCTCACGGCTCGGCCGCCGGGTGTAGTCACGACGATTGCGCCGGCCCGGCGTCGATTCGAGCGCGGTGCGCTCGCGCACGATGCGCTCGATGAGCTGGCTGACATGGCCGGCCGCCCGCGTGTACTCGCGCTCGACCTGCTTCGACATCACCGCGGAGCGGGTCTGCAGGGCGCTGGTCACGATCTCGACCGCGCGCACCACCGTCTCCATCCGCCGGTAGAGCTCGCTGCCCCGGGTAAGGTCGTCGGCGAAGGCGTTGGCGATCGCGCCGAAGTTCTCGACGAGGCGACGCAACGAGCGTGGTTCGTCGCCGAGATAGCCCGGGTCGAGCAGTGCGAGGGCGAGCGCCGGCTGCTGCAGGCGCCATACGAGGGGATGCGCCGCCTGGGGCAGGCGACGGTCGTCCACCACGTAGTCGAACATCGCGGCGACGACATCGACCACCGCGAGCTGCGCCGGCGTCGCCGACGCCTCGGCGAGCCGCTTGCGGACATTGGCGAAATAGCGGCTGCGCGAATTGCGGCTGTACGGCACCTCGCCGATCGAATGCGCGAAGGCCACCGCATCGCGCTCGATGTCCACCACGGGCTGCAACGTGGGCAGGACACGCAGCCGGCCGTCGGCGGCCAGGGTGGCGAGCGCCGAGGTGCCGAGTCGGCGGGCATCCTCGTCGGCGCCGGCCACCCGCTCGGCCAGGCGGTCACTCGCCGAGCGCTGCGTGGTGTCGTCGTCCGCGGTCCGGGGTGCGGGCGCGGCCGGGGCCTCGTCCGCCTCCCTCCCGGCCCGATCGGTACCGCCCCGACCCGCCTCGCGATGCTCGTTCCCGGCGGCGAACGATCCGGACTCGCCCGCGGCGGCGCGCTCGGCACGCACTTCCGACGGCGCCATCGGCTCGACGCCCAGCCGGGCCATGCGGCGCTCGGCGCTCGCGATCAGCTGGCCCAGCAGGGGGGCGACCCGCGGCGGCAGGATGCTGCGCAGGCGCTGGCGCACCGGGCCCGTCTCCAGCACGTCGGCGAGCGAGACGACGATCGCCTGTGCCAGGACACGCGCGCCCAGGGGATTGAGCGCATCGTCGACCCATGGCACCGGGCTCACGCGGCGAACGCGCGCCGTGTAGGTCTCGTATCCGGTGGGATCGGCCTCGCGCACGACCCGGGCGAGCGGCTGGGCGATCAGCTGCGCCTCGAGTGTCTCCTCGTCCATCAGGGCAAGCGCCTCGGCCCTGGCCGAGGGATCATCGAGCTCCGCGGCCTCGATCGTCCGCCGCACCAGGCCGTCGAAGATGCCGGCGATGCGCGATGCGCGGCCGTCGGGATCGATGCGCAGCGTCGAGCAGGCGGCGAACAGGGCGCGGCTGTCGCGATCGGAATCGGCGCGCTCGGCCGCGGTCTCGAGCTCCGCGGCGATCACCGGCAACAGGCCGCGAAGCCCCTGCGTGAGCTCGCGGGCGAGCTCGGCGCGGACATCTGCGAAGGTCCTGCTTGCGCTAGTCGACGGATCGGCAGTCATCGAGTTCGTATGGGTGCGCATCGGACGGCGATTCCGTGCGCGTCGGGTCCGATCCTAACTGATGCCCGGGACCGCGGCCGTGACGAATGTCCCCGCCGTCACGGGATGCCCGGAGACCCGATGTATAGTGGAAAACCCCACCCGGAACGAACCGGATTCGGAGACTTCTCGCATGCTGAGCAGGCCAAGCAAGCTTCGCATCGGGCTGGCGCTGGGTAGCGGCGCGGCACGCGGCTGGTCGCACATCGGCGCGATCCAGGTGCTCGAGGAGGCCGGCATCAGGCCCGACATCGTCTGTGGCACGTCGATCGGCGCCCTCGTCGGCGGCATCCATGCCAAGGGCAAGCTGGAGGGCTTCGAGGCATGGCTGCGCAACCTGAGCTGGTCCGATGTGGTCAGCTTCCTGGACTTCTCGATGGGTGGCGGCCTGATCAAGGGGTCCAAGCTCCTCGGCTACCTGGGCAACATGCTCGGCGACTCGGACATCGCCGATTTCGGGATCCCGTTCGCCGCCGTGGCGACCGACCTGCACACCGGACGCGAGGTCTGGCTGGAGAAGGGCCCGTTCCTGGAAGTCGCCCGGGCGTCGATCTCGGTGCCCGGCCTCTTCACGCCCGTGCTGCGCGACGGGCGCTACCTGGTCGACGGCGGGCTGGTCAATCCGGTCCCCGTCTCGCTCGCCCGGGCGATGGGGGCGGATGTCGTGATCGCGATCGACCTCGGCGCCGACATGCTCGGCCCGCTGGGCGCCGGCCAGCAGCATGCCTCCACGTCCGTGGTCCCGCGGGAGCCGGACGACGGGCTCCTCGCGCGGCTCCAGGCCGGGTTCGCGTCGCTCTTCTCCGGCTCCGGGAATGGTGATTCGAGGCCGCCCCCGCCTTCGATGATCGATGTGCTCGCCACCAGCATCAACATCATGCAGGTGCGCATCACGCGCAGCCGACTGGCCGGCGAGCCCGCCGATGTCGTGATCACGCCCCGCCTCGCCCACTTCGCCCTGCTGGACTTTCACCGGGCGGCCGAGGCGATCGAGGAGGGGCGGCGGGCGGCCGAGGCGGTCCTGCCGCAGATTCGCTCGCTGCTCGGACCGTCCCAGCCGCCCTCGGGCGATCACCCCATCGTGCAGGCGTCGGCGCGCAAGTAGCGTCGAAGAACGGCTGGCGCGCGCCGGACGCGCGCGTCAGCGCAGCCGGGCCGGCGAGAGGTCGTGGGCACCCAGCCCGAGCCGCTGCAACGGATCCGGCAGCGGCTGGCCGCGCAGCAGCGCGGCGCAGGCCCCTGCCATCGCCGGCGAGGTCTGGATGCCGTAGCCGCCCTGGGCGGCCACCCAGAAGAAGCCCGGGACTGCCGGATCGAAGCCTCCGACGAGCCCGCCGTCGGCGACGAAGGAGCGCAGCCCCGCCCAGGTGCGCGCCGGCCGCCGGATCTCCAGCGTGGTGAAGGACTGGATCCTGTCGATCCCGATCGCGATGTCGAGCTCCTCGGCGACGACGTCGTGCGGCGCGACCGGATCCGCATTGGCCGGCGAACCGAGGAGCATTCCCGCATCGGGCTTGACGTAGAAGGATTCGTCGGCAGCCAGGAAGGCCGGCCACGATCGCACGTCGAGCCCCTCGGGCGGCGCGAACACGAAGGCGCTGCGCCGCTTCGGCTGGAGCCCGATCGGGGGAACCCCCGCCAGTATCGCGACCTCGTCGGCCCAGGCGCCCGCGGCATTCACCAGCACCGGCGCCCGCCAGCGACGGCGCCCATCCGTGACTTCCCAGGCGTCGCCATCGCGCCGCGCCTCCCTCACCTCGACCCCCGGCTCGAACAGGCCGCCGGCCCGCCGCATGCCGCGCAGGAAGGCCTGCAGCAGCAGGTCGACGTCGATGTCCATCGCGTCGGGTTCCAGCAGTCCGCCGGCGACCACCTCGGGGCGAAGGACGGGAACGCGCGCGAGCGCGGCAGTGGCATCGAGCCGCACCGCCTCGATGCCGAGCGCGCGGATCTCGTCCGCCCGCTGGTCGAGAAGCGCCTGCTGCTCGGCCGTGCCGATGGTCAGGGCGCCGCGCGGCGTCAGGATCGGGCGATCGACGAAGCCCGTCGGCGGGCTTTCCAGGAACGGCCGGCTCGCCAGCGTGAGGGCACGAACCTGCGGCGGACCGTAGCTCTCGAGATAGAGGGCGGCCGAACGGCCGGTCGCGTGGTAGCCGGGCTGCTGCTCGCGCTCCAGCACCACGACGCGGCCGTGGGGCGCGAGGAAGTACCCGAGCGAGATGCCGGCGATTCCGCCGCCCACGACGAGCCAGTCGCAGGACACCACTTCCCGTGTCGTCATTCCTGTCCAGTTCGTGTTCGACCCGACACCCCCACTCTAGCAACGACCGTGAGCTCGTGCAGGAACACGGTCTGCCACCGGTTCCCGCGGTCCGGCCTTCGGCCGCGCGGTTCGCCGCGAGGGCCCCTCGCGGCGACGCGATCGTCTCGCTAATATGCGCGGATGCCGCCGCAGCCCCACCCCTCCAGGAACTGGTTCGACGCCGGGGGCGAGGCCTATGCCCGCTTCCGGCCCGAGTACCCGCCGCAGCTGGCGCACCGGCTCGCGGCCGCGTCGCCGTTGCGCGGGCTGGCCGTGGACGTCGGCTGCGGCAGCGGACAGTTCACCACCACCCTCGCCGACGTGTTCGACGAAGTGGTCGGTTGCGACCCGAGCGTCGACCAGCTCGCCAACGCGCGTACCCGCAACGGCGTGCGCTACGTCTGCGCCGCGGCCGAGGCCCTGCCGCTGCGCGACGGCTGCGCCAGCCTGGTCGCGGCCGCCCAGGCGGCGCACTGGTTCGACCTGCCGGCCTTCTACGCCGAGGCCCGGCGCATCGCCGGCGCCGGCGCCGTCGTGGCGCTCCTGGGCTATGGCGCGCCGCGCCTCGACGACTGCCTGCAGGCCCGGTTCGCGCGCTTCTACCACGACGAGATCGGCCCCTGGTGGCCGGCCGAACGCAGGATGGTGGACAGCGGCTATCGCGACCTCGATTTCCCGTTCACCGAGCTGGCGCCGCCCACGCTCGAGATTCGCGCGTCATGGACGCTCGACGAGTTCCTCGGATATGTCTCGACGTGGAGCGCGGTCCGGCGCGCGCGCGAGGCGGGCAGGATCGGGATCGTCGACGACTTCGCCGTCGATGCGGCCACCCTGTGGGGCGACCCGGCGGCCCGGCGGCCGATCGCCTGGCCCATCCACATGCGCCTTGGCACCCCGTGACGCACGACCATCCCCCACCCCCGGTCATCCTGCGCGAACCGCGGATCGGCGACCTCGGCCTGGTCGTCCATCGGCAGGCCGTCCTCTATGCGACCGAATACGGCTGGAACGACGACTACGAGGGACTCGTCGCCCGCATCGTCGCCGACTTCCAGCAGAACTTCGACCCGGCGCGGGAAGCCGCCTGGATCGCCGACATGGACGGTCGCATGGTCGGCTCCGTCTTTCTCGTGCGCACCGGCGATCCGCAGGTCGGAAAGCTGCGCCTGCTCTACGTCGAGCCGGATGCGCGCGGACATGGCGTCGGCCGGATGCTCGTCGATGCCTGTATCGAGCGCGCCCGCGCCGTGGGCTATGCGCGGCTCGACCTCTGGACCAACAGCGTGCTGGCGAGCGCAAGGCGCATCTACGAGCGTGCCGGCTTCCAGCTGGTCCACGAGGAGCCGCACCATTCCTTCGGGCACGACCTCGTCGGGCAGACCTGGTCGCTCGACCTGCGGCGACGGCCTTGAGCATGCAGGGCCTTCTCGTCGTCTTCCTCGGTGCCGGCCTCGGCGGGGCGATGCGACATGGCGTCAACCTGTTCGCGCAGGCGCTCTTCGGAACGGGCTATCCGCTCGGCACGCTGGTCGTGAACGTCGCGGGATCCTTCGCCATGGGACTCGTCGCGGGAGGGCTCTCGCCGAAGCTCGATCCCGAAGGCGCATGGCGACTGTTTCTCGGGACCGGCGTCCTCGGCGGCTTCACCACGTTCTCGGCCTTCTCGCTCGACGCCGCGCGTATGCTGGAACGGGGCGATCACTGGACGGCGGCCGGCTACGTCGGCCTCTCGGTCCTCCTGTCGATCGCCGCGCTCTTCGCGGGCCTCCTCCTCGCCCGCCAGGTCGGTTAGGATCCGCAGCGTTCCCAACGACCCGGTCGAGAGCCTGCAAGACATGCGTTGCCTCATCCAGCGGGTAAGCCGCGCATCCGTCACCGTCGACAACGAGATCACCGGCGAGATCGGCCGTGGCCTGCTGGTGCTCGTGTGCGCCATGCAAGGCGACGGCGACGCCGACGCGGAGCGCCTGGCGCAGAGGACCGCGAAGCTGCGCATCTTCCCCGACGAGGACGACCGCATGAATCGGTCGCTGCTCGACATCGGCGGCGAGGCGCTCATCGTCAGCCAGTTCACGCTCGCCGCCGAGACGAAGGGCAACCGGCCCGGATTCACGCGCGCGGCGGCGCCCGACGAGGGTCGGCGCCTCTACGAGCTGTTCGGCCGCGGGCTGGCCGCGCTTGGCGTGCGAACGGCGTGGGGGCGATTCGCCGCCGACATGCAGGTCGCGCTCGTGAACGACGGCCCCGTGACGATCTGGCTCGACACCCGGGCGCCCTGAGCCCGGACCGCGGGCCGGTCGACGATCACATCCTCTCCCGTCGGCGATGGGGTTCCGCGCGGCGATCCCCGCGGGCCCCGCCGCTCAGTCGTCGATGCTCGAGAGCCGGACGAGCCCGGCACGCAACCGGTCGGGATCAGGCAGGCCGGCTTCGATCTCACCATGGATCCTCCGCCAGATCGGGACCGCGGCAGCGAGCGCCTTGCGCCCTTCGCGGGTGAGCCGGAGAAGGCGCGCGCGTCGATCCGCCGGATCGACCGCAACCTCCACGAATCCCTTTCGCTCGAGTGGCTTCAGGTTGGCGGTCAGCGTCGTACGGTCCATCGCGAGGAGCGCCGCGACATCGCCCATCTTCGGCGGCTCCGGGCGATTGAGTGACATCAGGAGCGAGAACTGGCCGCTGGTGAGCCCGACGGGCGCCAGCGCGAGATCGAAGCGGCGCGCGAGCGCGCGGGCCGCGCGCTGGGCGTGCAGGCACAGGCAGGTATCGCGCACCAGCAGCGTGGTGGCGAAATCCGGTCCGGCCGCCGACTTGCCACGACCGGTCGGGCGCGCGCGATCACTCATGATTTCGTCTTGACAGGGGAAAGGCTTTCACGGTTAGATCGTCCCGTTACGTTTATATCAACATATCCGCGCCCACCACAAGCCGGGTGCGGGTGGAAACGGAGACCGCCCGTGAAGATCGTGACGAGCCTGAGCTTCCGTGGCCAGTGCCGGGAAGCATTCGAGTTCTATGCCGACGTGCTCGGCGGGAAGATCAGCGCCGCCCTTCCCTACGCGGATGCCCCGGCGGACATGCCGATCACCGACGCGAAGTACAAGGACTGGCTGATGCACTGCTGGCTGGACGTCGGGGACCAGTCGCTGATGGGCGCCGACATGGACATCGACTGGGCGCCGAATGTCGACAAGCCGAAGAACGGCTTCGACGTCACCCTGCATACGCAGGACATGGCGCAGGCGCGGCGCTGGTACGACCGGCTCGCGGAAGGCGGCAGGACCATCATGCCCTTCGCGGAGACCTTCTGGTCGCCTGGCTTCGGCTCGCTGGTCGACCGGTTCGGCATCCCGTGGATGATCAACGTGATCCCGCCCGCGGACTGGAGGACCGGCCAGTTTCCGGCGGCGGGGCAATCCTGAACCCGGTACGGGCGGCCTCGAGGCCGCGGAGGACCAACGCGTGACGAACGACGGCTATCGCTGGGTCATCGTCGCGGCCGGCGGCCTGCTCGGCTGCGTCGCGATCGGGGCCATGTTCTCCCTGCCGGTGTTCCTGCGGCCGATTTCGGAGGACACGGGCTGGTCGGTGACCGGCATCTCCACCTCGATGACGATCGGCTTCCTCGCCATGGCGGTGGGCAGCATGCTTTGGGGCAGCCTCTCCGACCGCTTCGGCCCACGCCCCGTCGTGCTGGCTGGCTCCATCCTGCTTTCCGCGAGCCTGGCGTTCGCGAGCCGCGCCGCCACGCTCCTGGAGTTCCAGGCGGTGTTCGGCTTGCTGGTGGGCATCGCGACGGCTGCGGTCTTCGCTCCCATGATGGCGGCCGTCACCGGCTGGTTCGACACGCGACGAGGGCTGGCGGTCTCCCTCGTCTCGGCGGGCATGGGGATGGCCCCGATGACCATGGCCCCGCTCGCCGGCTGGCTCGTCACGGAGCAGGACTGGCGCAGCGCCATGCTGGTCATCGCCGGCGTGGCGGCGGCACTCATGATCCCGGCGGCCCTCCTCGTGCGTCGCCCGCCCGCCCTCGAGGCTACGCCTGGCGGCGACTCGCCGGACGATCCCCGGGGGGACATGACCGTTCGCGAGGCGGTCCGTTCGCCACAGTTCGCCACCCTCATGCTGGCGAACTTCTTCTGCTGCGCGACGCATTCGGGCCCGATCATCCACACCGTGAGCTACGCGGTGACCTGCGGGATCCCGATCATCGCGGCCGTGTCGATCTACAGCGTCGAAGGCCTGTCCGGGATGTTCGGCCGCATCGGATTCGGCCTCGCGGGCGATCGCTACGGCGCGAAGCGCGTCCTCGTCCTCGGCCTGCTGGCACAGGCGCTGGGCGTGCTCGCCTATGCCTTCGTCAGCGGGCTGGCGGGGTTCTACGCCGTCGCCGTCATCGTCGGCTTCATCTACGCGGGCACGATGCCCCTCTATGCGGTCATCATCCGCGAGAACTTCCCGCTGCGGATGATGGGCACGATCATCGGCGCCATGGCGATGGCCGGCAGCCTCGGCATGTCCACCGGCCCGGTCCTGGGTGGCCTGCTGTTCGACAACTTCGGCACCTATGCGCCCATGTACGTCGCCTCGTTCGGACTGGGGCTGGTCGCGATGCTCGTCCTCGCCATGTTCCGGCCCTTCCCTGCCCGGGCGCCGGGACTGGCGCCGGCGTAGCGGCGGTCCGGAGGGCCTCAGCGCATCTGGAAAGCCTCCTGGTGGAAGTTCCGCGCCGGCAGTCCCAGCCGGGCGAGGCCCTTTCGCATCGCATCCCCGAACGACCTGGGGCCGCAGAACCAGACGTCGGCCGACCGCAGGTCGCCCGCGACCTGCGCGACGCGTTCCTCGGTCAGGAACCCGTCACGGGGTGGCACGACGACATGCAGTCGCACGCCGGTCGCCGCGGCAAGCTCGCGCAGCCGGCTCATGAGTGGTTCGGGCGCCTCGTCGGTAGAGAAGAACAGGTCGATGTCGCGTTGGCCGGCGGGCGTCCCTCCCGCGCCCGCGAGCCGCTCGAGGCGCGAGATGAAGGGCGTGATCCCGATGCCGCCCGCGATCCAGACCTGTCGTTCGTGCCGCCCGTCGAAAGTGAAACAACCGTAGGGGCCCTCGACGACCACCGGGTCTCCCGTCGACAGGCGCGCCGGCAACGAGCGCGTGTAGTCGCCCAGTTCCTTGATGGCGAGCACCAGGTGGCCGTCGCCGGTCCAGGGCGAGACGACCGTGAAGGGATGGGCTCCCTCCTCGGCATGGAATGTCACGAACACGAACTGGCCGCTTTCGTGGCCAATCCATGAAGTCTCCAGCTCGCAATGCACCTCGAGGACCCCGTCCTCGTGCAGTCGGAGCGACGTGACACGCCCGAGCGCGCGGCGCCGGAAACCGATGCGCCCCGTGAGCGACAGGACGGCGGCCACGGCGCCCCCTGCGAGCAGGAGTGCCGTGATCGCGCCCGCGACCGATGCCCAGTAGGCGGAAGGCATCAGGACCACCGCATGGAAAGCGAGCATCAGGTACCCGACGGGCATCAGCTTGTGCACCTTCGCGAAGCGGTGATACGGGATGCGCTTCCACAGAGCCACGACGACCAGCGCGAGGACCAGGTACAGGCCCCACTCGCCCAGCTCGCCAGCGAGGTCGTGCCAGTCCGCGAGCGGCGAGGAAGCACCGCCACCGCGACCGGCCCGCCGGGGCGGCTCCAGCCAGCCTTGCCCGACGGCCCATCGAGGCGCGATCTCCACCAGCCAGTGCGCCACGCCGAAGGACGCTCCCCACAGGCCGAACCTCCTGTGCAGCTGGTAGAACCTGTCCAGGCCGCCCAGGAACCGTTCCAGCTTCGCCGGTCGCGAGGCGAGGACCATCGCGATCGACATGCACCCGATGGCGAGGTAACCGGTACCGAGCAGGAGATGGCGGCGCAGGGGCCAGAAGTTGCCGAGCGCCTCCGCGGTGTAGGTGCCCGACGGCTGGCTCACCAGCCAGCCAAGGACGAGGATCGCAAGCGCGATGAAAGCGTGTCGCCACATGAAGCCCGTCTTCCGTCCCGGAGCGCGCACCACACCGGTACGCGCCGCGACGGACGCGCGCGTGCCGGAGCCAGATCGTCCCCTCCATGCTGCCTGCGCCGCGCAAAGGGGCGTTGATCCCGGTCAAGGCTGCGCCGATGCGGCGGATTCCGCGTCCATGTAGATCGCCTCGAAGACGTGGCCGTCCGGATCCTCGAAGGCCCGGTTGTACAACCACCCCATGTCCACCGGGTCACGGACATCGGCCTTGCCGCCATTGCGAGCGGCCGCCGCGACCGCGGCATCGACCGCCTCCCGGCCGTCGAACGTCAGCGCGAGCAGGACCTCGACGGCGGCATGCGCATCCGCGACCTTCCTCGGCGCGAAGCTGGCGAAGTAGTCCGTCACGAGCAGGTGGAAAGCGATGGTGTCGGACCACACCATGCTCGATGCCTGGTGGTCGCTGAAGCGTTCGTCCCTGCGGCAGCCGATCGCCTCGTAGAAGCGCGTCGCAAACGCGAGGTCACGCACCGGCAGGTTCACGAAGATCATTCCTGGCATGGGTTCTCCCTGGCGACGTTGCGTCCGGCGCCCGGCGGGCTCACCGGTACGCAAGCGCGATGACGAAAAGGGCCGTCGCCACGAGCGAAGCGACGGTGCGGACGTGGTTCCAGCGGGTCCAGTCGCGCAGGTAGCGTTCCCAGACCCGGCCCTGTTCCGGGCCGGCCCCCTGCAGGGCGTTGTTGAGCGGGACGTTGAACGCCATGGTGCAGGCGAACATGCCGCCAAGGTAGAGCACGGCGCCGGCAAGGATGGACGCGGAGCGCGGCCCCTCCCATTGCAGGGCGGCGAGGATCCCCAGCACCAGCGCGAGGACGGTAGTGCCGAAGAACAGCGGCATGAATGTCGAGCGAAGGATCACACGGTTGATCGAGTTCATCGCGGCGATCCCCGCCGCGGGCTCGATACGCCCCAGCGCGCTCATCACGAACGCCGAGAATGCGAAGTAGAGGCCCGCCATCAGTCCGCAGCCGAGGGCCTCCAGCAAGAGCAAGGCATCGGTGATCCGGTCCATCCGCCGTCTCCCTGCGTTCGGAAAACACGAGAACTCCTCGTATTTGCCGAAGACGATAAACTCTCGCATTCCTAGCGTCAAGGGAAGACGGGAGATGGCGAGAGGGAAACCTGCGCAGGCGCCGGGATCGATCACCGCGAGCGTCGCG
Organism: uncultured Burkholderiaceae bacterium; assembly: GCA_964509685.1. Lineage (GTDB taxonomy): Bacteria > Pseudomonadota > Gammaproteobacteria > Burkholderiales > Burkholderiaceae_E > JAMLIN01. The sequence goes on from CAZDYQ010000025.1 coordinate 32,426, forward strand.
CGACGCGCACCGACGCAGAAGCGCAGCCGTGAGCGCTTCGAGGCCATCCTCGCGTGCGCAGAGGAGCTCCTGGTCGAGAAGGGAAGCGATGCCTTCCGCATGAGCGACATCGTCGAACGCACGGGCATTCCTTTCGGTTCGCTCTACCAGTACTTCCCCGACAGGACGGCCGTCATCGCCACCCTCGCGGAACGCTACAACGCCGTGGGGCACGAGTGCGTGGCCAGGGAACTGGAGGCGATACGCGGGCCGCGCGATCTCCACCCTGCCCTGTCCCGGATCACCGACGGATTCTTCCGGATGTACCGACGCGAGCCGGTGATGGTGGCGCTGTGGGACGCGACCCGCGCCGACCCCGGGCTGCAGGCGCTCGACCGGGAAGACTGCGAGCATCTTGCCCGCCTGCTCGAGGAGGCCATGCGGCCCCACTACCAGGGGACGGCGGTCGAGCTCGATCGCTTCGCCCGCCTCGTCCTGACACTGATCGGCGCCGCGGTGCGCCATGCCATCACGCTGGACGATCGAGACGCCAGGGGCACGCTCTCGCAGTTCAAGGCGATGCTGCCCCGCCGTGTGCCGGTGGACTGACCTCCGTTCCGAGAATGGGCCGTTGCCCTGCACGGCTGTCGTCCCGCGGCAACGGATCGCTTTGCGGCAGGGCTGGCAGCGCCTAGCATCGCCTGCTGACAGAGCACAAGGAACACCTGTGGCCAATCCGCAAGAGGCGCGATCGGAATCCAGGCAAGAGGCGAGGAGACACCCGTCCGAACGTTCGGACGATATCGACTGGCAACGGGTACGACAATGGGTGGAGTACGTTCGCAGCAATCCTCCCGGCCCGTTTGCCTACTGGCGTCCGGTCATCGTCGCCTGCCTGGTCGTCTGCGCCATCTTCGCGAGCCTCGTCGCGATCGACCTCGCGAGCTGAGCTGCATACCGGCGCCAACTCGTCGGCCAATCGCCGGCCGGCGACTGCCTGACTGAGAGACGCCCTCCAGTAGTATCGGCAGGGTGGAAGGGACACGAATGCTAGAATTCGGCCCCGTCGATCGCGAACGGGGTGCTGGCTTGCCTCTAGAGGCTCGCATCCGCGATCGCTGCCGAATTGGCGCTCACTCTCGATCCGACCGGCACCGGCATACGCGGGCATGCTGGTTCATGCAGCGACACTATCGAACCGTGAAAGCAGTATCTCTTTGTCTTGTCGACGCCCGCCATTTGGGTCCATTAGGGCAGGTCAGTTGGACTTTGGTCGAACGCCAGAGGATGAGTAGTGGGGACTGAGACGTTCCGCGATGCGACGGTTCGAGACAACCAGAAAACCGGCGAGTTCCAGAACACGAGCAGCGAAAGCAAGTCCATCTGGGCTTGGGCCATCCTGATCTCGATTCTCGCGACGTGGTCCAGTGGCCTGGTGATCTATTCGGCCGGCGCTGGCGCCGAGTTTGCACGGGTCACCCCATACGCATTCCTGATTCTCGCGGCTCTGATCGCCGTAGCCATCGCCGCGACGTCGCTTGCGGCTGCGCTGATCGGAAGCCTTCTGAAAGTCGGGCGCGCACTGAGCCTAGCCGCCTTCTGGGTTGCCTCCTACCTTTCGCTCACCGCCACGGCCCTTCCCCTCCCACAAGGGGTTGGAATGACAGTTCTGGCGGACTACGGCACGTCGTGGACGAATCTTGCAGTGAGCGCGGCGCTCGCAACCCTCGCCACGCTGCTTCTAGGCACCAAGGCCAGGATCGTCCCGATCGCAGCCCTTGTCGCGATCTTGATATCCACTTCTGCGCCCCTGGCATATGAGCTGTATCGTTACCGTGCTGCCGCGAGGGGAGCGCACCCGGTGCTGTCCGGCAGCGGAGATATCCTCGTGCTCAGCTTCGACGGCATCCAGCTGGACGTATTTCGCAAGGCTATCGAGCAGGAGCCCGACCTCGTCAACCGACTAAGGAACTTCCGGCATTTCGACAACGTCATTGCGAGTTCCCCGGCGACACTCGCATCCCTGACCGGGATAGTTGCCGGCAACCGCAATTTCAAGGCGGAGGCGCAGACGAACGACGATCTGATCGCCCTCGCCCGCGCCAAGGGCGTCACCAACCGGCTCGCCGAGGCCGGCTACCTCGTCCGGGGATACGGGCCGTACTCTCAGGTGATGCTCCCGGGTTTCGACATGACGCCGTCCCTGGTGAGAGGCGACCCCACCGCGGAGTTCGCGTACCTGCTGCAAGTCCTGGCCAGCCGCCATGTTGGTCCTCAGATCGCCACCAGCGACTTCCTCTCGCGCGGCGCGTCCGCGTTCGCGAGACGGATGCCTTTGGAAAGACCGACCTTCGAGAAAAGCATCGGCGCACAGGTCGACCGTGGGCACGGTCCCGACTGGGACCGGAGCCTGCTCAAGACCTGGGACGATCTCGTGACCTACCGAGAGAGCCTGCAAGTCCGACGGGTAGCGCGCGCCGCCCATTTTCTGCACTTCGCTTTCACACACCACCCCGTCGATTTCGACAGTGATTGCAAGTTCCGGTCGGAAAACAAGGAGTGGCACGACGCGAATCAGACCTACTCCGGCCTGGTGGGAGAGGCGGTGTGCGCGATTCGGTCGATGGAAGCCATACTCGCCCGACTCGACGAGATCGGCGCGTTCGACGACAACCTCGTAGTCATCATGAGCGACCACGGCGCGCCGGTTCAATGGAACGACCCTGCGACGATCGAAGGGATGAAAATCCGAGGCAACGACCACTGGGGGTTCGGCCGCTACCGCCCGGTCCTCATGGTCAAGCTTCCCGGAGAAAGGCGAGAATCAATGGAGCACGACACGCGGCCCGCTATCCTCGACGACCTGGCATTGTCCATTTGCGTCTGGGCCCGACTCGGCGATTGCAGCCAATACGAGGGGATGAATCTCTTCGACCCGAATGGCACCCCGCCCGACGGATACTTCATCAACATTGTCGCGGACGCGACGGCAACCTTCAGCTTTGAAACCCATGAAACGATCCGCCTGAATCGGACCGTAGATCCGATGCGGGAACTCGACAGATACCTTTCGAGTAGCGCTCAGCGGTAGGGATCGGGGCGGGAGGCGGTTGCGGCGGGACCTCCAGCGGGCCTATTGTCGGACATTACCGCTGGCGGAAAGGGAGGGATTCGAACCCTCGATACGGGAAGCCCGTATACCGGATT
>CAZDYQ010000026.1:0-35464 GCA_964509685.1 uncultured Burkholderiaceae bacterium
CTTCATCCGCGGCTGAGTTCCCGGCCCGCGCCGGCGGGGCGACGAGGGAGCCTAGCGCGAGGCGCCGGCGAAACGGGCGCGCCAGGCGATGATGCCGAGCACGAGGCCGGCGAGGACCTGGCCGCTGAGGATGCCGCTCAGCGAGGCGTTGTAGACCAGGCCGACCCCCAGCACCACGATCGCGATCACGAGCGTGCGGTCGAGCGCGCGCCCGAATCCCGGGGTGGAGCGTCGCAGGTTGCGCACCCCCGTGCTGAAGGCGCTCCACCAGGCGAGCAGGTAGATGGCCGTGCCGACCACCCCGAGCTCCCAGAGGAATTGGGAGATCGTGGACAGGCCGAGGCTCTTGCCGCCGTGGCGCAGCGCGAGCACCGGCGTGTAGTCGTCGGCGTAGAGGTTGGTCGAGCCGACCCCGTGGCCGAAGGCCCATTCGTCGGGGTTCTGCAGGCCGTGGTGCTTGGCCCAGTAGCTGAACACGGTCTTGCGGTTGAGGTCGCCCTCGTTGTTGTAGCCGCGGTCGCCGAAGTTGTAGGCGATGATGCGGTCGAGCCGCTCCTCCATCGAGATCTTCTCGCCGTGGGCCCAGGCCGACTGCTGCCAGACGAGATAGGCGCTGCCCAGCATGATGAAGCCCGCGGCGAACGCGCCGAGCCCGAAGACGAGCAGGATCGGTCGCTTGCGGATCAGGTCGGCATAGGCGGCGATGACGACCAGCGGCATCACGATGAAGATCACGTTGGTCTCGGAGAAGATCAGCGGCGCGAGCACCAGGCCGATGAGCAGCAGCGCGACGGGCCACCTGAGCAGCGATTCGCGCGCGAAGGCGAGGATGCCGCCCGCCACCAGCATCTGCATGAGCGCGAGCACGCCCGATGCGCCCCTTCCGCGCTGGTCGAGCTCCAGCAGGCCGACGATGGCGTCCGCCCCGCCCTCCAGCACATGGATGAGCTCGACGCGCTGGTAGATCGCGAGCGGCAGGTGGGCGATGGAGATGACGAGGACGAGCAGGACCCAGCGCCGGATGTTGTTGACGGCGAAGGGCCAGGTGGCGAGCGCGAACATCACCCCGGTGCCCTGGGCCACCCGCTTGATTCCCGACAGCCCCTCGTCGAGCATTCCGTCGCTCCAGAGGATGGAGGCGGCGGCATAGACGATGAATGCCGCGAAGAGCGGAATGAACGCGGGGAGGGATTCGCTCGCCGACCGGTTCATCGTCGCGGAATAGACGATGGACGCGCCGGCGAGGAACAGGGTCAGCAGCGAGAAGAGCCAGGGCAGTTTCTCGAGCGCCGGGAAGAAGAAGGCCACCGGGCCCGAGATCGCGAGCGCGCCCACGAGCACCAGCCACATGGCGATGGCGGGCATCTGCAACAGGATCAGGCTGAGCATCGCGCCCACGACGATGGCCACGTACGTGACCTTGCCGCTCGCGATGACGAGGCCGCACAGGGCGGCCGCGCCGACGAAGCCGAGCGGCACGAGGAAGTCGGTCCAGGACTGGAACCGGGCGGTCGATCTGATCGCTGTCATCGCGCGATGTCGGTAGGAGCGGACCGCGGGGTGCGCGGATCCGGGGCATCAGTCGGCAGGCGGCGTGAATCCGGGGCTACGGTACATGCCGCGCGGCCACCCTCAACCGAAAAATATCACGGATGACCCACGAAGACGCGCGCACCGCGATGGGCGGTGCGCGCGGGGGGCGGGAGGGTCGCCGGGCCTTACTCGACCACGGTCAGGAGGCTGGTGAGCAGCTCCATCTGCGACCGGTTGGCGTTGAGCGCCTGCCCGTCGGCCTGGGCCTCGAGGCCTTCGGCGTACATGCAGGGCGAGCCCGACTTGTCCACCACGATCAGGCCGTACTTCTGCAGGGCCCGGGCGAGTCGCAGGTGCGCCGGCGACAGGCCCAGGGCCTCGACGTTGACCGACGGCGGGATCGCGAAGCGGGTGCCCATCGGGATCACGCCGGCGTAGTCGGGCGACTGGTCGTCGCTGGTCGCCGGCCAGACCGCCCGGCCGCCGAGGTACTTGGCGGGAATGGCGACCGCGATGGCGTGGTCGATCGAGCCCGAGGTGGCCTCGCCCTTGCGGATGAGCCCGCCGATCTGCGAGCCGCCATAGGCCCGGGTCGCGCCCCAGCCGTACGTCAGGTAGTTGGAGTTGTGCGAGGCGTAGCCGCTGATGTTCACACCGCTGCCGTCGAGCGGCACCTTGGCGTAGGACACGGCGGTCCAGCGACCGTCACGCTTCTTGACGTACCAGAACTCGTGCGCATGCTTGCCGTCGGGATCGATGACGGTCATGTGCGAGTCGTTCGCCGGGTCGGGATGGGCGTTGGACGGCATCCGGATGGTGACGTTGCCCTCGTTCGCGCTGCCCGAGCTCGTCAGGTGGCGGACCGACACGTTGATCGTCTGCAGCGGATCGCTTTCCTTCGCGTGCCAGACCCAGATGGTCCACTGGCTGCTGTTCACGCCGAAGGCGCCGGCGCTGCGCAACGACTTGGTGCGCGGGTCGCTCTCGCGATAGGTCGCGTTCGCCGGGATCGGCTGGTTCCAGGGCGAGTCCGAGGCGAACGGCCGCTTGAGGAAGTCCGCCGGGGCGGCGCCGCCCTGTTGCGGGCCGCGGTCGGCGATGGGCGCGCCGGGCTCCTGCGGTTCCTGCGCGCCGGCGCCTGGGTTCGGGGAGCCGCCGGGATTGCCGACGATCGGACCCGTGTCCCCACCGACGACCGAACCGTTGCCTCCACCGACGATCGTGCCATTGTCGCCGCCGAGGCCGGCTCCCTTGGAGGGAACCTGGGCGTTGTTGCCGGACGGCGCCGAGGTGCCGATCAGGTCGACGGCGGAACCGGGCAGGGAGACGCCGGGCTCGCTGCCGGCGACGGGCGCGGTCGAGTCGCCCGCGCCGACCGTGCTGCCGCCGCCACCGCCGCCGCCGCAGGCGACGAGGGCCGCGCAGGCCATCGTCAGGAGCGACAGCGAGAAGGACCGTTTGAACCGCTCTTTGGCGCTTCCGGGTGCGTTTGCGAGGGCTGCGTCAGAAACGCACTGAGTTACTGCTTTAGTCGCCAATTTGGTCTCCAGTGAAGCAGAGGAGGTTGCTCACCTGGCTGGGAGACATGCTTATGTCGTGACTTTGTTCACGGCAGATTAGCGACGGGGGTGATATCGACCGAGCGGCGAAGTCACGAGCGGTCGGGGCGGGGCGACTGGCGGCGGACGCGTGTACGTATTCCCCACAATCGGGGCGATCGCGCATCGCGTGCGAGGCGCGCGAAAGCGAGACGGTATCGGGGGATTGCGCGCAGCAGGCGCTCGCTCACGAAGCGGGCGCAACATGAAAAATGGCGCCCGGGGGGCGCCATTCGTCGGCTCGGCGCGACCGTTCGCGCGGTCGCGTCGGCAAATGTCAGCCCAGCAGGCGGGCGCGCGTTGCCTCGTACTGCTCCGCGAGCATGTCGACGAGCTCCGCGGCCGGCCGAACCTTGTCGATCACGCCGATGCCCTGGCCGCAGCCCCAGATGTCCTTCCATGCCTTGGGCTTGCCCTTCTCGAAGTTCATCTGGCTGGGATCACCCTCGGGCAGGTTGTCGGGATCGAGGCCGGCGGCGGCGATCGAGGATCGCAGGTAGTTGCCGTGCACGCCGGTGAAGAAGCTCGAGTAGACGATGTCCTCGGCCGCGGACTCGACGATGGCCTGCTTGTGGCGCTCGCTCGCATTGGCCTCGTGCGTGGCGATGAAGGCCGAGCCGATGTAGGCGAAGTCCGCGCCCATGGCCTGCGCCGCGAGCACCGCGCCGCCATTGGCGATGGAGCCGGAGAGCGCGACCGGGCCGTCGAACCATTCACGCGTTTCCTGGACGAGCGCGAAGGGCGACTGGGTCCCGGCATGCCCGCCCGCCCCGGCGGCGACGAGGATGAGGCCGTCGGCGCCCTTCTCGATCGCCTTGCGCGCGAACTTCTGGTTGATCACGTCGTGCATCACCAGGCCGCCATAGCTGTGCACCGCCTCGTTGACCTCGGGGCGTGCCCCGAGCGACGTGATCACCAGCGGTACCTTGTACTTCACGCACAGTTCCAGGTCGTGCTCGAGACGGGCATTGGACTTGTGCACGATCTGGTTGACGGCGAACGGCGCCGCGGGCCGGTCGGGATGGGCCCGGTTGTAGGCGTCGAGCTCCGTGGTGATGCGCTGGAGCCATTCCTCGAGGAGTTCCGCGGGTCGCGCGTTGAGCGCCGGGAACGAGCCGACGATGCCGGCCTTGCACTGCGCGATGACCAGGTCGGGATTGGAGATGATGAACAGGGGCGATCCGATGACCGGGATGCGCAGGCGCGACTTGAGTTCGTGCGGTGTCATGGGTGCTGTATCGGTGGGTTGGCCGGAAGGCGACTCGCGCCGTGAACGCCAGAGCATACACAAAGTCCCCGAACGACAAGGCCCGCGCATCCGGATGGATGCGCGGGCCCGGGCGAGCCGGAGCGCGGCCCGCAGGCGGCTCGTATGCGCCGGTCAGGCGGCCTCGGCGGTCGCCTTCTCCTTCAGGGCGGGCGTGCGGATGAGGTAGTCGAAGGCCGACAGGGCCGCCTTCGCGCCGTCGCCCGCCGCGATCACGATCTGCTTGTACGGCACCGTGGTCGCGTCGCCGGCGGCGAAGATGCCCGGTACCGAGGTCTGGCCGCGCTCGTCCACCACGATCTCGCCATGGCGGGTCAGCTCGACCGTGCCCTGGAGCCAGTCCGTGTTCGGCACCAGGCCGATCTGCACGAACACGCCGGCGAGCTCGATCGTGTGGACCTCGTCCGTCGCGCGGTCGACGTACGTCAGGCCCGTCACGCGCTGGCCGTCGCCGTCGATGGAGGTGGTCCGGGCGTTGGTGATGATCCTGACGTTGTCGAGGCTGCGCAGCTTGGCGACGAGCACCGCGTCGGCCCGCAGCTCGGGCGCGAACTCGATCAGCGTGACATGTTCGACCACCCCGGCCAGGTCGATCGCCGCCTCGACGCCGGAGTTGCCCCCGCCGATCACCGCGACCCGCTTGCCCTTGTAGAGCGGCCCGTCGCAGTGCGGGCAGTAGGCCACGCCGCGGTTGCGGTACTCGGCCTCGCCGGGCACGTTGATCTCCCGCCAGCGGGCGCCCGTGGCGAGCACGACGGTGCGCGCCCGCAGGCGCCCGCCGTTGGCGAAGCGCACGGTGGCGAGGCCGCCGGGCTCGTCGGCCGGGACGAGCTCGATGGCCCGTTGCGCGTTCATGATGTCGACATCGTATTCGCGCACGTGCTGCTCGAGCGCGACCGCGTAGGAAGGGCCGTCGGTATGGGGGACCGCGATGTAGTTCTCGATCGAGAGCGTGTCGAGAACCTGCCCGCCGAAGCGCTCCGCCGCCACGCCGGTGCGCAGGCCCTTGCGCGCCGCGTAGATCGCCGCGGCCGCGCCCGCAGGGCCGCCGCCGATCATCAGCATGTCGTACGGCGCCTGGGCGTCGAGGCGCTTCGCCTCGGCCTCGCCGCCGTCGGTCGCGAGCTTCGCGAGGATCTCCTCGATGCCCATGCGGCCGCTGGCGAACAGCTTGCCGTCGAGGAACACCGAGGGAACGGCCATGATGTCGCGCTCCTCGACTTCCTTCTGGAAGAGGCCGCCGTCGATGGTGACCACGCTTACGCGCGGATTGATCACCGCCATCATGTTGAGCGCCTGGACCACGTCGGGGCAGTTGTGGCAGCTCAGCGACATGTAGACCTCGAAGGCGAGGTCGGTGTCGATCGCGCGGATCCGGTCGACGACCGAATCGTCGACCTTCGGCGGATGGCCGCCGGCCCAGAGCAGCGCAAGCACCAGCGAGGCGAACTCGTGGCCAAGGGGGATCGCCGCGAAGCGGATCGACATCGCGGTGCCTTCGCCCCGGATCGAGAAGGATGGCCGGCGCTCGTCCTCGCCGCCGGTCTCCACCCGCACCAGGGCCGACGCCGCCTGCAGCTCGTCGAGCAGCTCGCGCAGCTCGTCCGACTGCTTGCTGTCGTCGAGCGACGCGATGATCTCGACCGGCCGGGTGAGCCGCTCGAGGTAGGCTTTCAACTGGGCTTTGAGGTTGTCATCGAGCATCGTTCAGTCCTGTACGTTGGCGCTTGGAAAAAGGGCCGGCGATTGCCGGCCCGACGCGTCTGGGGCCCAGCCTCGTGGGGGGCCACCCGGGGGCGCCGGGCGCCGGTCGGGCGCCCGGGCCGGTACCGCCGTCCTCAGATCTTGCCGACCAGGTCCAGCGACGGGGTCAGCGTCTTGGCGCCTTCCTGCCACTTGGCGGGGCAGACCTCGCCCGGGTGCGCCGCCACGTACTGCGCCGCCTTCACCTTGCGCAGCAGCTCCTTGGCGTCACGGCCGATGCCTTCGGCGGTGATCTCGACGGCCTGGATGATGCCGTTCGGATCGATGATGAAGGTGCCGCGGTCGGCCAGGCCCTGGTCTTCGCGCATGACGTCGAAGTTGCGCGTGATCTGGCCCGTGGGGTCGCCGATCATCGTGTACTTGACCTTGCCGATCGCCGGCGAGCTTTCCGCCCAGGCCTTGTGCGAGAAGTGGGTGTCGGTGGAGACGCTGTAGATCTCGACGCCCAGCTTCTGGAATTCCGCGTAGTTGTCGGCCAGGTCCTCGAGCTCGGTCGGGCAGACGAAAGTGAAGTCGGCCGGATAGAACACGACCACCGACCACTTGCCCTTCAGCATTTCGTCCGTGACCTCGATGAACTTGCCGTCCTTGTAGGCCTGGGCTTTGAAGGGCTTGATTTCGGTGTTGATGACGGACATTGGCACTCCTGATTAGTGTGGCTTCTTCGGAATTCGCTCGGACGATGCGTCCGACGAACAAATAATAGTAAATGCCTATGAATATCGCAAATGAGATATTTCAATGCTATCCATAGGCGGGGTCTATTCGGCAGGGCGGCGCTGGCAATGGATGGCTTGCCGGCCGGGGCCGCCGCAGCGCGTACGTGCGTCGACTTGGCGTCGCCTGCCACAGGAGCAGATGGGGACGAATCCTGGAACTGCAACCACCGGGCCCGGCGCGACGCGCCGTGGCCGGCAGATCGGTCCGGTCAGTCCGGTGCGGAAACCGGCTCGCGGGGCAGGCAGAACACGATGGCCGTGCCACGACCCGGCTCGGTCTCGATGCGGATCGAACCGTGCGACTGCCTCACGAAGCCGTAGATCTGCGAGAGGCCGAGACCGGTGCCGTTGCCCTTCGCCTTGGTGGTGAAGAAGGGCTCGAACGCCCGCGCCGCCACCGCCGGCGGCATGCCCGTGCCCGTGTCGCGCACGACGATGCAGACATGCTCGCCCGCCTGGCCGTCCGGCTCGCGCTCCTGCTCGGTGACGAAGAGGTTGGAGGCGGAGATCGCGAGCCGGCCGCCATCCGGCATGGCATCGCGCGCATTGATGGCGAGGTTGAGGAGCGCGCTCTCGAACTGGTTGGCGTCGATCCATATCGGCCACAGGCCGTCCGGCATCCGGACCTCCAGCTCGATCCTTGCCCCGAGGGACTGGTCGAGCAGCGGCCGCATGTTCTCCACGACCCTGCGCACGTCCACCTGCTCCGGCACGAGCGGTTGCTTGCGGGCGAAGGCGAGCAGCCTGCTGGTCAGCACGGTGGCGCGCTCGACCGCGCCGCGCGCCGTCTCCAGATGACGGGCGACGTCGGCGCGACCGGTCGCGACCCCACGGGTGGCGAGTTCGATGTTGTTCCCGACGACCTGCAGGATGTTGTTGAAGTCGTGCACGAAGCCACCGGTCAGCTGGCCGACCGCTTCCATCTTCTGGGCCTGGTGCAGCCGGGCGCGCGCCTCGTCGAGGGCGGCCTGCGCCTTGCGCTGCTCGGTGATGTCGCGGGTGATCTTGGCGAAGCCGACGAGATTGCCCTCGTCGTCGAGGATGCGATCGATCACGACACTCGACCAGAACCGCGAGCCGTCCTTGCGCACCCGCCAGCCCTCGGACTCGAACATGCCTTCCCGTTCGGCGATCGCGAGCGCCTGCTCCGGCATGCCGGCGGCCCGGTCCTCCTCCGTGTAGAAGCGCGAGAAATGCTGCCCGATGACCTCGTCGGCCCGGTAGCCCTTGAAACGCTGGGCACCCGCATTCCAGCTCGTCACCCGGCCCTGGGGGTCGAGCAGGTAGATCGCGTAGTCGCGCACCCGCTCGACGAACAGGTAGTGCAGGCTGCGCTCGTCGGTCGGCGCCCCTGTCGCCCGGACCCGGCCGCGGGCCATCAGTTCAACCTTGCGCCGGCAGGCGCCCGGTCAGCCACAGGCGCCTACATGGCCGCATGACGTGCAGAACTCGCAGCCGTCCTTGCGGATCAGGCTGCGGTTGCCGCACTCGGGGCACTTGCGTCCCGGCAGGACGCGATGCACCAGGTCGGCCTCGCGCTCGCCCGCCGGCACCGCGAGGATGCCCGCGTTGGCGAGCGGGTAGCCGCGCTCGTCGAGGATGCCCAGCATCGCGTAGCGATGGATCACCAGGCGCGCGATGTAGGCGATCGTCGATGGCCAGCGCTCCGAGCGCTCCTGCCCGGGCACCGGCGCGAAGAAGTCGCCGTTGGGCTCGGCATAGTCGAGCAGCTTGCGCAGCTTCATGCCGATCCACGCCGGGTCGAGCACCCGCATGTCGAGGCTCAGCAGCTTGCAGAGGCCGTCGAGCACCCGCGGATACTCGCCCGCGAGCCAGATCGCGTAGGGTCGCCGCTCCCCGTCCGGCAGGGTGAGCTCCTTGAGGAACAGCACGAAGTCGTCGCCGGTGACCGCGTTGACCACGTCGACCGTCCAGGCGAGGGTGCCGTTGGTTCCCGCCTTCGGCTCGCGCAAGCCGATCAGCGCATCGATGACCGGTGTCGGCGACCCGTCGTCGGCGAGTGCGCCGAGGACCTCGCACCGATGGCGGACGAGCCGCGCGAAGCCGGCCACCAGGCTGGGCATGTGCTCGATCTCGCCGTCGGGCGGCATGGGCATGTCGAAGCGGTCGTCGCCGCTCGTCGATTCGAGGGCGGCCAGCTTGACGTTCAGCCACTTGCGGTCGGCGGCGCGCATGTCCATCGAGAGCGTCTTGGCCACGGCGCCGAGGCCGCGCGGCTGTTCGGCGCCGTTCACCCAGACCTCGAAGGGCACCGGGGGCGGGCCCTCCACGTGGCCGATGAACACGGCGAAGCGTCCGAGCGGATGACGCACCGCGTAGGTCCAGCTCGGGTTGCCGTTGGGCAGGACGGGCCGTCCGGGCCACCGCAGGCTCGCGAGCGGGGGCGACGGCGTGTGCTCGAGCGTGACGCGCCGGTCGGCGTCGAGGATATCCGGATCCGGTCGTGCGGGCGATGCCTCGCGGCCCGGTGCCTCGAGCACCGAGCCGAGCACCGCGTTGGGCCGATAGGTGGTGATGCCCTTGAGGCCGGCCTTCCAGGCCTCGGTGTAGAGATCCTTGAACTGCTCGAAAGGATAGTCGACGGGAACGTTCACCGTCTTGCTGATCGCCGCGTCGATGTACGGCTGGACGGCGGCGCTCATGGCCATGTGGTCGAGCGCGCTCATCTCCAGGGCGGTGACGAAGGAGGGCGGCAGCACGATACGCCGGGTGCCGTCCGGATCGGAGATGACCGTGCCGGGCCGCCGGCCCGCCGCGGCCTCCGGGCTCGCGGGCAGGACGTTCTCGTCCACGCCGTGGTGCAGCCGGAACATGCGGAAGGCGTGGTCTTCGACGGCATAGACCTGGACGGTGCCGTCGGGCATGCGCTTGCGCCGCTGGTAGGTCCAGGAGAACGGCGGCTCGATGCCGTTCGATGCGTTGTCGGCGAAAGCGAGCGAGATGGTGCCGGTGGGCGCGATGGCGAGCAGGTGGCTGTTGCGGATGCCGTGCTCGCGGATCGCGGCGCGCAGCTTGTCGGGCAGTCGCGAGGCGAAGCCGGGCGTGGCGAGGTAGCGCTCCGCATCGAAGAGTGGGAATGCGCCCTTCTCGCGGGCGAGCTCCACGGAGGCGGCGTAGGCGGCATCGCGCATGCGCTCGGCGATACGCGCCGCGCAGGCGCGGCCCTCGTTGCTGTCGTAGCGCAGGCCCAGCATCGCGAGCGCGTCGCCCAGCCCGGTGAAGCCCAGCCCGATGCGGCGCTTCGCCATGGCCTCGGCCCGCTGCTGCGGCAGCGGCCAGGCGGTGACGTCGAGCACGTTGTCGAGCATCCGCACCGCCACGGCCACCACCTTGGCGAAGGCGTCGAGGTCGATGCTCGCGTCCTCCTCGAACGGGCGGCGCACGAAGCGGCACAGGTCGATGCTGCCGAGGTCGCAGCAGCCATAGGGCGGCAGCGCCTGCTCGCCGCACGGGTTGGTCGCCTCGATGCGCTCGCAATAGGCGAGGTTGTTGTCGCTGTTGATCGTGTCGATGAACAGGACGCCGGGCTCCGCATGGTCGTACGTGCTCGCCATGATCGTCTGCCACAGCTCGCGCGCCCGCACCTTGCGGTAGACCCACTTGCCGTCGGCGCGCCGCTCCACCGGCTCGTCGCCGTCGCGGCCCGGCCGCGCGTCGTGCACCAGCTCCCAGTCCTCGTCGTTGATGACCGCCCGCATGAAGGCGTCGGTCACCGCGACGGACATGTTGAAGTTGTGCAGGCCGCCCTTTTCCTTGGCGGTGATGAAGGCCTCGATGTCGGGATGGTCGCAGCGCAGCACGCCCATCTGCGCGCCGCGCCGGGCGCCGGCGGACTCGACCGTCTCGCAGGAGCGGTCGAAGATGGCCATGTAGGACAGGGGGCCGCTCGCCCGGCTGTCGGTGCCGCGCACCCAGGCGCCGGCCGGCCGGATGCGGGAGAAGTCGTAGCCGACGCCGCCGCCACGGCGCATCGTCTCGGCGGCCTCCGCGAGCGCGTCGTAGATGCCCACCACGCCGTCGCCGCCGCGGATGCAGTCGTCGACCGGCTGCACGAAGCAGTTGATGAGGGTGGCGACGAGGTCGGTCCCCGCCGCAGAGTTGATCCGCCCGCCGGGAATGAACCCGGCGGTCATGGCCTGGCGAAATTCCTCGGCCCAGCGCGCGCGTTCGGAAGCCGGCTCGGCCTCGGCCAGCGCACGCGCGACGCGGTCGCGGACTTCCTCGATCGTGCGCTCGCCGGCCTTGGCGTACTTCTCGAGCAGGACATCGGTCGAGATGGCCTGGGGCTCGAGGCTTGCCGTCCGGGTCGAGGGGCGGGATCGGGCGGCGGTTTCGTCTGTCATCGGGAATGCACTCCAGGCATCAAGGCGAAGCAATCAACGATACACCCCCGGGTGCTTCGTGACCCCGATACACATCAAGAGTATGCCAGTTTGCGGAATTCGTCCCGGGCGGGCCGGGAGCCGTCCCGGGGAGCCCGGGGAACGCCCCCCGCTCGCCCGCGAGGCCCGGATCGCGGCGCCCTGTCCGGGGCCGACCCGGCCGGGGTCAGCGCGTCGGCCGGTTCGGTGTCACCGAGTTCGGCCGTGGCGCGGTGCTCGGCCTCGCGCCCGGCTTGACGGCGGGCTGTCGCATGGCCGGCGGCGTGACGCCCGGCGTCGGCTGCGGACGCGGTCCGTACCGGTTCGGCGCGGGCGGGCGCGTCGGGTTCGGCTGGGTGACCGGTGGGCGGGGCGGCCGGTGGACGCCGCCGGGCCGGTCCGGATGCGGATGGATGCGATGGGGTGGCGGCCTGTGCGGAGGGACATGCCGCGGCGGCGACCAGTGCCGGTAGCCGGGGTAGTAATAGTGGGGCCAGGGATCGACCACGTAGGGGACGACGTATGCGGGCTCGCGGATGATCACCACGTTGCCGGCGCTGTCGGTCCGGGCGACGGGCGCGTCATGCACCGCCTGCAGCAACTCTTCGCTCGCGCCGGCCCGGCGCAGCAGCGTGAGGTCGCCCGGCGTGGCCGGCGCGGCCAGGCCGCGGTCGAACAGCTCGGCGACGATGTCCGCCTCCGGACGGCCGGACTCGAGCTGAAGTACGATGTCGCCGATGCTCATCGGAGCGCGCGCGTCCGAGGTGGAGTAGGTTCGTTCCCCGTCCTGCGGCCGGGCATCGACCTGCGGGCCGGCGCAGGCGGCCATGAGCAGGACCGCGGCGAACGTCGCGATCGCGCGGGGGCGGGCGGTGGGTCGGATCAAGCCGTGGGCTCCCGGAAGGCGCCGGCGGCGTGCCGGCCCAGGAAAAGTAACGTCCGGCGGGCCGTCCCTGTTGACCGGCGCCGGTACCACATGCGCCCCCGGGGGGCCGAAGGAACGGATCGATGAGTGCATTGCGGATCGCGGTGATCGCCGGTGACGGCATCGGCCAGGAAGTCATGCCGGAGGGCATCCGGGTCCTGGAGGCGACCGGCAGGCGCTTCGGCATCCAGTTCGAGTGGCGGCATTTCGACTTCGCGAGCTGTGAGTACTACGCGCGCCATGGAAGGATGATGCCCGAGGACTGGAAATCGCGCCTGGGCGACTGCGACGCGATCTACTTCGGTGCCGTCGGGTGGCCGGAGACGGTTCCCGACCATGTCTCCCTCTGGGGTTCCTTGCTGCTCTTCAGGCGCGAGTTCGACCAGTACATCAACCTGCGGCCGGTGCGCCTGTTGCCCGGCGTTCCCTGCCCGCTCGCCAACCGCAAGCCGGGCGACATCGACTTCTACGTGGTGCGCGAGAACACCGAGGGCGAGTATTCGTCGATCGGCGGGCGCATGTTCGAGGGAACGGATCGCGAGATCGTGATCCAGGAATCGGTGTTTACCCGGCACGGGGTCGACCGTGTGCTGCGCTACGCGTTCGAGCTGGCCATGCGCCGCGGTCGCAAGCTGACCTCGGCCACGAAGTCCAACGGGATCTTCATCTCGATGCCGTACTGGGACGAGCGCGTCGCGGCGATGTCCGCGCAGTATCCGGAAGTCCAGGTGTCCAAGTACCACATCGACATCCTCACGGCGCACTTCGTGCGCAATCCGCAGCTCTTCGACGTGGTCGTCGCGTCCAACCTCTTCGGCGACATCCTGTCCGACCTGGGGCCCGCCTGTGCGGGGACGCTCGGCATTGCGCCGTCGGCGAACATCAACCCGGAACGTCGTTTCCCGTCCCTCTTCGAACCGGTGCACGGCTCGGCGCCCGACATCGCGGGCAAGGGTATCGCCAACCCGATCGGGCAGATCTGGTGCGGCGCCATGATGCTGGCGCATTTCGGCCTGCAGGATGCGCACGACGCGATCCTCGCCGCGATCGAGGCGACGACCGAGCACGGGCCGCGCACGCCCGACATGGGCGGAAGCGCGCGCACCACCGATATCGGGGCCGCGATCGCGGAGCGAGTGGCCACTGCCTGAGCCCGTTTCGGGTTTCCACGACGGTGCTCCGACGGCGTCTCGGCTAGAGTGGTCGGGCCGGCCAGTCCGCCGGATCGACCCGCGCTCGACCGCCGCAACTGCGAGTCGCCGGTTCCATGCTCCAGGCCCGTCGGGGAGGAAGATGTCCAGGCGACTGCTCGCCTACGCGCTTGCGGTTTGCGCATTCTTGTCCGCGACTCCGGCGGCGGTCTTCGCATATCCCAGCGCACCGGTCACCCTCGTCGTTCCCTATGCCGAAGGCGGGCCCACCGATCCGCTCGCCGAGGTGCTCGCGCGCTCCCTGCAGCGCAGCCTGCGCGCGCGCGTCGTCATCGAATACGTCGCGGGCGCGGGCGGCACGGTGGGCGCGGCGCGCGTCGCGCGCGCGCGGCCCGATGGCCATACCCTGCTGCTCGCGGACAATGCGATCGCCACCGCACCCTCGCTCTACCGGAAGCTGCCCTTCGAGCCGCTGCGCGACTTCATGCCGATCGGACTGATCGACCGCATGCCGCTGGTGCTGGTTGCGCGCGCGGGCCTGCCGCTTCGTGACGACGAATCGCTCGCGGCCTTCATCGGTGCGAAGGGACGCCGGCTGACCATCGCCGACGCGGGGCAGGGCACGCCATCGCAACTGTGCATGCTCCTGCTCGCCGCCGGCACGCGCGGCGAGCTCGCCACCGCGAGCTACAAGGGTTCGCCGCAGGCGTTCGCGGATGTCGTCAGCGGGCAGGTCGACCTCGTGTGCGATCTCGCGAGCCAGGCGTTGCCGCACATCCGCAGCGGCAAGGTGCGTCCGGTGGGCGTCACCATGGGCATGCGGCAAAAGGCGCTGCCCGGCGTGCCGACGCTGTCGGAGCTCGGTTTCAAGGACTTCGAGTTCGCCGTCTGGCACATGCTGCTCGCGCCGGTCGCGACGCCCCAGGACGTGGTTGACAAGCTGAGGGGGGCCCTGCAAACTGCCCTGCAGGATCCCGAGGTCGTGAAGCAGCTGGACTCCATCGGTTCGACGGTTGCCCCATCGGGGCAGGCAACGCCACCCGCGGCCCGTAACCTGCTGATGCAGGAACTCTCGAAGTGGTCCCCGATCATTCATAAAGCCGGCCTTGCGGCCGACTGACATCCGGCGGCAATGGGCCCGTAGGGCCGATGTGCCGCGCGTGAGCCGAAGCGGCAAGCGCATGAAGCCCGGCCCAGGATGGCCGGGCTTTTCTTCTTGTATCGACAGATCGCCATGCAGACCAGGGACCTGTTGCTCGACTGCTTCCATGCCGCGGTGGCGGCCGCCGATCCGGCGCGCGTGATTGCGCCCTGCGTCCCGCCCCTCGTCGGATCCGGCGCGCGTCGCGTGTTCGTCGCCGGCGCCGGCAAGGCCGCGGCCGCGATGGCCGCGGCATTCGATTCGGCCTGGCCGTCGGACGCGCCGCTCGAGGGCCTCGTGGTGACGCGCTATGGCCACGCGCAGGACGCCGGGCGGATCGAGGTCGTCGAAGCCGGCCATCCCGTGCCGGACGAGGCCGGGATGGCCGCCGCCCGGCGCATGCTCGCCGCGGCCAGCGAACTCGGCGAGGACGACCTGCTGGTCGTCCTGCTGTCCGGCGGCGGCTCGAGCCTGCTCGCGCTGCCGGTGGAACCGGTGACGCTCGATGCGCTGAAAGCCCTCACGAAGGCCCTGCTCGCGAGCGGCGCGCCGATCGACGAGATGAACATTGTCCGCCGGCACCTCTCGCGCATACAGGGTGGATGGCTCTCGGCCTCGACGCGCGCGCGCGTGCATGCCCTGGTCATCTCGGATGTCGCCGGCGACGACCTCGCCGCGATCGCGTCGGGCCCGTGCTCGCCCGATCCGAGCACGCATGCCGATGCGCTCGAGGTGCTGCGACGCTGGCGGATCGAGGCGCCGCCGGCGGTGCGTGACTGGCTGGAGGCGGGCGCCCGGGGCGATGCGCCGGAAACGCCCAAGCCGGGGGACGCGCGCCTCGCGCGCACGGAGGCGCGGCTGGTCGGCAGCGGGCATGCCGCCCTCGAGGCGGCGGCGAAGCGCCTCGATGCCGCCGGGATCCGGAGCATCGTGCTGGGCGACACGCTCACGGGCGAGGCGCGCGACGTGGCGCAGGTGCATGCCGGGATCGTTCGCGAACTGCGCGCGCACGGCGAGCGCTCGTTCGGCGATCGCGGCCGCCGTCCCGTCGCGCTGCTCTCGGGCGGCGAGTGCACGGTCACGCTGCGCGGCAAGGGGCGGGGCGGCCGCAATACCGAGTTCCTTCTCGCGCTGGCCGAGTCGCTCGGTCCGCTGCCCGACGTCTGGGCGATCGCCGCGGATACGGACGGCATCGACGGGATGATGGACAATGCCGGCGCGATTCTCGCGCCCGACACGCTCGAGCGCGCGGCCGCCGCCGGGATCGACGCCCGCGCGCGCCTCGACGACAACGATTCGTACGGATTCTTCGAGGCCATCGGCGACCTGGTGGTCACGGGGCCGACCCGTACCAACGTGAACGACTTTCGCCTGGTCCTCCTGCGATGAACGACTCCTCCCGCGCCGCGCCCGGCACCCGGCTCTCGATCGTCCTTCCCGACGACTGGCACCTGCACCTGCGCGACGGCGACGCCCTGCGCGCCGTCGTCGCCGCCAGCGCCGCGGCCTTCGGCCGCGCCATCGTGATGCCCAACCTCCGACCGCCGGTCGTGACGGTCGCGCAGGCGCTCGCGTATCGCGAGCGGATCGAGGCGGCGCTCGCCGATGCGGTTGCCCGGGGCGAGGTCGGCGCGGCGGCGGCCGCCGCGTTCCGTCCCCTCATGACGCTGTATCTCACCGACCGCACGAATCCCCACGAGATCCGCAAGGGCGTCGATTCGGGCGTCATCAGCGCCGTCAAGCTCTATCCGGCGGGCGCGACCACGAATTCCGACGCGGGCGTCACCGACATGGCCCGGGTGGCGCCCGTGCTCGCCGCGATGGAGCGTCATGGCCTGCCGCTGCTCGTGCATGGCGAGGTTGCGGATCCGACGGTCGATGTCTTCGACCGGGAGCAGGTCTTCATCGAGCGGGAGATGGAGCCGCTGCGACGCTCGTTCCCGGGCTTGCGGGTGGTATTCGAGCATGTGACCACCGCAGACGCGGTCCAGTACGTCCGGGAGGCATCTGGTCCGATCGCGGCCACCATCACGCCGCAGCACCTGCTGTACAACCGCAACGCGATCTTTTCCGGCGGCCTGCGGCCCCACTGGTATTGCCTGCCCGTGCTGAAGCGGGAACGCCATCGGCTCGCGCTGGTCGAGGCGGCCACCAGCGGCGACGCGCGCTTCTTCCTGGGCACCGACAGCGCGCCGCATCCGGCGCGTCTCAAGGAACATGCCGCGGCGTGCGCGGGCTGCTACACGGCGCCCCATGCGCTCGAACTCTATGCGAGCGTCTTCGAGGCGCAGGGTCGGCTCGACCGGTTCGAGGCGTTCGCGAGTTTCAACGGCGCCGATTTCTACGGCCTGCCGCGCAACGAGGAGCGGGTCGAGCTCGTGCGCGAGGACTGGGTCCTGCCGGAATCCCTGCCCTTCGGCGCCGACACCATCGTGCCGCTCGCGGGGGGCGAGACCCTGCGGTGGCGGCTGCACCGACCCTCGGCGGCCGCTTCTGCCGGGGGACCGCGCCGGGCGTGATCCGCATCGACGTCGCCGCCGTCGATCGCGGGCTTGCGGGCGCGCCCTGGGGCGGGGACATCCATGCCGCCTGGCGGCGCCTGGCGCCGGCATGCACCGCGGATGGGGTGCCGCTCGCGGCGCTCGACGCCCTCGCGCGCGAGGGCGCGCTGCGTTCGGGGCGGGGCCTCGCCCTGCGATTCGTCGCCGCGGACTCCGTACGGTTCGATGCCTACGAAGCCCATATCGCTGGTACCGGCGAGGTGCCCACGCGCACTGCCGGGCCGGCCGGTCTCCATGACCTGCTCAATGCGCTCGCCTGGCTCGCGTGGCCGCTGACGAAGGCGCGCCTCAATGCGGTGCAGGCGGCCGTGATCGAGCACGACGGTATCGCCGGCCGGCGCGGCGCGGTGCGCGACGCGGCGACGGTCTTCGACGAGAACGCCGCCGTGCTGGTGACGGACGACGAGGAACTCGTCGCCGCCCTGCGCGCGCGGGACTGGCGTCGACTGTTCGTGGAGCGTCGCGAGGCCTTCCGCGCCCGGGCGTCCGTGCGCCTTTTCGGCCATGCGCTCGTCCAGAAGCTGTTCACGCCCTACAAGGCCATCTGCGCACACGCCTGGGTGGCGAGCCTGCCGGCCGACGCTCCCACCCCGGTGGTCGATGCCTGGCTGGCCGCGCGGTTCGCCCGGGCCGCGCCCTCGCTCGCGGACGCGCATCCGCTGCCCGTGCTGGGCGTGCCGGGCTGGTCATCGGGGAACGAGGACCCGGCGTTCTATGACGATCAGGCAGTCTTCCGGCCGCCGGGGCGGCGGGCCGCTCGCCGCGATCGGCGCCCCGGCTAGCGTCCCCGCGGCCGACGGCCGGGGGAAGCGGCTGCCGGCGCGAAGCGCGGGGGCGGGATCACGATGTCGTACGCCGCCGCGGTATCGGGCTGGTCGAGGCCGGTGA
Organism: uncultured Burkholderiaceae bacterium; assembly: GCA_964509685.1. GTDB lineage: Bacteria > Pseudomonadota > Gammaproteobacteria > Burkholderiales > Burkholderiaceae_E > JAMLIN01. The sequence goes on from CAZDYQ010000026.1 coordinate 17,930, forward strand.
CCGCGACCACGATGCGCAGCCGCTCCTGCTCGACCGGTCGATCCGAGCGCAGGTAGACCACGTTGCGCCGTTCCGGCCGGGCGATGGTGAACCGGGCCGGATCCGGCACCGATGAGCCGTTGTCCGGGGACTCCACCGACACGACCTTGAAACGGGTCGCCGACACGCGCTCGCCCGGGGCGGACCCGAAGGGAATCGCCAGCTCCAGCCTCTGGCCCTGGCGCGACAGGACGCTCGCGTCGCCGAGATCGATCGCCGTCGCGGCCGCCGGCAGCGCGAGTCCGGCCAGGGCAAGGAGGGCCGCCCGGAACGAGGGCGGGCGCCGCGCGGCGAGCGGCCGGGATGCGGGGCGCGACGAGGATGCATGGGCGGGGCGGGCGCGGCGCGTCGCGCCGCTGGCGGCGGGATGGGCTTGCGCGGTGGCCGGGCGCATGGCTGGGCTCCTGTCTGGGTGCATGCCCTACGCTAACGCCTGCGCGGGCGGGGCGCCAAGCATCGGCCGACGGGCGGGCGCGCCGCTACAATGACGACTGGAAGCGGGCCGGACGGCCGCTGGCCCGGCCGGCAACGGTCGGGCGGGAGGAAGGTCCGGACTCCGCAGGGCAGGATGCTGGCTAACGGCCAGGCGCGGCGGTGCCCAAATGCCGCCGTGACGGAAAGTGGCACAGAAAACATACCGCCGACGGCCGCGCGAGCGGCCGGGCAAGGGTGAAAAGGCGAGGTAAGAGCTCACCGCGGCCGTGGCGACACGGCCGGCAGGCCAAACCCCATCCGGAGCAACACCAAATAGGCACGCGTGCGGTTCGCCGTGGAAGGCCGGCCCGGCCAAGCGTGCGGGTAGGTGGCTCGAGCGGCCGGGCAACCGGTCGCCTAGATGAATGGCCGTCGTGCCGGTTCGCCGGCATTACAGAATCCGGCCTACAGGCCCGCTTCCACTCCTTATTCCAGTGACGGGTAACGCCGTGCGCCCGGGTTTTCTCGGGTAAAGCATCAACTTCTCGCATCAAGTCATTAATTCCTAAAGGATGTCGAAACCCCGGCCATGGCCAGGGACGATATCGCGCGTTCGCCGCTAACCCCTTGTACTGATTGAATAAACAGTGATCTCGCCTTGACCTTCCCGCTCGGACCGTCGTACAGTGCCGGACCGGGCCATTCAGTGCCTGTAGGTGGCGATCGGGGCCTTAATCGGCCCCGGAGCGGTGAGTTTCCTACGCGGGGTCGACGGGGAAATGTTTCAGGGCAGCTCGGCGCAGGCGCTGGATGCGAAAGGGCGGATGACGATTCCGCACGCCTTTCGCGACGTGCTGCTGCGCGAGCACGGCGGCCAGGTCACGCTGACCCGCCACCCGAAGGAAAACTGCCTGGTCCTCTACCCCCGGACCAACTGGCTCCCGATCCGCGAACGGATAAACGCCCTGCCGGCGGCGCACGCCCTGTTCAAGCGCCGGATGATCGGCGCGGCCGAGGACATCGACCTTGACGAGGGCGGGCGGATGCTGGTGTCGCAATCCCTGCGGGATTTCGCCGGCCTCGGCCGGGAGCTCACGATCCTCGGGCAGGGCAACTACCTCGAGATCTGGGACCGGGCCGCGTACTTCGCCTACGAGGCGCAGGCCGCCGCCAGCGCGGACTACAGCGTCCTCGCCGACCTGATCATGTAGGCCGGACTTGAGCAGCGAAGAGGAAACCCGCCCCGATGCCATGTCCGACCGTTCGCCCCACCTGCCGGTACTGCTCGAAGAGGCCGTCGAGGGCCTCGCGATCCGGGCCGACGGCCTCTACGTCGACGGCACGTTCGGTCGCGGAGGACACAGTCGCCGGATTCTCGCGGCGCTCGGCCCGGCCGGCCGCCTGGTCGCGATCGATCGGGACCCCGAGGCGGCACGCGAAGCCGAGGCGATCGACGACCCGCGCTTTCGCTTCGTCGCCTCGCGTTTTTCGGCGCTGGGCGAGGTCCTCGACCGGCTCGGCATCGACCGCATCGACGGGCTGCTGCTCGACCTCGGCGTCTCCTCGCCCCAGTTCGACCGGCCCGAGCGCGGATTCAGTTTCCGGTCCACCGGACCGCTGGACATGCGGATGGACCCGCGCACGGGCGTTTCGGCCCGCGAGTGGCTCCTGGGTGCATCCGAGTCCGAAATCGCAGACGTACTGAGGAGGTACGGGGATGAACGGGCTGCTCTTCCGATTGCAAAGGCGATTGTTGCTCGCCGCCGGGACGCCGGCACCGCAGCGCTACAGACAACCACAGAACTTGCCGGCCTCGTGGCAGGTGTCCTCCGGCGCCGTGGTGCGACGCGGTCGACGCTGGGCAAGGACCCGGCAACCCGCACCTTTCAGGCTATACGGATTTTCGTCAATCAAGAGCTTGCGGAGCTCGCGGACGTCCTGAAGGTGGCGGTGGAGCGGCTGGCCGTCGGCGGGCGGCTGGTCGTGATTGGTTTCAACTCGATCGAGGACCGACTGGTGAAGCGCTTCATGGCCGACGAGGCCGGCCGCAATGCGCCGCGTGATCCGGTCCGGGGGGATGTCCTGCCGGGGCATGCGCCGCGACTGCGGATCGTGGGGCGGGTGCTTCCGGACGAGGCGGAGCGCGCTCGCAATCCGCGCGCCCGCTCGGCGGTGCTGAGGATTGCGGAAAGGGTTCAAGACTGATGTCCCGCTCGAGCATGCTCAATGTCCTGCTGGCGATCGCGCTGCTCGTGAGCGCCCTGGCGCTCGTCACCACGCAGTACCGGGCACGCAAGGCCTTCGTCGCCCTGGAGATCGCGCGCGGGCAGGCCGAGGACCTCGCCGCCCGCCAGCGGCGCCTCGAGTCGGACCTCGCGAGCGCCGCCCAGCCGGCGATGATCGACAAGAAGGCGCGCAGGATCCTCGGGATGGAATCGCTGCCGGCCGAGCGCACCCTCTACCTGACGCTGCGCGCGGGCGAGGGCGCCGCGCGCCTGGCCGAGCTCGATGCCGGACGGCTGCATGAAGCGGCCCGGGGGCGTGCCGGCGAGGGAGGTCGGCGCTGATGGCGTTTGCCGCGCGCGCATCCCGCGTCCCGCGCATCCCGCGCGCGACCCGCGCCGCCCGCGTCTCGCGCACCCACGGCAATCCGCTGCTCCAGCCGCGCCTGCCGGAGTGGCGTTCGCGCTTCGTCGTCGCGATGGTGGCCCTCGGGTTCGTCGGGCTCGTGGCCCGCGCGGTCTACCTGCAGCTCTTCTCGCACGACTACCTGCAGCGCCAGGGCGAGCTGCGCTACGGCCGCACGCTCGAGCTGCCCGCCTCGCGGGGCTCGATCTACGATCGCAACCGGGTGCTGCTGGCAGCGAGCCGGCCCGTGCGCGCCATCTTCGCCGTGCCCCGCAACCTGCAGGCGAGCCCGGCGCAGCTCGAGGAGCTTGCCCGGCTCCTCGGCATGTCGTCCTCGGCGCTCGCCGAGCGGCTCTCGGACCGGGAGCGCCAGTTCGTCTACCTGAAGCGCGGCGTCGAGATAGACGTGGCCGAGCAGGTGATGGCCCTGCGCATCCGCGGGGTCTCGACGCTCGCCGAGTACACGCGCGAGTACCCGATCGGCGAGCGCGGTGCGCACCTCATCGGCTTCACGGGCTTCTCCGGCAGCGCGGACGGCGAGCAGCTGCAGGGCCGGGCGGGCGTCGAGCGGATGTTCGACGACCTGCTGACCGGTCGTCCCGGGAGCCGCCGGGTGATCCAGGACGCGCGCGGCAACTTCGTCGAGGCGGTCGGCGACGAGCAGGCCCCGATCGACGGCAAGGACGTCGTCCTGTCGATCGACAACGAGCTGCAGTTCCATGCCTACAACGCGATCCGCGAGGCGGCGATCGCGAACAAGGCGAAGGCCGCCGCCGCGGTGATCATCGATGTGCGGACCGGCGAGATCCTTGCGCTCGCCAACTGGCCGTCGGCCGACCCGAATCGGCGCGAGTCGCTCGACGTGTCGCTCCTGCGCAATCGCGCCGCGCTCGACATCTTCGAGCCGGGCTCCACGATCAAGCCCTTCACGGTGGCAGCGGCGCTGGAGTCCGGCCGCTTCGGGCCGAACTCGACGATCGACACGTCGCCCGGCCACATGAAGATCGGCGGCTGGCGCATCGGCGACCACGGCAAGGATTTCGGCACGCTCGACCTCACGGGAATCGTCGCGAAGTCGTCGAACGTCGGCACGGCGAAGCTCGCCCTGGCCCTGGCGCCGGAGCGCATGGGCACGATGTTCTCCCAGCTCGGCTTCGGCCGGGCGCCCGCGCTCGACCTGCCCGGCGCCGCCGCCGGCCGGGTCCGGCCGTACCGGTCGTGGCGGCCGATCGAGCAGGCGACGATGTCCTACGGCCACGGCATGTCGGTGTCGCTGCTGCAGCTTGCGCGCGCCTACACGGTGTTCGGTCGCGACGGCAACATCGTGCCGCTCACGCTGCTTCGGCAGGACGGGCCGCAGCCGGGCGAGCCGGTGATGTCCCCCGCGACCGCGAGGCGCGTGCTCGCCATGCTCGAGGCGGCGGTGAGCGACGAGGGCACCGCCCGCTCGGCCCGCGTGTCGGGCTATCGCGTGGGCGGCAAGACGGGCACCGCGTACAAGGTCGAGAACGGGAAGTACGTGCGCAAGTACGTCTCGAGCTTCGTGGGCCTCGCGCCGATCTCCGAGCCCCGCTTCGTCATCGCGGCGATGATCGACGAACCGGGCGGCCGCCAGCACTACGGCGGCATCATCGCGGCGCCCGTCTTCTCGCAGATCGCGACGCAGGCGCTGCGGCACCTCCACGTCACCCCGGACGCGCCGCAGCCCGAGCTCGTGATTCCCGTGGCGAACACGCGGGGGAGGGCGCAATGAGCCCGGCCACCATGGCGATCGCGAGCGGGCCGGTGGAGGCCGGGCGCTGGCTGCGCGGCCAGCTGGCCGCGTCCGCGGAGCTGAGCGCGGACAGCCGCGAGATCGGTCCCGGCGACGGCTTCCTCGCGATGCCCGGCGAACGCCACGACGGGCGGAACTTCATCGCGCAGGCGACCGCGCGCGGCGCCGCGGCGGTCGCCTGGGATCCGGTCGGCGACGCGAGGCCGGAGATCGCCGTGCCGGCGATCGCGGTTCCCGGGCTGCGACGCGATGCCGGCCTCGTGGCCGCCGAGTTCTACGGCCAGCCTTCGTCGCGACTGCGCGTCGTCGCGGTCACCGGCACGAACGGCAAGACCAGCTGCAGCCAGTGGATCGCCCGCGGCTGGGCGAGCGCGGGTCGCCGCGCCGGCGTCGTCGGCACGCTGGGCCCCGCGGCGTTCGGCGTAGAGGAGGACGGGTTCGCGGCCCCCTCGCTGACGACCCCGGACGCCGTCTCGATGCAGCGCCTCCTCGCCGCCTTCCGGCGCGCGGCGGTGGACGTCGTTGCGATCGAGGCTTCCTCCATCGGCATCGAGCAGCGCCGTCTCGCCGGTACCCGCATCGAGGTCGCCGTCCATACCAACCTGACACGCGATCATCTCGACTACCACGGCGACATGGCGAGCTATGTCGCCGCCAAGCGGCGGCTCTTCGCCGAGGCCGGCGCGCGTGCCGCCGTCGTGAACGGCGGCGACGAGCACGGGGCGGAGATGCTCGAGGCCTTCGCCCGGCCCGAGGACGCCATCGTCTACGGGGAGGCACCGCTGCGCGTCCCCGCGGGCGCGCGCAGGCTCGAAGCGGTGCGCGTGGTCGAGCGGGGCGAATCGCTCGACCTCGTCGTCGATGGCGACTGGGGGCGCTTCGAGGTCCGGCTCGGCCTGCTCGGCCGTTTCAATGCCGCCAACGCGCTGGCGGTCGCCGGCGCCTGGCTCGCCCTGGGGCTCGGGCGCGACGAGGTCGTCGCGGCGCTCGCCCGGCTGGAGCCGGTGGCGGGCCGCATGCAGATGCTGCGCATCGAGGGCGCGCCGCTGGTGGTGGTGGACTATGCGCACACGCCCGACGCGATCGCGCAGGCGCTCGCGGCGCTGCGGCCCGTGGCACGGGCGCGCGGCGGCGAGCTCGCCTGCGTCCTGGGGGCGGGCGGCGACCGCGATCCCGGCAAGCGTCCGCTCATGGGACGCGCGGCGCAGGCCGGTGCCGACCGCGTGGTCATCACCAGCGACAATCCGCGCTCCGAGTCGCCCCAGGCGATCGCCGACGCCATCCGCGCCGGCATGACGGTCGATCCCTGGCTCGTCGAGCTCGACCGGGCGACGGCGATCCGGCTCGCGATCGCCGCGGCCGATCCCGACGACGTGGTGCTGGTCGCCGGCAAGGGCCACGAGGCCTACCAGGAGATCGCCGGCGTGCGGCATCGCTTCTCCGACGTTGAGGTGGCGAGCGCCGCGCTGCGCGAGCTGGGAGGACAGCCATGAGCCTGTTCACCCTGCGCGAGGCGCTCGGCTGGCTCGACATCGGGGTGCTCCACGGCCGCGGCGACGAGACGGTCACGGGCGTGTGCACCGACTCGCGAAAACTGGCGCCGGGCGAGCTCTTCGTCGCGCTGCGCGGCGAGCGTTTCGACGGCCACGAATTCGCGGCGACGGCGCGCGAGCGCGGCGCGGGCGCCGTCATGGTCGAGCGGCACGTGGACGGCCTGCGCCCCCCGGTGCTGAGCGTGCCCGACACCCGTCGCGCCCTGGGCGAACTCGCCCGCGGCTGGCGGCGGCGCTTCGACGCGACCGTCATCGCGGTCACCGGGAGCAACGGCAAGACGACGGTCAAGGAGATGCTCTCCGCGATCCTCGCGAGGGCATTCGGCAGCGAGCACCGCCTGGCGACGGCCGGCAACCTCAACAACGAGATCGGCGTGCCGCTGACGGTCTTCGGGCTCGGCCCCGGACATCGCGCGGCCGTCATCGAGCTCGGCATGAACCGCCCGGGCGAAATCGCCTGGCTCGCGAGCATCGCGCAGCCGCGGATCGCGCTGGTCAACAACGCGCAGCGCGAGCACCAGGAGTTCATGGCCTCGGTCGAGGCGACCGCGCGCGAGAACGGCAGCGTCCTCGGCGCCTTGCCGGCCGATGGCGTTGCCGTCTTCCCGGTCGACGACGACGCCCACGCCCCGATCTGGCGGCAGCTCGCCGCGGGCCGCCGGATCGTCGGCTTCGGGCTGGGCGAGGCGGGCGACCCCGAGGTGCGGGCGGCGCCCGATGCCCGTCCCGAACGGTTCACGATGCGCATCGGCGCGTCCGAGGTCGAGGTCGGCCTGCCCGTGGAGGGGGCCCACAACGTGCGCAATGCGCTCGCCGCGGCGGCCGCCGCCCATGCGGCCGGGATCGACCCCGCGACGATCGCCGCCGGGCTCGCCGCCTTCCGGGCGCCGCCGGGGCGACTGGCGCGGGTCGCCCCGCGCAATGCCGCCAGCCTCGTCGACGATACCTACAACGCGAACCCGGATTCGGTGCGCGCCGCGATCGACGTGCTCGCGCAGGCCCCGTCGCCGCGCCTGCTCGTGCTGGGCGACATGGGCGAGGTCGGCGACCAGGGCCCCGCCTTCCATCGCGAGGTGGGCGCCTACGCGGCCGAGCGGGGCATCGAGCAACTGTTCGCCCTGGGCGAGGCGACCGCGGAGACCATCGCGGCGTTCGGCGAGGGTGGCCGGCACTTCCCGGACATCGACGCCCTGCTGCGGGCGCTCGAGGAAACGCTCGACGGCAGCCAGCACGTGCTCGTCAAGGGGTCGCGCTTCATGCGGATGGAACGCGTGGTCGCCGCCCTCGCCGCAACCCCGGTGGGGGAGGCGCACTGATGCTGCTCGAGATCTCGCAATGGCTGGCGAACGACATCCGCGCGTTCTCGGTGATCCAGTACATCACCCTGCGCGCGGTGCTCGCCGCGCTGACCGCGCTCGCGGTGGGCCTCATCTTCGGCCCGCTCGTCATCCGCAAGCTCGCCGAGATGAAGATCGGCCAGGCGGTGCGGGCCGACGGCCCCGAGACCCATCTCACCAAGAGCGGCACGCCCACGATGGGCGGCGCCCTCATCCTGATCTCCGTGGCCTGCTCGACACTGCTCTGGGGCGACCTCGGCAACCGCTTCATCTGGATCGTGCTGGTCGTCACGCTGGGCTTCGGCCTGGTCGGCTGGGTCGACGACTACCGCAAGGTCGTCCATCGCGACCCGAAGGGCATGTCGGCGCGCGAGAAGTACTTCTGGCAGACCCTCATCGGCCTGGTCGCGGCGGTCTATCTCGCCTTCACGGTGCCGGCGGAATCGAACGCGCACGCGCTGGAGCTCTTCCTCGGCTGGATCCGCTCCGGCTTCGATTCCGATCTCCCGGGACGGGCCGACCTGATCGTGCCCTTCCTGAAGGACGTCGCCTTCCCGCTCGGCGTGTACGGCTTCATCGTGCTGAGCTACCTGGTGATCGTCGGTACCAGCAACGCCGTGAACCTGACCGACGGGGCCGACGGTCTGGCGATCATGCCGGCGGTGCTGGTGGCGGGGGCACTCGGGATCTTCGCCTACGCGAGCGGCAATGCCGTGTTCGCGAAGTACCTCCTCATCCCGAACATCGTCGGCGCGGGCGAGCTCACGGTGTTCTGCGGGGCCATCGTCGGCGCCGGGCTCGCTTTCCTCTGGTTCAATGCCTACCCCGCGCAGGTGTTCATGGGCGATGTCGGCGCGCTCGCGCTCGGCGGTGCGCTCGGCACCGTGGCGGTCGTGGTGCGCCAGGAGATCGTGCTCTTCATCATGGGCGGCGTCTTCGTCGTGGAGACGCTCTCCGTGATGCTGCAGGTCGGCTACTTCAAGTACACCCGGCGCCGCTTCGGCGTCGGCAAGCGCATCTTCCGGATGGCGCCGCTGCACCATCACTTCGAAGTGGGCGGCCTCAAGGAATCCCAGGTCGTGGTGCGGTTCTGGATCGTCACCATGGTGCTCGTGCTGTTCGGTCTCTCGACCCTGAAGCTGCGATGACCGAGCCGGCCGCCATGCAGCTTCCCCTGTTCGACCTGCGCGATCGCCGGGTGCTCGTGCTCGGCCTCGGCGGCTCCGGCGCGGCCATGGCGCGCTGGGCGGCGCGGCAGGGGGCGATCGTGCGGGTCGCGGACTCGAGGCCGCAACCGCCGGGGCTCGATGCGCTGCGCGCGAGCGGGCTGGACCTTCCCGTCGAGAGGACCGACTTCGATCCCGCCGTGCTCGACGGCGCCGACCTGGTCGCCTGGAGCCCGGGGCTGTCGATCGAGGCCGGGCCGAGCGGCGCCCTGCATGCGGAGGCGCAGCGGCGCGAGCTGCAGGTGGTCGGCGAACTGGAGCTCTTCTCGCAGGCGATCTGCTCCCTTCCGGGCGAGACGAGCCCGCCGCGGGTGCTGGCCGTGACCGGCACCAACGGCAAGACGACGGTGACCGCCATGGCCGCGGCGCTGTGTCGCGCCTCGGGCCTGTCCGCGCGTGCCGCGGGCAACATCGGGCCGTCGCTGCTCGAGGCCCTGATGGATGCGATCGACACCGACGAGCTGCCCCAGGTCTGGGTGATCGAGCTCTCCAGCTTCCAGCTCGCGCTCGCCCAGCGCTTCACCGTCGATGCCGCCTGCATCCTGAACATCGCGGAAGACCATCTCGACTGGCACGCCTCGATCGAGACGTACGCCGATGCCAAGCATCGCATCCATGCGCCCGGCTGCGTCGCCATCTACAACCGCGCCGACCCGCGCACGACGCCGAGGCGGCAGCTGCCGGCCGTCAGCTTCGGGCCGGACGAGCCGCGCAACATCGGCGACCTGGGCATCGTGGAGGACGGCGGCATTCCCTGGCTGGCGGAGGCCGTGGCGGCCGACGACGCGCCGGTTCGCCGCCGCGGGGCCGCGCCGCAGGCGCGCGTGCGCCGCCTGATGCCGGCCGACGCCCTGTTGCTGCGCGGCGCACACAACCACCAGAACGCGCTGGCGGCGCTCGCCCTGTGCCGCGCGATCGGCGTGCCCATGGCGCGGATGCTCCACGGGCTCCGGCTCTACCGCGGCGAGCCCCATCGCTGCCAGCTGGTCGGCGTGCTCGACGGCGTCGAGTACTACGACGACAGCAAGGGCACCAACGTCGCCGCGACCGTCGCGGCGATCGAGGGCATCCGGCGCCCCTGCTGGCTGATCGCCGGCGGCGACGGCAAGGGACAGGACTTCTCCCCGCTCGCCGAGCCGGTGCGCCATGGCGCGCGCGGCGCCGTGCTGATCGGGCGCGATGCGCAGCGCATCGCCGAGGCGCTCCGTGACACCGGCGTGGAGATCATCCAGGCCGCCGGCCTCGACGAGGCGGTGCAGCTCGCCGCCAACCGGGCGCGATCGGGCGAGGCCGTGCTCCTGAGCCCCGCCTGTTCGAGCCTGGACATGTTCGCGAGCTACGCGGAGCGCGGTCGCGCCTTCGCGGCCGCGGTCGAGCGCATCGCGGGCGAGCGCGGCCAGCCGCTGGAGGCCTCATGCTGAGCGTGCGCCTGCCCTCCGGATCGCGGCGGCCCACGGGCCCCATCGCGCGTCGGCTCGACAAGGCGCGCATGGCCGTGATCGACGAGCAGCTGCTGTGGGTGACCGCGATCCTGCTGGGCTTCGGGCTGGTGATGGTGTACTCGGCCTCGATCGCCATGCCGGATTCGCCGCGCTACGCCCGGCTGGACAACACGCACTTCCTGCTGCGCCACCTGCTGTCGATCGGCGTCGGCGTCACCGCGGGCGTGCTCGCCTTCGCCACCCCGATGCGGCAGTGGCAGCGCCTGTCGCCGTCGCTGTTCATCCTGGGGCTCGCGCTCCTGTTCACGGTGCTGGTGATCGGCCAGGTCACGCTCGGCGCGACCCGCTGGATCCGCCTCGGGCCCATCTCGCTGCAGCCGTCCGAGCTGATGAAGCTCTTCGTCGTCCTGTATGCGGCGGACTACACGATCCGCAAGCAGGACTACATGCAGCGCTTTCGCAAGGGCTTCCTGCCCATGGGCGCGGCGGTGGTGGTGGTGGGCTGCATGCTGCTGCTGCAACGCGACCTCGGCGCATTCGTCGTGATCTGCGGCATCGCCATGGCGGTGCTCTTCCTCGGCGGCATCAGCGGGCGCCTGTTCGTGTGGCTGATCGTCGCCGCGCTCTCCACGATCGTGATGCTGATCTTCGCCCAACCGTACCGGCTCGCGCGGCTCGAGCTGCTGCTCGACGACCCGTTCTCCCCGGAGAATGCGTTCGGCGCCGGTTACCAGCTCACCCATGCGCTGATCGCCTTCGGCCGTGGCGAGCTTTTCGGGGTCGGGCTCGGCGGCTCGATCGAGAAGCTCAACTACCTGCCCGAGGCGCACACCGACTTCCTGCTCGCGGTCATCGGCGAGGAACTCGGGCTGGTCGGCGTCCTGGTCGTGATCGGCCTGCTGTTCTGGCTGGTGCGTCGCGGGTTCGAGATCGGGCGGCAATCGATCGCCCTCGATCGTCCCTACTCGGGCCTGGTCGCGAAGGGCATCGCGGTATGGATCGCGATCCAGTCGCTCATCAACGTCGGTGTGAACACCGGCGTGCTGCCCACGAAGGGCCTCACGCTGCCGCTGATGAGCTACGGGGGATCGAGCATCCTCGCCGTATGCCTCGCAGTCGCGATCCTGCTGCGGATCGACTTCGAGAACCGCCAGATGATGCGCGGAGGCACCGCATGAGCCGGACGCTGATGATCATGGCGGGCGGCACCGGCGGCCACGTGATGCCCGGCCTGGCGGTGGCCGACGAGATGCGCGCGCGCAGCTGGCAGGTCGTCTGGCTCGGTGTGCCCGGCGGCCTCGAGGCCGAGCTCGTGCCGAGCCATGGCATCCCGATGCGCTGGGTCCGCATCGGGGGCATGCGCGGCAAGGGGCTCGCCACGCGGCTGGCGGCTCCATGGCGGCTCGCCCGCGCGCTCTGGCAGGCCCTGCAGGTGCTGCGCGAGATCCGCCCGGCCGTGGTGCTCGGCCTCGGCGGCTACGTGGCCTTCCCGGGGGGCCTGGTGGCGGCACTGACCGGACGGCCGCTGGTCATCCACGAGCAGAACTCGATCGCCGGCCTGACGAACCGCGTGCTGGCGCGCTTCGCGCGTCGCGTGCTCGTCGCCTTTCCCGGGGCGCTGCCCGGCGCGCAGTGGTGCGGGAATCCGGTGCGAGCTTCCGTGGCCGGCCTGCCGCCGCCGGAGGAGCGCATGCGCGGCCGCGAAGGGCCGCTGCGCCTGCTCGTGGTGGGGGGCAGCCTCGGGGCGAAGGCGCTCAACGATGCCGTTCCCGCCGCGCTCGCGCTGATTCCGCCGCAGCACCGGCCCGTCGTGGTGCACCAGAGCGGCAAGGCCCATCTCGCTGCCCTGCGCGCGGCCTACGAGAAGGCCGGCGTCGAGGCGGACGTGCGCGATTTCATCGACGACATGGCCGCCGAGTATGCGCGGGCGGACCTCGTCATCTGCCGGGCCGGCGCGATGACGGTATCCGAGCTTGCCGCCGCCGGCGTGGCAAGCGTCCTGGTGCCGTATCCCCATGCGGTCGACGACCACCAGACCACGAATGCGCGCTTCCTGTCCGATCGGGACGCGGCGATCCTGCTGCCGCAGGACGAGCTCGAGCCCGCGTCGCTCGCGGCCCTCCTCGGGGGCATGGACCGCAAGCGCCTCCTCGGCATGGCGCGGCGGGCGCGCGAGCTGGCGCGCCCCGACGCCGGCCGCGAACTGGCCGACGCCTGCGAGGCGGTGGCGAGGGGGGAGCCGTGAAGCACAAGGTCAAGCACATTCATTTCGTGGGCATCGGCGGCTCCGGCATGAGCGGGATCGCCGAGGTGCTGCTCAACCTCGGCTACCGCATCAGCGGTTCGGACCTCGCCGCGAATGCCGCGACCGCGCGGCTCGCCTCGCTCGGGGCGCAGGTGCACCATGCGCACGCGGCGGAGAACATCGAGGGCGCGGACTGCGTCGTGACCTCGAGCGCCGTCGCGGGCGACAACCCCGAGGTGATCGCCGCGCGCGCCCGCCGCATCCCGGTGGTGCCCCGCGCCCTGATGCTCGCCGAGCTGATGAAGATCAAGCAGGGCATCGCGATCGCCGGCACGCACGGCAAGACGACCACCACCAGCCTGGTGGCGTCGATCCTGGCCGAGGGCAAGCTCGATCCCACCTTCGTCATCGGCGGCCGCCTGAACAGTGCCGGCGCCAATGCGCGCCTGGGCACCGGCGAGTACATCGTGGTCGAGGCCGACGAGAGCGACGCATCGTTCCTGAACCTGTCGCCGATGATCGCCGTGATCACGAACATCGACGCCGACCACATGGAGACCTACGGGCACGACTTCGCCCGGCTGCGCCAGGCCTACGTCGAATTCACGCAGCGTCTTCCGTTCTACGGCACGGCGGTGCTCTGCATCGACGATCCGCACGTGCGCGAGATCATGCCCTTCGTTTCCAAGCCGATCGTCACCTACGGACTGTGCGCCGAGGCGCAGGTGCGCGCGGTCGATGTGGTGGCCGATGCGGGCCGGATGCGCTTCACCGTCATGCGGGAGGACATGGAGCCGCTCGCCGTGGTGCTGGACGCCCCCGGCGTGCACAACGTCCAGAACGCGCTGGCGGCGATCGCCGTGGCGACGGAGCTGGGCGTGGGCGACGACGCGATCGTGACCGCGCTGGCCGGCTTCAAGGGCGTGTCGCGGCGCTTCCAGCGCTTCGGCGAGATCCCGATCCCCGGCGGCGGCGCCTATACCCTGGTCGACGACTACGGCCACCATCCCGCGGAGATGGCGGCCGCGATCGCCGCCGCCCGTGGCGCGTTCCCCGGCCGGCGGCTGGTGCTCGCCTTCCAGCCGCACCGCTATACGCGCACCCGCGACCTCTTCGAGGACTTCGTGCGTGTGCTCTCGACCGTGGACGTGCTGCTCCTCGCCGAGGTGTACCCGGCGGGCGAGGCTCCCATCGTCGCCGCCGATGGCCGCGCCCTGGCGCGCGCCATCCGGGTGGCGGGCAAGGTGGAGCCGGTCTTCGTCGAGGACATCGCCGACATGGTGCAGGCGATCCGCGACGTGGTCCGGCCCGACGACGTGGTGCTCTCGATGGGCGCCGGATCGATCGGGGCGGTGGCCCCGGCGCTGCGGGGGGACGGCAATGGCTGATCGTGTGGCCAGGCGCAAGGCGGTGCGCCGCTTCGGCAAGGTGGCGGTGCTGTTCGGCGGTCGCTCGGCCGAACGCGAGATCTCGCTGCGCTCGGGCTCGATGGTGCTCGCCGCGCTCAACCGCGCCGGCGTGGCCGCATTCGCCTTCGATCCCGCCGAGCGCCCGCTCGAGGACCTGCGGCGGGGCGGCTTCGATGCCGCGTTCATCGCGCTGCACGGCAAATGGGGCGAGGACGGCACCGTGCAGGGCGCCCTGGAGGTGCTCGGCATTCCCTATACCGGGCCCGGCGTGATGTCGTCGGCGCTCGCGATGGACAAGCTCATGACCAAGCGCATCTGGTCGAGCATGGGACTGCCGGTTCCCGACCACGAGGTGCTCACCTCGACGAGCCGTGCCGCCGAGGTCGTCGCCAGGCTCGGCCTGCCGCTCATCGTCAAGCCCTCCCGCGAGGGTTCGACGCTCGGGCTGACCAAGGTGGAGCGCGCCTCGCAGCTGCGCGCCGCATGGCGCACCGCCGCCGCCTGCGACGACTGCGTGATCGCCGAGAGCTTCGTCGCCGGCCGCGAGCTGACCGTGGCGGTGATCGGCGCGGGCGCGCGGGCGCGGGCCCTGCCGGTGATCGAGATCCGCGCGCCGGGCGGGAACTACGACTACCGGAACAAGTACTTCACCGACGAGACCGAGTACCTCTGTCCGGCTCCCCTGTCGCGCGCGCTGACGCGGCGCGTGCAGGAACTGTCGGTCGCCGCCTACCGGGCGCTCGACTGCGAGGGATGGGGACGCGTGGACCTCATGCTGGATGCCGAGGACCGGCCATTCCTGCTCGAGCTGAATACCTCGCCGGGGATGACCGACCACTCCCTGGTGCCGATGGCCGCCCGGGCCGAGGGCATGGACTTCGACACGCTCGTACTGCGCATCCTGGCCGACGCCTCGCTGAAGGTCACGTCGCGCCGCCCGGGGCTGGGAGGCGCCGCATGAGGGCGTGGCGCGACCCCCGCGCGCTCGGCCGGATCACGGCCGGCCTGGCCGCCTGCGCCTTCCTGTGCCTGGTGGGCGCGGCCGTGGTCTGGGCGATGGACAGGCCGGTGTTCGACCTGCGGGCCGTCGTCGTCGAGCCGGTCGACGACCGGCCGCTGCGCTACGTATCGGCGACGCAGCTCGAGCAGGCGCTGAAGCCGGTGGTCAAGGGCAGCTTCTTCTCGACCGAGCTCGAGTCCGTGCGCGAGCGCGTCGAGACGGTGCCGTGGGTACGCAGCGCGCGCGTGCGCCGCATCTGGCCCGATCGCCTCGAGGTCCGCATCGAGGAGCACCGGCCGCTCGCGCTGTGGCACGACGGGCGCCTCGTGAACACCTATCGGGAGCTCTTCTCGGCGAATCTCGACGAGGCCGAGGAGGACGGACCGCTGCCGCAGCTGGCGGGGCCCCCGGGTTCCGAGGCCGAGGTCGTCGAGCGCTTCCTCGCCGCGAGCCGGCTGATCGAGCCGCTCGGCCGCTTCCCGGTCTCGGTGTCCATGTCGCCGCGGCGCGCATGGCAGATGCAGCTGGACGACGGGACCGTGCTCCTGCTCGGCCGGGATCGTTCCAGGTCGATCGAGTCGCGCATCGCGCGCTGGGTCGACGCCTATCCGACCACGACCGAGCGACTCGGCCATCGTGCCGGGGTGATCGACTTGCGTTACCAGAACGGGTTCGCGATTCGCGCGCTGGCCCAGATCGAACCGGACGACGGCGACGGGCTGCCGGCAGCGTCCACCGAGGACGCCGGCGCTCGCGCCAGGACCGGCTCCCCGAAGAGCAGAGAATGACCAGAGACAGCAAAGACCTCATTGTCGGACTCGACATCGGCACCTCGAAGATCGTCACCATCGTGGCGGAGATGAGGGCCGACGGCAGCTATGAGATCGTCGGGCTCGGCCAGCACGAGTCGCGCGGGCTCAAGAAGGGGGTCGTGGTCAACATCGAGGCGACGGTCAATTCCATCCAGCGCGCGCTCGAGGAAGCCGAGCTGATGGCCGACTGCAAGATCCGCTCGGTGTACACGGGCATCGCGGGCAGCCACATCCGCAGCTTCAACTCGAGCGGGATGGTCGCCATCAAGGACAAGGAAGTCGGCGAGGCCGACATGGTGCGCGTCATCGAGACGGCCAAGGCGGTCAACATCCCGACGGACCAGCAGATCCTCCACGTGCTCGCGCAGGAGTTCATCATCGACGGGCAGGAGGACATCCGCGAGCCCATCGGGATGAGCGGCGTGCGGCTGGAGGTCCGCGTGCACATCGTCACCGGCGCCGTCTCGGCCGCGCAGAACATCGTCAAGTGCGTGCGCCGCTGCGGCCTGGAGGTCCATGACCTGATCCTGCAGCCGCTCGCCTCGAGCAACGCCATCCTCACCGAGGACGAGAAGGAACTCGGGGTGGCGCTGGTCGACATCGGCGGCGGCACGACCGACATCGCGATCTTCACCGGTGGCGCGATCCGCCACACCGCCGTCATTCCCATCGCCGGCGACCAGATCACCAGCGACATCGCGATGGCGCTGCGCACGCCGACGCCGGAGGCCGAGGAGATCAAGCTGCGGCACGGCATCGCCAAGCAGGTGCTGGCCGAGCCGAGCGAGCGGATCGAGGTGCCGGGGCTCGGCGACCGCGGCCCGCGCACGCTCTCGCGCCAGGCGCTGGCCGCCGTGGTGGAGCCCCGCGTGGAGGAACTGTTCGCCCTCGTGCAGCAGGTGCTGCGCGAGTCCGGCTACGAGGAGCTGCTTTCCTCGGGCGTGGTACTCACCGGCGGCACCAGCCTGCTGCCGGGCATGGTCGAACTGGCCGAGGACGTCTTCCTCAAGCCGGTACGAATCGGGCTGCCGGCCTACACCGGCGGCCTGTCGGACGTCGTGCGCTCGCCCCGCTACGCGACGGCCGTGGGGTTGCTCGAAGAAGCGAGGATTCAACACTTGCGAGGCCGCAAGGTCGCAGAGCAGTCGGGGTCCTTCACCGAGACGCTTCGTCGGATGAAGGACTGGTTCCTGGGCAATTTCTAGTCAGTCAATCGGGTTCAAGCGAAAAACCGCTAGGAGGTCGCAGACATGCAATTCGAAATGATCGAGAACGAAATCGAGGGCGCCGTCATCAAGGTGATCGGCGTCGGTGGGGCCGGCGGCAACGCCGTGAACCACATGATCAACAAGGGTGTGCAGGGCGTGGAGTTCATCGCCATCAACACCGACAAGCAGGCGCTGCGACGCTCGCTCGCGAGCAACATCATCCAGCTCGGCGACCAGGGCCTCGGCGCCGGCGCGCGGCCGGAAGCGGGCCGCGCCGCGGCCGAGGCGAGCCGCGACGAGATCCGCGCCGCGATCGAGGGCGCGCACATGGTGTTCCTGACCGCCGGCATGGGCAAGGGCACCGGCACGGGCGCCTCGCCCCTGGTGGCGGAAATCGCGCAGGAGCTCGGCGTCCTGACGGTGGGCGTGGTCACCAAGCCCTTCGACT
>CAZDYQ010000027.1:0-35081 GCA_964509685.1 uncultured Burkholderiaceae bacterium
GCGCGGGCGCGGCCGCCTTCGGCGCCGGGATGAGAAAGCCCGCCAGAGCGGCGTCGGCCGCCGATGCGGCGGTCAACCAGGCGCCCGCCCTACTCCGACTGCTTGATCAGGCGCCCGGCCAGCGGCTGCAGCGGCCGCACGTTCATCGGATGGATCCGCGCGAAGATCGCCACCTGCGACGGCGGGATGCGCACCGGTTCGCGCATCACCATCCAGACGACGCCCTCGGTGCAGGGTGGCGACGACAGTGCGCCGATGAAGTTGTAGTAGCCGGGATCGGCCGGCAGCAGCTGGGACAGGTCCCGGCGATCGGGCACCGGCATGAGCATGTCCTGCGCAAGCGGCAAGTAGTCGAGCACGGTCTGCACGACCGGGTTGCGGGGCGTGGCCTCGTCGCCGATCTCGAACAGCACCACGACGACCGCCGCCCGGCCCTGCTCGTCGCGATGAAGGAGATGCGCGGACAGGTCGAAGGACCTGCCCTCGACCCTGAACTCGGCCGGCTGGTGGAAGGTGATCTCCCGCAGCTCGAACCGGCGCCCGAGGGTGACGATGCCCGGCCCCTCTCGAACCACGGCCCGGATCGCCCGGCCGTCGTCGCGGATCGTCAGCTGGGCCGGGGGCAGGTCGAACTCGATCGGGGGCAGCCGGACCGCGACGCCGTCGCGGATGTCGATCGGCGCCTGCGGGACGTCTGCGCCGCAGGAGGCCCATTCCGGGTTCAGTCTCGCCCAGTGCTCGGGCCCAGTCTCGCCTCGGTAGCTCCAGTCGCGGAACTCCGTACTGCCGGCCGGGCGCGCGGGCGACACCGACGCGTACCGGCGAGCCTGGGCAGCAGCGCGCGCGGCGGCGGGGTTGCGGACCGCGGAGGCGACGTCCTGGGGCGACGGCTCGGCGGGGCCGTGCGAGACCACGCGCAGTCCGTCGCGGCGGGCCTTCACTCGCGCATCGATTCCGGAATGCTGCTTCAGCGTTTCCTCGAGCCTGGCCCGCAGGCGGGCGAGCGCCCTCGCCTCCTCGTCTCGCAGCGCGGCATCGTTCGCCGGCCGCGTCGCCGAGGGCGTGGCGATGTTCGCGGGCGCGGGTGACCCTGCGGACGCCTCCGGGGCGGTCGGCGCGGCAGGCTCACTGGCGACGGGCTTCTTCGCGGGGTTCATCGACGACGGCCCCGAGGCTGGCGCCGGCGCCGGCGTGGCGGACGGCGCTGCCGTCGCAGTGGCCGCCGGGGTCGGCTGGCGCCGACCGAAGCTCAGGGGCGCCTCGCTCGTCGGCCCGTCCGTGGTCGACGCGAGCCGCACCGGCCGATGGGCGCGGAACTCCGGGCCGGCGCCGGCCTGCGCGACGAGCCCCGCGGGCACGGTCGGCCCCGGCAGCACCTCGGCCCTCGCGCTGGCGCACGCGAACGCCGCGACGCCGGCGACCATCGCCCACGTCACGACGCGCGTCGCCATCCTGTCCATTCGATCCTCCTGCGGGTATTGCCCGGCGACGCCCGGCAAGCTCGCCCGGTTGCCGGGATGCCGGCATCGCCCAGGAAAGGGATCGGCCGCCCGCGGGCGGACTTGAGCCCGCTTCGCCGGCCGGGGCCGGCCGGACGCGAGGAGCGGACCGCCGGCCATTGACGGGCGGCGACCCGTTCCGCGGGAGGTTCAGAGCACGTAGCGCGAGAGGTCCTCGCTGGCGGCGAGCGCGCCGAGCCGTGCATCGACTTCCGCCGCCGTGATGCGCACCGTCGTACCGGACAGCCGCGGCGCGTTGAAGGAGACGTCCTCCAGCAGCTTCTCCATGACCGTGTGCAGCCGTCGCGCGCCGATGTTCTCGGTCGATTCGTTGACGGCATGCGCGAGCTCGGCGATCCGGCGAATCCCGTCGGGCTCGAACACGAGCTCGACGCCCTCGGCCGCCATCAGGGCCGCGTACTGCTTGGTGAGGCTGGCATGCGTGGCGCAGAGGATCTGCTCGAAATCGTCCGGGGTCAGCGACTCCAGCTCGACGCGGATCGGCAGCCGCCCCTGCAGCTCCGGGATCAGATCGGACGGCTTCGACAGATGGAATGCGCCGGAAGCGATGAACAGGATGTGGTCGGTGCGTACCACCCCGTAACGGGTGCTGACCGCCGTGCCCTCGACCAGCGGCAGGAGGTCGCGCTGGACGCCCTGGCGCGAGACGTCGGCGCCGCCGTTCATCTGCCGCGATGCGACCTTGTCGATCTCGTCGATGAAGACGATGCCGTTCGTCTCGACCGCCGAGATCGCCTCGAGCTTGATTTCCTCCTCGTTGACGAGCTTGCCCGCCTCCTCGTCGGCGAGCACTCGCAGCGCATCGGCGATCTTCATCTTGCGGGTGCGCTTGCGCCCGGGCAGGTTGGAGAACATCGACTGCAGCTGCTGCGTGAGCTCCTCCATGCCGGCCGGCCCCATGAGCTCGAGCGAGGGCATCGCCTGCGAGACCTCGATCTCGATCTCGCGGTCGTCGAGCTCGCCCTGGCGCAGGCGCTTGCGGAACTTCTGCCGGGTCGCCGACTCGGCCTCGCCGGCGCGCGACGCCTCGGCATCGAACCCGAAGCCGCCGGAGGGGCGCGACGGCGGGACCAGGACATCGAGCACGCGATCCTCGGCCGCGTCGCGCGCGGCGAGCTCGACCCGGCGCTTGGCCTTCTCGCGCGCCTGCTTGACCGCGACCTCGGCAAGATCGCGGATGATCGAATCGACATCGCGGCCCACGTAGCCGACTTCGGTGAACTTGGTCGCCTCGACCTTGACGAACGGCGCATCCGCCAGGCGCGCGAGCCGGCGCGCGATTTCCGTCTTGCCCACGCCGGTGGGCCCGATCATGAGGATGTTCTTCGGCGTGATCTCGTCGCGCAGCGGCGGCTCGACCTGCTGGCGACGCCAGCGGTTGCGCAGCGCGATCGCGACCGCGCGCTTGGCGCTCGCCTGGCCGATGATGTGCTTGTCGAGTTCGGAGACGATCTCCGCGGGTGTCATCTGGCTCATTGGCCCGCCTCGCTGGACGACGCCTCGCCGATCACCTCGACGAGGTGCTGCTGGTTGGTGTAGATGCACAGCTCGCCCGCGATTGCGAGCGACCGGCGCACGATGGACTCGGCATCGAGCTCGGTATTCTCGAGCAGCGCCCGGGCCGCGGCCTGCGCATAGGGGCCTCCCGAGCCGATCGCGATGAGGCCGTGCTCCGGCTCGAGGACGTCGCCGTTGCCCGTGATGATCAGCGAGTGCTGCGCATCGGCCACGGCAAGCATCGCCTCCAGGCGACGCAGCATCCTGTCCGTGCGCCAGTCCTTCGCGAGCTCGACCGCGGCCTTGAGGAGCTGGCCGGCATGCTGCTCGAGCTTGCCCTCGAAGCGCTCGAACAGCGTGAAGGCATCGGCCGTCCCGCCTGCGAACCCGGCCAGGACCCTCCCGTGATGAAGCCGCCGCACCTTGCGGGCGCCCGCCTTGACGATGATGTTGCCCAGGGTGACCTGGCCGTCGCCGCCGAGCGCGACCTGCGAGCCCCGGCGCACCGACAGGATCGTCGTGCCGTGAAACTGTTCCATGGCTTGTTCGAAGAGGATGTAGGTGGGCCCCGCCGCGGTGTGCGAGGCGGGGGCAGGGACCTAGTTTAGCTGGCCCCGATCCCCTCGATTTTCAAGGGCCGGCGAGGCTGCCCAACGCGGTCATGCGCCCGGCGGGAGACCCGGCGGCGCGGCCGGGTGCAGGACAAGGCGGGCCGCCGAAGACAGTACGGCGTGTACGGCGAGGCGGCCCAACGCCGTCATGCGCCCGGCCGCGCCGTCGGTCAGCCCTTGCGGCGGCGGATCTCGGCCACCTCGTGTATCCCCATGACCAGCATCAGCGCGTAGACGGCATGGTTCGGCTCGATGAACAGCAGGTTCTTGCCGAGCGCCTGCATGTTGACGACCTCGTTCAGGAGTTCGCCGGCCGCCACGAAGTCCATCCGCCGCAGCTCGCGGCAATCGACCGCGATCTCGCTGCGATCGCGCGCATGCGCCCTGAGCGACTGGAGCTCGGGCTGGATGCGGCCGACGAGCTCGCCCGACAGCACGAAGGCCGAAGCCGCCCGGGTGGGGGGACCGCTTCGGGTCGTCGGCGGATCGTCGGACTCCGGGCGAGCGCCCGGGCGTTCGGCGTCGCCGACCAGGATGCCGGGAGGCACCGGCTCCCACGGCGGCGGGGAAACCTCGAAGGTGACGCAGTAGTCGATGCTGAGATCGTCGAACTGCTGTCGCTGGCCAAGGAGGCGCAGTCCGTAGAGCGCCAGCGTCCAGCTCGCCTCCGACTCGGAGGGGCCGCCGGTCTGGATGGCCGCGCGGGCCGCGGCCGCCAGGGCGGCGGCCCCCTTCACGCGAAGCGTGCCGCCCGTCTCGGCGATCGTGTCGAAGAGGCGCAGGATTTCGGCGGCGCCGGCGGCATCGACCGCGGTGACCGCCGAGAAGTCGGCCACGGGCTCGCGCTGGCGGGCACTGCGAAGGAGCGTATCGACGGCCTTGGCGCAGTTCGCGTCGAGCACGGCGGGCAGCGTGCGGGCGGCGCCCACCGCGCGCGACTCGACCGTGTCGGAGTCATCCGGGGCCAGCGCGTCGTTCCACACGGGCGGGGACGTCTCGAAGCGCGCCGCGAAATCCACCGAGACCGCGTCGAAGCGCGGCTTGTCGCCGGCGAACTGGCAAAGGTCGAGCATCACGAGCCAGAGGAGGCGATCGAAGGCGGGGGTGCGACCGGGTTCGGCGAGCGTGGGCTCGAGCGCGGCGATGGCCGCCGTGACCTGGTCGTTCGCATACAGGATCGCGGCTTCCTCGAGCTCCGGCGGCAGCGTCGAGCCGGAGACATCGATCGCCATCGACTGGGCGACGCCCTGGCCGGACTGCGCGTTGGCCGCGGGGGTGCCCTCGGCGGCGACGGGGGCCGGGCCGGGCTGGCTGTGGATGTGGGTCGAATTGGCCGCGGCGAGGCCGGGCGCCTCGCCGAGGATCATCTCGGACTCGATCTGGTCGATCTTCTGCGCCGTGAGCCGGGCGGCCTCGCGCGCCGACAGCGGGGATTCGCGCAGGCTCGCGGCGCTCGCGCGCACGGCGCCCGGCGCGCCCGCCTTCGGCGTGTTCTGGCGTTGCTTGCGGCTGAAGATGGAGAAGACCACGACGCTACCGACCGGGGTGACCGGGCCAGTCTAGCATGGGGTCCGTGGTCGAAAACGGGGCCGGAACGACCGTGAATCGGCCGGCAGCGGCCTGTCGTCCGAGAATGGACCGAAGCACCGCGACCCGGCGGCGATCACCCGATCGGGTGACGCCGCGGCCGCGACGCGATTCAGTCTCCGTAGAGCTTCTGGCGCAGCTCGCGGCGCTGCTGGGCCTCCAGCGAGAGCGTGGCGGTGGGGCGCGCGAGCAGCCGCGCGATGCCGATCGGCTCGCCGGTCTCTTCGCAGTAGCCGTATTCGCCCTCGTCGATGCGGGCAAGCGCCTGCTGCACCTTCTTCAGCAGCTTGCGTTCGCGATCGCGCGTCCGCAGTTCCAGCGCGTGTTCTTCCTCGATCGTGGCGCGGTCGGCGGGGTCGGGCACGATGACGGTTTCCCGCAAGTGCTCGGTCGTTTCGTCCGCGTTGCTGAGGATGTCGCGCTCCATCTGGCGCAGGCGCTCCCGGAAGAACTCAAGCTGCGCCTCGTTCATGTACTCCGACTCGGGCATCTTGAGGATCTCTTCCTCGGTCAACAACTTCTTCTCTTTCGTACCTGCCATGTCGGCTCCTTCTGGGGTCGGCATCGATCCTCGACGCGGAGTCCCGCGTGTCGACGGATCAGGCCAGGCATTGCTCCAGGCCCTGGAGGAACAACTCCCGGGGCAAGTTGCGGCCGATGAACACCATCTTGCTGGAACGACTCTCGCCGGGTTTCCAGCGCCTGCCGAGATCGGCACCCATCATGTCGTGGACTCCCTGGAACACCGTCTGGCGATCGGACCCCTTCATGAAGAGCACGCCTTTATACCTCAACATGTCGGGGCCGTAAACTTGAATCAGGCCGGACAGGAAATCCTCCAGTTTTGCCGGATCGAACGCCCTGTCCGAGCGGAAGACGAACGAGGTCACCGTATCCGAATGCGTGTGATCGTCCTCGTCGAGGAAATCCGGGTCGATGTCGAGAATGGCATTCAGATTGAATCCCCGTATATCGAGGATTTCATCGATCGGGGCATCGCCGAAATTCATCGCGCGGACGGATGCCCGGGGATTCATTCGCACCAGACGGGCGCGCAGCCGCTCGCGCTGCTCCTCGGTGCTGATGTCGGCCTTGGACATGAGGATCCGGTCCGCGAACGCGACCTGCTCCTGCGCCTCGCGGTGCTCGTCGAGCTGGCGCTCCCCGTGGACCGAGTCCACGACCGTCACGACGGCATCGAGCAGGTAGTTGCTCGCGACGTCGTCGTCGATGAAGAAGGTCTGCGCCACCGGGCTCGGATCGGCCATGCCGGTGGTCTCGATGATCACCCGGTCGAAGGCGATCTCGCCGGCGTGACGCCGCCTGCGCAGGTCGCCGAGCATGCGGACCAGGTCGCCGCGCACCGTGCAGCAGATGCAGCCGTTGTTGAGTTCGACGACCTGTTCGTCCGGGTTCTGCAGCAGCAGCTCGTTGTCGATCCCCTCCTCCCCGAACTCGTTCTCGATCACGGCGATGCGGTGGCCGTGGTCCTCGCGCAGGATCCGGTTGAGCAGGGTCGTCTTGCCGCTGCCGAGGAAGCCGGTGAGGATGGTCACCGGGACGATCTGGGATGGGCTGCTCATCTGGAAACTCGTCGGTCGATCGAATCGACCATGATAGATGAGGACGCCCGCCCGGGTTTCAAGCCTTCATCGGCCCCGGGCCCGGGGATGGGCCGCGTCGTAGACGGCGGCCAGTCGCTGGAAGTCCAGCGCGGTATAGACCTGGGTGGTGGAGATGTCGGCATGGCCGAGCAGTTCCTGCACCGCCCTGAGGTCGCCGCTCGACTGCAGCAGGTGCGTGGCGAAGGAGTGGCGCAGGACGTGGGGATGCACCCGCGAGGGAATGCCGCGGGCGATCGCCAGCCGGGCCAGGTTCTGCTGGACGGTGCGCGGCGAGATGCGTGCGCCCCGCACGCCGAGGAACAGTGCCCGGGCGTCGGCCCGCGGGTTGGCCGCGAGGAAGCGCTCCCGTGCCTCGAGCCAGCGCCGCAGCGCCTCCAGCGCCGCCCGGCCGACCGGTACGCTGCGGGTTCGGCCACCCTTGCCGCGGACGACGACCTCGGCCTCGTCCATGGCCAGCCAGGAATGGGCCCGCTGGCCGTCGGGGCCCACCGCCCGGGCGTCGAGCCCGCAGAGCTCGGCCAGCCGCAGGCCCGAGGAATACATCAGCTCGAACATGGCCTTGTCGCGCAGCGACACGAAATCGTCGCCCGGCTCGAAGTCCACGAGCGCCACCGCCTGGTCCGGCGGCAGCGCCTTGGGCAGGCGCCGCGGCGCCCGCGGCGCCCGCACGCCGGCCGCCGGGTTCGCGCCCATGTGTCCCTCGTGGCGCAGCCAGTCGAAGAATCCGCGCCAGGCCGACAGGCGGCGCGCGATCGAGCGCGGGCCGAGGCCGGCCAGCGCCGAGCGGGCGACCCACCCCCGAATGTCGTGCTCGCGCAGCGACCCCGGCGGGCGGCCGTCGGCAAACTCGCGCAGCACGGCTAGTTCGGCCCGGTAGGCCTCGATCGTGCGAGGCGACCGCCCCCGTTCGGTGCGCAGTCGCGCGAGCCAGCGCTCGGCGAGCGGGCCGATGGCGTCGGCCGCCGCGGGACCGGCGGCCTCGGGGCCTCTTCCCCCGACGGGCCCGCCCATGTTAGTCCACCAGCCGGGAGAGGGCGGCGCTCGCGATCTCGGCGATCCGCTCGAGGAACTCCGTGCCCATGGCCGCATGGAAGCGGTCGGCATCGGGCGAGCCGAGCACGATGAGGCCGAACGCGTCCGGATCGACGCCCTTGCGCAGCGGCAGCAGGGCCACGGAGCGGGCCGAGCGCCCGCGCTCGGGCAGCCATTCCGCCGCCGCGATCCCGGAATTCGCGCCGCATTGCGGGCGGCTGAGGGAGCCGGCGAACTGGATGATGTCGACCGGCACGGGCTGCGCCACCTCCAGGTTGCGGTAGGGTTCGCGCACGCCCCACAGGCGCATTGCGAGCTCGGGCACGGAAAAGCCCGTGCGCAGCCCGTCGAGGATGACGTCGGGCAGGTCGGCAGGGTCCATGACGAGCAGCAGCTGCCGGGTCCACTTCTGGAGGCGAGCCCCGATGGCGTCGTTCTCCTGCCCGAGCCGCACCATCTCGGCGAGCCGGCGCTCGAGCGCCCGGTGGCGCTCGCGCATGACCTCCAGCTGCCGCTCCTGCAGGGAGATCGCCCGGCCGCCATGGGGATGCGGCAGGGTGAGCGACGCGAGCACGTCGGGATGGCGATTGAAGAAGTCGGGGTGCGAGCGCAGGTACTCGGCAATGACGCCTTCGGTCAGGCCGGTGTCGGCTTTCAGGTTCTCGCTCACAGTTCGATCTCGCCCTCGAAGACGGTTTCGGCGGGACCGGTCAGGGTGACCGATTCGCCCGCCCAGTGGATTCGCAGCTGGCCGCCGCGCGTGCTCACCTCGACTTCCGGCCCGAGGAGGCCGCGCCGGATGCCGGAGACCACCGCGGCGCAGGCACCCGTGCCGCAGGACAGGGTCTCGCCGACGCCGCGCTCCCATACCCGCAGCCGGGCCTGGCCGCGATCGACCACTTCCAGGAAGCCTACGTTGACCCTTTCCGGGAACCGGGCCGAGGTCTCGAGCCACGGGCCCAGCCCGCGGACGTCGGCGTGGTCGACATCGTCGACGAGGCTCACCGCATGCGGATTGCCCATGGACAGCGCCGCGAACCAGAACTCGCCGCCCCCCGGGGGCGATTCCCGCCAGAGCGTCTCGTCGCCCTCGCGCCGGGACGCGAGCCCGGACGGGTCGAAGGGGACCTGCGCCGGCTCGAAGCGGGGCCGCCCCATGTCCACGGAGACCCGGCCGTCGGGCGCGAACGACAGGCTCAGCACCCCGCTCAGGGTCTCTACGCGGACCGTGTCGCCGGTCGCCAGGCCCTTGTCCCGCACGAAGCGCAGGAAACAGCGCGCGCCATTGCCGCAATGCTCGACCTCGCCGCCGTCGGCATTGAAGATCCGGTAGCGGAAGTCGACATCGGGCCGGCCCGGACGCTCGACGAGCAGCAACTGGTCCGCGCCGATGCCGAAATGGCGATCGGCGAGACGGCGCCACTGCGCGGGCGCCAGGGCAACCTGCTGCGAGATGCCGTCCACGACGACGAAGTCGTTGCCAGCGCCCTGCATCTTCGTGAACCGCAATTTCATCGACCGATTATCGCCGATCGTCGCGCGCGTGGATTCGGCCGTCGGCGACCATGCCCGGCCATCACCGCTTGCGCTGGTAGAGGTCGGGCTCGCCGGGCGGCCGGGTCTTGAACCGCTTGTGGCTGAACAGGTACTGCTCGGGCATCTCGCGAACCCGCTCCTCGATGAAGGCATTCACCCGCCGGGTGGCCGCCACGATGTCGGGACCCGGATAGTCCTGCCAGGCGGGGTAGAAGGTCACGACGTAGCCGTCGTCGGTCATCCGCGTCACGCACGGGATCACCACCGCGTCGGCGATCTTCGCGAGGCGCGCCACCGAGGTCACGGTCGCCGCCGGCACCCCGAAGAAGGGCACGAAGACCGCGTCGCGCGGACCGAGGTCCATGTCCGGCAGGAAATAGAAGGGGATGCCGTCGCGCAGCACCCGGAGCGCGGGACGCATGCCCTCGTTGCGCAGGAGCATCCGGGCGCCGTTGAAGCGCGAACGCCCCTTCGTCATCACCTCGGTGAGCACCTTGCTCTTCTGCACGGCGAACATGGAGGCGAACGTGGATTCGAGCGTGATCCTCACGCCCCCGGCGTCCATGCCGACGAAGTGCGGCGCGAGCAGGATCACCGGCCGGTGCTGGTGCGCCTCGAAGTTCTCGTAGCCCTCGATCGAGCACAGCCGCCGGATGCGGTCGGGCGAACCGAACCAG
Organism: uncultured Burkholderiaceae bacterium; assembly: GCA_964509685.1. Classification (GTDB taxonomy): domain Bacteria; phylum Pseudomonadota; class Gammaproteobacteria; order Burkholderiales; family Burkholderiaceae_E; genus JAMLIN01. Next base: position 10,086 of record CAZDYQ010000027.1, read on the forward strand.
AAGACGAAGCGGTCGATGAAGCTGCGCACGAATGCGCGGAAATGGCCGCGCGCGATCCTCCGCCGCTCGCGCTCGTCCATCTCGGGGAAGCAGAGCTCGAGGTTGCGAAGGGTCACCCGTCGACGCGGCGTCGCGAGCAGGTAGAGGATGTCGCCGAACACGTTCGACACCCAGCGCACCACGGGACGCGGAAGCAGCGCGATGCCGCGCAGCAGGTAGATGCCGATCCGGACCAGAAACTCAGACATTCGCGGGAGGCGGCGCCACGCCGGCCGGCTGCTTGTAGCGGTTGTACGCCCAGAGGTACTGGCCGGGCAGCCTCGCCACCAGACCCTCGAGCCGCTGGTTCAGCCGCTCGGGGGTCGGCGCCTCGTGCATGCGCTCGAGATGGAGCCGCCAGCCGCGTCCGCCCGGCAGGCGCTCGCCGACCGCGAGCACCACCGCCGCGCCGGTCTGGGCCACGAGCCGCTCCGGCAGGGTCATGGTGAAGGCGGGCCTGCCGAAGAAAGGCGCCCAGGCGCCGGCGCCCTGGCCGGGTACCTGGTCGGGCAGCAGCCCGACCGCCTCGCCCGCGCGCAGCGCCCTCAGCATGGCGCGCAGGCCGGCCGCGCCGACGGGCACCGCCCGCATCCCCGGGCAGGACCGGGACGAGGCGACCAGCGCCGCCAGCCAGTCCTGCTTGGGCTGTCGGAAGAGCACCGTGATCGGCCATCTCGCGGCGCAGAACCGGGCCGTGGCCTCGAACCCGCCGATGTGGGGAGTGAGGAAGAGCACCCCGCGGCGACCGGCGAGCGCCTCCTCGATGACGTGCACGCCGTCGCAGGCCATGCGCCGCGCGACCTCTTCCGGCGAATGCGACCAGATCCAGGGGAGTTCCCCCACCATCCGTCCTGCCTCGGCGGCGGCCCGGCGGCGGATCGCCGGCGCGTCGCCGTACCCCGCCTGCGCCAGGTTCTCGATCATGCGGCGTCGGTACGACGGCGACACCGCATAGACGATCCGGCCCAGCAGCGCCCCGATGGCGCGCAGCGCCGCCAGCGGCAGCAGGCCCGCAATGCGGACCAGCCAGTGGGGTTCGAGCGTGGACGCCGGAGGTGGGATAGCGGTCATGATCGGGGACCGGCCGACGATGCCGCGCAACCGGCCAGGCCCGGGTCGTTGCCAGGGAAACTGGGGAGGGCGACCAGTCTATGCGAATCCGCACGGCCGGTGGGCGCGGGCGTCGTCCGCAGCCGACACCGCGCTATATAATTCGGCCCCACGGTCGCCGAGTTAATGACAACTTGCGGGGCGACCCCGGCCGCGAGGCCGGACACAAGTACCGCTAAAGCGTCGCCGCTTCTCCCGGATCCGGCAACGCCCCCGAAAAACCCAGGCGGTTCGCCGCGATTCTCCAGGAGAGAAGCCATGGCCCAGGAATACCTGTTCACTTCGGAATCCGTTTCCGAAGGCCATCCCGACAAGGTCGCCGACCAGGTCTCGGACGCCGTTCTCGACGCCCTCCTCGCGCAGGACCCGAAGTCGCGGGTGGCCGCCGAGACCCTCTGCACCACCGGCCTCGTGCTGCTCGCCGGCGAGATCACCTCCAAGGCGCAGGTCGATTTCATCCAGGTCGCGCGCGACACGATCAAGGCGATCGGCTACGACAACACCGAGTACGGGATCGACTATCGCGGCTGCTCGGTGCAGGTCTGCTACGACAAGCAGAGCCCGGACATCGCCCAGGGCGTGGACCACGCCCACGACGACAACCTCGACCAGGGCGCCGGCGACCAGGGCCTGATGTTCGGCTACGCCTGCGACGAGACGCCCACGCTGATGCCGGCGGCAATCCACTACGCGCACCGGATCGTCGAGCGCCAGGCGCAGGAGCGCAAGAGCGGGCGCCTGCCCTGGCTGCGGCCCGACGCCAAGTCGCAGGTGACCCTGCGCTACCGCGACGGCCGCCCGGTCGCGGTCGATACCGTGGTGGTGTCCACCCAGCATGCGCCGGACGTTGCCGACGGCACCCTGCGCGAAGCGGTCATCGAGCAGATCATCAAGCCGGTGCTGCCGCCCGAGCTGCTCGACGGCAACGTGAAGTACCTGGTGAACCCCACCGGGCGCTTCGTGATCGGCGGCCCGCAGGGTGACTGTGGCCTGACCGGGCGCAAGATCATCGTCGACACCTACGGCGGGGCCGCCCCGCACGGCGGCGGCGCGTTCTCGGGCAAGGATCCGTCCAAGGTGGACCGCTCGGCCGCCTACGCGGCGCGCTACGTCGCCAAGAACATCGTCGCGGCCGGTCTCGCCAGCCGCTGCCTGGTGCAGGTCTCCTACGCGATCGGCGTCGCCCAGCCCACTTCGATCTGGGTGACGACCCAGGGCACCGGCCGCGTCGACGACGAGAAGATCGCGGCACTGGTGCGCGAGCACTTCGACCTGCGCCCGCGCGGCATCGTGCAGATGCTCGACCTGCTGCGGCCGATCTACGGCAAGACGGCCGCCTACGGGCACTTCGGCCGCGACGAACCGGAGTTCAGCTGGGAGCGCACCGACAAGGCCGAGCTCCTGCGCCAGGCCCTCTGAACCGGCGCCTCGCGCCGCGCCGAACTCCCCCTTCCCGCGGGGCGGCCGATGTCGCCGCCTCGCGGGAATCCCGGTAGAATCGTTCCCTTCCGAGGAGCGCTGCAACGACCGGCACGCCGGTCGCCAGGCTCGGAACCGGCGCATCGGCGAAAGCCGCCGGCGCCGACCATCCAACCGCGCTCGTTGAACCGTTCACAGGCGGCCAGCGAGCGAATCCACCCCTTCCCCCGCTGGCCGTCCGACCCGACGACCAGGAGTTCCCATGTCCGCAGTCCGACAGATCCCGACACCGCCCGACTACAAGGTCGCCGACCTCTCGCTCGCCGCCTGGGGCCGCAAGGAAATCCGGATCGCCGAGACCGAGATGCCGGGCCTCATGGCCATCCGCGAGGAATACGCCGCGAGCCAGCCGCTCAAGGGAGCGCGCATCGCCGGGTCGCTCCACATGACGATCCAGACGGCGGTCCTCATCGAGACGCTGACCGCGCTCGGCGCCCAGGTGCGCTGGGCGTCGTGCAACATCTTCTCGACCCAGGACCATGCCGCGGCCGCGATCGCCGAGACGGGCGTACCCGTCTATGCCCACAAGGGCGAGACGCTCGAGGAGTACTGGAACTACACCCACCACATCTTCGAATGGCCGGACGGCGAGCCCGCCAACATGATCCTCGACGACGGCGGCGACGCGACGCTGCTGCTGCACCTCGGGGCGCGCGCCGCGAAGGACCCGGGCCTGATCGCCAACCCCACGAGCGAGGAAGAGAAGCACCTCTTCGCCGCGATCCGGCGGCGGCTCGCACAGGATCCCGAGTGGTACCAGCGCCAGCTCGACGCGATCGTCGGCGTCACCGAGGAGACCACGACCGGCGTACACCGGCTGCAGCAGATGTCGGCGCGCGGCGAGCTCGCCTTCCGGGCGATCAACGTCAACGATTCGGTCACCAAGAGCAAGTTCGACAACCTCTACGGCTGCCGTGAATCGCTGATCGACGGCATCAAGCGCGCCACCGACGTGATGATCGCCGGCAAGATCGCGGTGGTCGCGGGCTACGGCGACGTCGGCAAGGGCTCGGCGCAGGCGCTGCGCGCGCTCTCCGCGCAGGTCTGGATCACCGAGATCGACCCGATCTGCGCGCTGCAGGCGGCAATGGAGGGCTATCGCGTGGTCACCATGGACTACGCCGCCGACAAGGCCGACATCTTCGTGACGGCCACCGGCAACAAGAACGTGATCACGCACGACCACATGCCGCGGATGAAGGACCAGGCGATCGTCTGCAACATCGGCCACTTCGACAACGAGATCGAGGTCTCGTCGCTCGAGAAGTACGAGTGGGAGAACATCAAGCCGCAGGTGGACCACGTCATCTTCCCCGACGGCAAGCGCATCATCCTTCTCGCCGAGGGCCGGCTGGTCAACCTGGGCTGCGCGACGGGGCATCCCTCGTACGTGATGAGCTCCTCGTTCGCGAACCAGACGATCGCCCAGATCGAGCTCTGGACCCATCCCGAGCGCTACGAGAAGGGCAAGGTGTACGTGCTGCCCAAGCATCTCGACGAGAAGGTCGCCCGGCTGCAGCTCACCAGGCTCGGCGCGATGCTGACCGAGCTCACGCCGGAACAGGCGGACTACATCGGGGTGCCGGTCGAGGGCCCGTACAAGCCCGACAGCTATCGCTACTGAGATGGAGCGGCCCGCTTCGCCGAACCGAGCGGCCGGGCACCCGCCATGGTCCGCGCCGACCGCCTGATCGTCGAGCGCGGGCTGGCCCGCTCACGCACGCTCGCGCGGCGACTGATCGAATCCGGCGCGGTCTCGGCCTTCGACGCGAGCGGCCGGCCCGTCGCGCTCAAGGCCTCGACGGAACTCGACCGCGATGCGCGCCTCGACATCGCGGCGAGCGAGCTCGACGCCTACGTCTCGCGCGGCGGGCTGAAGCTCGCGGGCGCGATCCGCGCCTTCGGGCTCGATGTCCGCGGCTGGCACTGCCTCGATGCCGGCCAGTCCACCGGGGGCTTCACGGATTGCCTGCTGCGGCATGGCGCCGCCTTCGTCTGCGGGATCGACGTCGGCCACGACCAGCTGGACCCGGCGCTGCGCGACCGGCGCGACGTTCGCGCCATCGAGCGGACCAACATCCGCCATCTCGGCGCCGACGACCTGGCCCGGCTCTGCCCCGAGTCGCGCTCGCACCCCTTCGAGCTCGTCGTCGCGGACCTGTCCTTCATCTCCTTGCGCCTGGTGCTGCCGGCGCTGGCGGGGCTGGTCGAGCCGGGCTGCCGGCTGGTCGCCCTGGTCAAGCCCCAGTTCGAGGCCGGCCGCGAGGCGCTCGACTCGCGCGGCGTCGTCCGTTCGGACGCGGTGATCGAGCGCGTGCGCGAGGAGGTTTCCGGCGCGGCGGCCGGGGCCGGCTGGAGCGTCCTTGCCTGGGCGCCGAGCCCGATCGCGGGCGGCGACGGCAACCGCGAGTTCTTCATCCATGCGCGCCGCCAGCCGGCGCCAGCCGCCTGACGGGGCGGTCGATCCGGATCACTGGCATGAGCGATTTCTCCATCAGCTACGAGTTCTTCCCGCCCAACACACCGATCGGGCGCGAGAAGCTGCGCGCGGTGCGGACCGAGCTCGCCACGACCGCGCCGGAATTCTTCAGCGTGACCTACGGCGCGGGCGGGGCGACCCAGGAGAAGACGTTCGACGTGGTCGCGGAGATCGCCGCCACGGGCTCGTCGGTCGCGCCGCACCTTTCCTGCGTGGGCAGCACCCGCGAGGCGATCGGCGCCCTCCTCGACCGGTACCGTGCGCTGGGGGTGCGCCGGATCGTCGCCCTGCGCGGCGACGCGCCCTCGGGATTCGGGGCCGGCGCCGTCGGCGAGTTCCGCTACGCGAGCGACCTGGTCTCCTTCATCCGCGAGCACAGCGGCCGGCACTTCACGATCGAGGTCGCCGCCTACCCGGAGTTCCATCCCCAGGCTCGCTCGCCGGCCGACGACCTCGCGGCGTTCGCCGCCAAGGTCCGCGCCGGCGCCGACCGGGCAATCACCCAGTACTTCTACAACGCGGACGCCTACTTCCGGTTCCGGGACGACGCCGTGGCGGCGGGCATCGAGGTGCCGATCATTCCCGGCATCATGCCCATCAACAACTACGCCCAGCTCGCGCGCTTCTCGGACAACTGTGGCGCCGAGATCCCGCGCTGGATCCGCTGGCGGCTGGCCGCCATGGCGGACGACGCGGCCGCGATCCGGGCCTTCGGACTCGAGGTGGTGACCGACCTGTGCCGGCGCCTGGTAGCCGGCGGGGCGCCGGGGCTGCACTTCTACACCCTGAACCAGGCCGAGCCCACGCTCTCCATCGTCCGCGCGCTCGCCTGAGCCGGCGCCCGCCGGTGCGCGGCCGGGATGCCCGCCCACCGGCCGACGCCCGCCGCCCGACCGGCGGCGATACCCGCGAGTCGGCGCGATTGCCTAAGCTGGCCGCTCGATCCCGAAGCCAGGAGTCCCGCGCCGTTGATGGACATCGATCTCGTATCCCGGCCGATCGAGGCCGGCGACCGCCTGCGAACCCCTGCCCCGCCGGCCGACCCGGCCGGGAGCCTGCTGCGGCACTACCGGCTCGACGTCCGGTCGGTGGCCATCGGGATGTGGGTCGCGGAGCTCGATCGTCCCTGGCTCGACACGCCCTTCCTCATCCGGGGCTTCCGGGTCGAGAACGAGCAGGAGCTCGAGACGCTGCGTCGCCACTGCGAGTACGTCGAGGTGGACATCGAGAAGTCCGACTTCGAGGTCGTCGAGGCGATCCGGCGGGCCGAGGCGATCCGGGACGAGGACCGGGAGGAGCGGCTGGAAGGGACCGCTGCGCCGCGTTCGGGCGCCCGCGCCGTTCCCCCGGCCGAACAGGCACGGGTGGAGAACGGCCCCCAGCGGCCCCGGGTCCGCGAGCGGCGGGTCAGCGGGGGGACCCGGGTCAGGTTCCGCAAGCTCGTGCAGGAGGCGACGCTGGCGGCGGAGGAACCCGGCGGCCTGCGCGGCCTCGTACGCTCGTTCGCACGCACGATCGGCCTCGCCCCCGATCCGGCCCGCATGGCGGCCGAGCGTCGGCGTCGCCACGCCGAACTGCGCAGGTCGCTGCCGGTCGCCAGGCCGCTCGACTATCGCGACACCCGGCCCATCGAGGAAGAGCTGCCCCGCGCCCGCAGCGCCTTCGCGAAGGGCTGCGACACCATCGAGACGCTGCTCGCGGACATCCGCGGGAACCGCGTCACGGACGTGCTGCCCCTGCACGCCGCCGTGGACGACATGGTGGCGAGCATGATCGGCAATCCCGACGCGCTGATGTGGGTCGCCCGCCTTCGCGACGAGGACATCACCACCTACTCCCACGGGGTGAAGGTGGCGCTCTACATGATCGCCCTCGGCCGCCACCTCGGCTTCCCCAAGGAAGACCTGAACAAGCTGGGCATGATCGGGATGCTCGCCGACGTCGGCAAGACCCGGGTGCCCGCCGCGCTGCTGGAGAAGCCCGGGATGCTCACGCCCGACGAGTACGCGATCGTCAAGGGCCACGTCGGCCTCGGACTCGAGGCGCTCGGGCGCAGCATGGTGCTGCCGCCCGAGGTCGAGCAGGGCATCGCACAGCACCACGAGCGCATGGACGGCTCCGGCTACCCGCTCGGGCTCGCCGGCGAGGCCATCAGCATCTACGGCCGGATCGCGGCGATCGCGGACACCTTCGCCGCGCTCGTCACGCCCCGGGTCTATGCCAACGCGAGCTCGCCGCAGGAAGCGCTGATGAAGCTCTTCGAGTGGTCCGGCCGCTCCTTCCACGCGCCGCTGGTCGAGCAGTTCGTCGAGGCGATCGGCATCTTCCCGGTGGGCTCCCTCGTCGAGCTGTCCACGGGAGAGGCCGCGATCATCGTCGCCCACAACCGCACTCGCCGGCTCGAGCCCAAGGTACTGGTGCTGACCTGGGCGGACAAGCAGCCGCTCCCGGAGCCGGTCGCGCGCGACCTCGGCCAGCGCGCCCGCGGCGCCGACGGCAAGGTGATCCGCATCGTCCGCGGCCTGCCTTCGGGCGCCTACGGCCTCAAGGTCCGCGACTACTATGGCCGCGACGCCGCGATCGCCTGCTGACACCGCTTCGAGCCAGCGGATGCCCCCGCCCGCCCTGCTCGAGCGCATCCGCGCGGATGGCGATCGCGCGCGGCGCAGGGCGCTGATCGTTGCCCGGCTCCATCGCACAGACCGACTTGCGGCGCTCGCGCAGGCCCCGGAGACGCGCCTCGTGCATGCCGAGATCGCACGGCGCATCAACAACATGATCCGCCCGGGCGACTGCTACACCATGGTCTCCGCCGACGAAGTCTGGATGCTCGTCGACGACCTGGCCTCGGAGGCCCTCGGGGAGCTCGCCGGCCGCACGCTCGTCGATACCCTGGGCCGACCCGTCAGCGTGCGGCGTCCGGGCGGCGAGGAAACGGTTGTCGGCCTGCGCCCGGTCGTGGGCGTCGGTACCTGCGAGGCCGTGTCGATCGAGGATCCGCTCGCGCTGGTCACCCTCGCGAGCCGGGCCGCCGACCAGGCGAGTCGCAGCGACGACCGGATCAAGGTCATGCGACTGGTGGTCGACGAGGAGGCGATGCACCGCGACGAGATCGAGCGGGCCCTGCAAGTGGCGCTCGACGAGAACGAGCTCGACGTGCATTTCCAGCCCCAGGTGGAGCTCGCGTCGAACCGTTGCCTGTCGGCCGAGGCGCTCATCCGCTGGACCCGCGCGGACGGGCGCTCCGTCGATCCCGCCCTGATCGCCTCCGTGTGCGAGGAACGCGGCATGATCGGGCGGCTCACGCAGTTCGTGCTCAACACGTCGCTGCGCTACCAGACCTTCTGGAAGTCCCGGGGCGTCGACATCGCGGTGAGCCTCAACCTGTCGGCGGTGACCCTGTCGGACACCTCGTTCCCCGACCTGGTGGCGCAGGCGCTCGACACCTGGGGCGTGCCGGGCGAGCGGCTCACGCTGGAGCTGACCGAGAGCGCCATCGTGCAGAACGAAGCGAGCGCGATCGGCTTCATGTCGCGACTGAAGGCGCTGGGCTGCAAGCTCGCCATCGACGACTTCGGTACCGGGTATTCCTCGTTCACCTACCTGCGCCAGTTCCCGCTCGACGAGCTCAAGATCGACCAGAGTTTCGTGCGCAATCTCGCGACGGACCGTGGGGATGCCCAGATCGTGCGCGCCCTGGTGGACCTGGCGCACACCTTCGACCTTCGCGCGCTCGCCGAGGGCGTGGAGGATGAACGGACGCTCGACGCCCTGCGCAAGCTCGGGTGCGACCGGGTGCAGGGCTATCACTTCAGCAAGGCGCTCGCCCCGCGCGACCTGCCGGCGTTCGTCGAGGCGTTCAACGCCGGTCGTCGCTGCGCCGAGCCGGGGCGCATTCGACCAGACGTTCCTGCGTGACGACGAAATCGAGCGCCACGTCGTGCGGCTCCGGCCGCAGGCCGGGCAGCCCGGACTCCTCGTACGCCACGCCTACCCGCAGCGCCGCCAGGCCCGCCAGCGTGCGATCGTAGTAGCCGCCGCCGTAGCCGAGCCGCCAGCCGGCGTCGCTGAAGCCGACGCAGGGCACGACCACGACATCGGGTGAGAGCCAGTCGCGCCCGGCCGGCTCGAAGGTGCCGTGCGCGCCCTCGCGCAGCGCGCCGCCCGGCGCGTAGCGCGCGAACCGCAGCGGCGCCCCGCGCTCGACGACCGCGGGCAGCACCAGCCGCGCGCCCGTCGCCGCCCAGTCGGCGAAGAGCGGGCGCAAGTCGGGCTCGCCCTGCATGGGCCAGTAGGCGGCGATGACCCGTTCGCCGAGCGGCCAGGCGCGCGCTGCGAGCAACACGGCCAGGCGTGCGCGAATGCCGGCATCTGCGGCCCTTCGCATGGACGCGGGCATGGCCAGCCGGGCGGCCAGGAGCTCGGCGCGGGCCCGTCGCCTCTCGTCGGCCGTGGCGATGGGGCGTGTTAAGCTCGCCACTGCAGTGCCCCCCGAATCGATGTACCCAGCCCGGCCTCCCCTGTTCGTCCCGCTCTTCCTGCGCCTGGCACCGCTGCTCCTGTCCTGCCTCCTGATTCTAGGCCTCCCGTCCATGCCCGAGGCCGTGGCAGGCATGGACGCGCCGCTCGACGCCAGCGAACAAGCGCTCCTGGACGCGCGCGACGCCGCGCTGCGCCGGGACGAGGACGCGTTGCGCATGCACGCCCAGCGAGTCGATCCGGCGCATCCGCTCGTGGCCTATCCCGAGTTCTGGCGGCTGCGCATGCTGCTCGACGATCGCATGCAGCTTCCGGACAACGCCGCGCTCGATGCCGAAATCGAAGGCTTCCTGTCGGCCCATCCGGACACGGCCATGGCCGAGCGGCTCCGCGCCGAATGGCTGGTGAGCCTCGGTAGGCGATCGATCTGGCACCTGTTCGATGCCCACTTCCCCCTCGTCACACCCGCGAGCGACAGCTCGCTCTGGTGCCTGGCCGGCGTCTCGCGCGTGCTGCGCGGACTGCCCGCAGGCCCGGAGGCGCTGCGCGCCTGGAACGCTCGCCGCGAGCTCGGCGAGGATTGCGAGCTGCTCACGCTGCGCATGTACGAGGCCGGCCAGATCGGGACCGAGGAACTCGATCGTCGCCTGCGCAGCGCGCTCGAGGACAAGGCCACCAACACGATTCGGGTGCTCGGCCGCCTGCTGGGGATCGGCGCCGACGACCTCGGGCTCGTGATCGACTCGCCGAGCCGCGCGCTCGCGCGATCGCGGGATCCGCGTGTCGTGCTGGTCGCGCTCGGCCTGCTGGCACGGCCCTCCGCGGAGCAGGCCGCCGAGCGCCTTGCCGGTCGCGACGACGTCCCGGAGGCGGACCGCAAGCTGTTGTGGGCGATCATCGGGGCATCGGCCGCGCGCGACATCGACACGCGGGCGTGGCAATGGGCCCGACAGGGGCTCGAGGCCCGGGCAGGACGCGACACGCGCGAGTGGCTCGTGCGCGCCGCGATGCTCGCCGGCGACTGGCCCGGCGTGCTCCTGGCGCTCGACCATCTCGACGAGGCCGACGCGGCGACCCCCCGCTGGACGTACTGGCGGGCGCGAGCACTCGCCGAGACCGGCGCCGGGGATGCCGCCAGCGCCCTCCTCGCCCTGGTGGCCGGGCACGACGGCTACTATCCGATGCTCGCCGCCGAGGAGGCGGGGCTGGCGGGAGGCGCGCCCGAGCCGGCCGGCCCGCCCCAGTCGCCCGTCGATCCGGAAAGCCTCGTCGAACGGCCCGCGATCGCCCGGGCGCTCGCGCTCTACCGGCTGGGCCTGCGTGCGGATGCGCAGCGCGAGTGGCTCGCCGGGCTGCGCGGCGCCTCCGATGCCGACCTGTACGCGGCGGCGCGCCTCGCCTGTTCGCGCGGCATCCTCGATCGCTGCATCAACGAGGCCTCCCGGATGCGCGAGCATGACGACTGGTCCCTGCGCTACCTGCGCCCGTACCGCGAGGACCTGGAGACGGCCGCGCGCGCGCACGGGCTCGACCCGGCCTGGGTGTACGGCCTGATCCGGCAGGAATCGCGCTTCACGCCGGTCGCCAGGTCGGCCGCCGGCGCGCGCGGGCTCATGCAGATCATGCCGGCCACCGGTCGCTGGATCGCGCGTCGTCGCGGCATCGGCGGTTTCCGGCCGGCCTCCCTCGAGGACCCGAGGATCAACCTGGACTTCGGCGCCTGGTACATGCGCCACGTCCTCGACAGGCTGGACGGCTCGATCCTGCTCGCATCGGCGGGCTACAACGCGGGCCCGGGCCGGCCCGCGCGCTGGCGCAAGCTGGTGGGACGCCCGGTGGACGGCGCGCTCTTCGCCGAGCTGATCCCGTTCAACGAGACGCGACGCTACGTGCAGAACGTGATCGCCAATACCGCCGCCTACGCCGCCCTCCTGCGTGGCGAGCCGCTGCGCCTGCGCCCCCTCCTGGGCACGGTCGGTCCGGGGGGAGAAGATGCGCCCGAATCCGGCGACGACGAGCCCAGGCCCGCCCCCGGGCCGCTCGAGGAAGCCTCGGCGGGCTGACGCCTCGCGGGCGCCCGCGCGGACGACGGGCCGCGAGCGGAACGCGGCGCCCGATCCGGCCGCACGCCGGAGTTCGCCCCGCCGGCCCGGGGTCTGAGACAATAGGGGCCCCGGACAACAGCCCCGGAAGCGGGCTTTCCTACTTTCTGGAACATGGCGAACATGCGTCACAAGAACATCCTCGTGCTCGGCGGCTCCGGATTCATCGGCAGCGAGCTGGTCGGCAAGCTCTGCGGCCAGGGCCGGCGGGTGCGCGTCCCGACCCGCCGCTACGAGGACGGCCGCCACCTGATCCTGCTGCCGACCGTCGAGCTCGTCGAAACCGACATCAACCGGCCCGGAGAGCTGGCGCGCCTGCTCCACGGCATCGACGCGGTGGTCAACCTGGTGGGCGTGCTGCACGGCGGCCGCGGCCAGCCCTACGGCCCGGGGTTCGCGCAGGCGCACGTCGAGATCCCGCGTCTGGTCGTCGATGCCGCGCGCGCGGCGGGAATCCGGCGCGTGCTGCATGTCTCGGCGCTGGGCGTCGCCGACGGCGACCCCGCCAGCCAGCCCTCGATGTACCTGCGCTCGAAGGCGGCGGGCGAGCAGGTCGTCCGTGGTGCCCGCGACATCGACTGGACGATCTTCCGGCCCTCGATCGCCTTCGGGGAGAACGACCGGTTCACCCGCCTCTTCGCCCGCATGGCCAAGTACCTGCCGATCATCCCGGTCGCGCGGGGCGATGCCCGGATCCAGCCGATCTGGGTGGGCGACATCGCGCGCGCCATCGCGACGGCGATCGATGCCCCGTGGGCGACCGGACGCTGCCTCGAGCTCGCCGGGCCGGAAGTGACGACGCTCGGCGAAGTGGTGGCGAACGTCGCGCGCTGGACGGGCCGCCGGCGGCTGGTGTGGAACCTGCCCGACGACATCGGCCGGCTGCAGGCGCTGGCGCTCGAGTTCGCGCCGGGCCCGACCCTCATGACGCGGGACAACTTCGACACGCTGGGCGTGCCCAACGTGGCCTCGGGCCCGATGGCGCCCGAGCTCGGCATCGAGCCGGTCGCCATGTCCGGTGTCGCGCCCTACTACCTCGCCGAAGGCGACGTGGTGTACATACCGCGGCGGGCGCGCGCCGGCCGCTGAGCCCGGAGGTCCGGCATGAACAAGCTCCTCATCGGCGACCGCAACTACTCGAGCTGGTCGCTGCGCGCCTGGCTGCTGATGCGCCAATGCGGCATCGCGTTCGAGGAGCGCCAGCTGCTGCTCGAGACGCCGGAGTTCGAGGCGGGGCTTGCGGAGTTCGCGCCGGCGCGAACCGTTCCGACGCTCGTCACGCCCGAGGGGCTCGTCATCTGGGACACGCTCGCGATCACCGAGTACCTGGCCGAGCGCTATCCCGACGCGGGCATCTGGCCCGAGGACGCCGCGCTGCGGGCGCGGGCGCGCAGCCTGTGCGCGGAGATGCACTCGAGCTTCTTCGCGCTGCGCGAACGCATGCCGATGAACATAGCGGCCTCGCTTCCGGGCAAGGGGCGCGATGCCGAGGTCGAGTCCGACATTGCGCGCATCTTCCTCCTGCTCGGCCAGGCGCATGGCGGCCCTCGTCCGGACGGCCCGTTCCTGTTCGGGCGGTTCTGCGCGGCCGACGCGTTCTACGCGCCGGTGCTGATGCGGCTGCGCACCTACGGTGTCGAGCTCCCCGTCGACCTCGTGCACTGGGGCGAGGCCATCCTGGCGCTGCCACCGATGCGCGCCTGGATCGACGCGGCCCGGGAGGAAGGACGATTCCTCGCCCGCGAAGAGCCGTATCGCGATCCCCCGACCGGGGCGCAATGAAGATCTACCGGGTCGGTGGCGCCGTTCGGGACGCGCTGCTGGGCCTGCCGCCGGGCGACACCGACTGGGTGGTGGTCGGCGCGACCCCGGAGCGGATGGCCGAGCTCGGATTCACGCCCGTCGGCCGCGACTTCCCGGTGTTCCTGCATCCGGAGACGAAGGAGGAGTACGCCCTTGCGCGCACCGAGCGCAAGACCGCCCGCGGCTACCAGGGCTTCGTCTTCAACTGCTCGCCCGATGTCACGCTGGAGGAGGATCTCGCCCGTCGGGACCTCACCATCAATGCGATCGCACAGGCCGAGGACGGCACCCTCGTGGATCCCTTCGGCGGGCAACGCGACATCGAGGCGCGGGTCCTGCGGCATGTCAGCGATGCCTTCGCCGAGGACCCGGTCCGCGTGCTGCGTCTCGCACGCTTCGCCGCCCGCTTCCCGGACTTCTCGGTGGCGCCCGAGACGATGGCGCTGATGCGCCGGATGGTGCAGTCCGGCGAGGTGGATGCGCTCGTGCCCGAGCGCAGCTGGCAGGAGATCGCGCGCGGACTGATGACGTCGAAGCCTTCGCGCATGTTCTCGGTGCTGCGCGAATGCGGAGCCCTGGCGCGCATCCTTCCCGAGCTCGACGCGCTCGCCGACGGGGACGGCTTCGCGCGCGCCCTGCGCGCCGTGGACCGGGCGGCCGACGCCGACGAACCGCTCGAGGTCCGGTTCGCGGCGCTCTGCGCGCGCATCGCGCCGCAGCCCGTGCCGGTCATCGAGGCCATCGCCGCCAGGCTGCGGGCGCCCAACGCCTGCCGCGACCTGGCCGTGCTGGTCGCGCGCGAGCACGACGCGATCGTCGGCTCCCTGGCGCTCGCGCCCGACGAGCTGGCCGGGCTCGTGAAGCGCCTCGACCTGGGTCGGCGTCCCGAACGCCTCGAGCCTGTGCTCGCGGCGGTCCGCGCCTCGCTGTCCGCCGAGCAGCGCGAGGCGATCGATGATTTCCCGCAGGCCGACTGGCTGCGTCGCGTCGCGCGGGCGGCCTGCGCGATCGACGCCGGCCGGATCGCCGCGGCCGTCCCCGACCCGGCGCAGATCCCGGCGCGCCTGCAGGAGGCGCGGGCGGCGGCGATCGCCGCCCTCGGGCGACCGGACGGCGCGGGCGACGACCCGTCGCGTCCGGCTGCGGGCGAGCGGGGGGCCTGAGGGCGGACGCAGCCCGCTCGCCGCCATGCCGCCGACAGGGCGACTCCGCGCCCGTCATACTTGGGGCATCCGGAGGTCCGAACCATGTCCAGCCAACCCGCGCACGCCGCGGACCCGGAGCCGCGCTTCGGCTTCGACAACACCTACGCGCGCGAGCTGCCCGGGACCTTCGTGGCCTGGCAGCCGGCGAAGGTGCCCTCGCCGCGACTGCTCTTCCTCAACGAGGAGCTCGCCATGGAGCTGGGCCTCGACCCGGCCGGGCTGCGCGGCGACCGGGGCGCCGCGATCTTCGCGGGCAACCTCGTGCCCGTCGACGCGGAGCCCATCGCCCAGGCCTATGCCGGCCACCAGTTCGGAGGCTTCTCGCCGCAACTCGGCGACGGGCGTGCCCTGCTCCTCGGCGAACTGGTCGATCGCGCCGGACTTCGGCGCGACGTCGCGTTCAAGGGCTCCGGCCGCACCCCCTTCTCGCGCGGCGGCGACGGCAAGGCGGCGGTGGGTCCCATGTTGCGCGAGGCCCTCGTCAGCGAGGCAATGCATGCGCTTGGCATCCCGACCACGCGGTCGCTCGCGGTCGTCGCGACGGGCGAAGACGTGTTCCGTGAGACACGACTGCCCGGCGCCGTGCTCACCCGCGTGGCGGCGAGCCACCTGCGGGTGGGCACCTTCCAGTTTTTCGCCGCCCGCGGCCAGTACGATGCGCTGCGCAGCCTGGCCGACTACGCGATCCGCCGCCACGATCCGGAACTCGCGGACGATCCGGACCGCTACCTCGGGTTGCTGCGATCGGTCTCGCGGCGCCAGGCGGGCCTCGTCGCGCAGTGGATGAACATCGGCTTCATCCACGGCGTGATGAACACGGACAACATGGCCGTCTCGGGCGAGACCATCGACTACGGCCCCTGCGCGTTCCTCGAGGCGTATGACCCGGACACCGTGTTCAGCAGCATCGACCAGGGCGGTCGCTACCGGTTCGGCAACCAGCCCGGGATCGCGCGCTGGAACCTCGCACGCTTCGCCGAGGCCCTGCTGCCGCTGATGGCCGATCCCGCCGACGAGGCCGCGATGCGCGGCGCGGTCGAGCGCGCCACCGCGGTGATCGACGAGTTCGGCGACCTGTACGACGCGGCGCTCCTGCAGGGCCAGCGGGCGAAGCTCGGGCTGTGCGTCGCGACGCCAGCCGACGACGAGGCCGATGCCGCGCTCGCCGCCGACTGGCTCGAGCTGCTGCGCTCGCAGGCGGCGGACTTCACGCTCGCCTGGCGCCGGCTCGCGGGCGCCGCCGAGGGAAACGAGGCCCCGCTGCGTTCACTGCTCGCGGATCATGCCGGGCTCGACGCCTGGCTCGCGCGCTGGCGGGCCCGGTGCGAGGCCGATACGGCGCGCGGCGGCCCGGATGCGAAGGAACGCGCCCGGCGCATGCGCCGGGCGAGCCCCTGGATCATCCCGCGCAATCACCGGGTCGAGGAAGTGCTGGCGGCCGCCAGCGACGATGGGGATCTCTCCCCGTTCGAGCGGATGCTGGCGGCCGTGCGTCGTCCCTTCGACGATGCGCCCGAGCTTGCGCCCTGGGCCGAGCCGGCGCCGGCGGAGGTGACCGCCTGCTACCGGACATTCTGCGGAACCTGACTCAGGCGTTCACGCAGACCTGGCGCTGCTCGCCGAGCCCCTCGATGCCCAGGCGCATCACGTCGCCGGCCTTCAGGAAGACCTGCGGCTTCTGGCCCATGCCGACGCCCGGAGGGGTGCCCGTGGAGATCACGTCCCCCGGCTCGAGCGTCATGAAGCGCGAGGCATAGGCAACGAGCTCGCGCACCCCGAATACCATGGTCTTCGTGCTGCCGTCCTGGTACCGGTGGCCATTGACCTCCAGGAACATCGACAGCGCCTGCGGATCGGGCACCTCGTCGCGGGTCACGAGCCAGGGTCCGACCGGGGCGAAGGTGTCGTGCGCCTTGCCCTTGTCCCACTGGCCCTGGCGCTCGAGCTGGAACTCGCGCTCCGACACGTCGTTGACCACGCAGTAGCCGGCGACGTAGTCGAGCGCGTCGGCCTCCTCGACATACTTCGCCCGCTTGCCGATCACCACGCCCAGCTCGACCTCCCAGTCGGTCTTGCGCGATCCGCGCGGGATCTCGACGTCGTCATTGGGTCCGCAGACCGCGCTCGACGGCTTGAGGAACAGGATCGGCTCGGTCGGCACCGGCATGCCGCTCTCTGCGGCATGGTCCGAGTAATTGAGCCCGACGCAGACCACCTTGCCGATCGGCGCAACGCAGGGGCCGATCCGCTCGGAGGCGGGCACCAGGGGCAGGCTCGCGAGGTCGAGCCTCGCGAGCCCGGCGAGCCGCTCCGGGGTCAGCTCCCGGAGGTCGATGTCGCGCACCTGGCCGGAAAGGTCGCGAACCCGGCCCTCGGCATCGAGGATGCCGGGCTTTTCCCGCCCGGCGGGACCATGACGCAGCAGTTTCATCCCGACCTCGCTAGACGTTGATGATGCGCTCGACGGGGATGCCGCGGACATCCATCTCGTACTCGAGCTCGAGGATCGGCGGGCGGACGAAGTGCCAGGTCAGGCCGGCGCGCATCGCGCCGCGCTTGACGAGCTCGTCGCCGACGAAGGGATGCACGTCGTGCACCGTATAGAGCTGCGTCGCGGTGACCGAGCCCCAGTCGAAGCCCAGCAGCTGCATGCGTCGCTCCATCTCGCCCAGCACCCACTGCGCCTTCGTGCGCAGGCCGGACGGCGAAGTGTCGCCGCGGGCGATCGCATTGTCGCGGTAGTCGCCCTTGCCCTCCGGCGCCTCGGCGCTGCCCGCCACGACGAACGACGGGGCCGCATCCGGATCGACCACGGTATAGCTGAACGCGTAGAAGCCCGGCTCGGCCGGCGGATCCAGTTCGGGACAGACATTGCTGCGCGCGACGGGATTGGTGTCGCCCTCGATGATGTCCCATCGCTTGAGCGTGCCGACATAGATCGCGTTGAACTCGCGGAAGCCCTGTTCGGTGAACGGGGCGGGCGAACGCAGCTCGCATGCGCAGAACGCCGCGTTGGGGCGCCCGATCGACGCGAGATGCTTCTCGATCAGGTCGAAGCCCTCGCGCAGCGGCACGACGCGCGAGAACCGCGCGCGCTCGATGCGAAAGCCCGCCTCGGCCGCCACCCCGCCCGAATACTGCGAAACCGCCGGGATGTAGCGATAACCGCCAACCGAAAGAATCCGGGTAGTCATTCCTCTTCTCCGTGAAAAAGGCGGAGCCCTTGCGGGCCCCTACTCGGCAAGGGCGCCGAGGTAGGCCTTGCGGACCGCCGGGTCCGCGAGCAACTGGTCGCTGGGTCCGTGCTGGACGACGCGCCCCTGGTCCATGACGAAGGCATGGCTCGAGACCTCGAGCGCCGCGACCACGTCCTGCTCGACCACGAGGATCGCCAGCCCCTCGCGGTTGAGCGCGATGAGCGCCTCGACCAGCTGCTCCACGAGCAGGGGCGAGAGGCCGAGCGACAGCTCGTCGATCATCAGCAGGCGCGGCGCGCTCATGAGGCCGCGCCCGATCGCGCACATCTGCTGCTCGCCGCCGGACATGGTGCCGGCCGCCTGGTTGCGGCGCTCGGCGAGCTTGGGAAAGATGGTGTAGACGCGGTCCAGGTCGCGCGCGATCTGCGCCCCCTGTCCCTTGCGCAGGTACGCCCCCATGATCAGGTTGTCCTCGACCGTCATCGCGCTGAAGAGCCTGCGGCCCTCCGGCACATGGGCAATGCCCATCTCGAGGACCTGGGCGGGCGTGCAGCGCTGGATCTCGCGTCCTTGCCAGGTCATCCGGCCCGCACGCACGGGCACCAGGCCGGAGATCGTGCGCATCAGCGTGGACTTGCCGGCGCCGTTGGAGCCGATCAGGGCCGTGATCTGCGCATCCCGGACCACGAGGTTCACGTCCCACAGGACCGTGACCTGCCCGTAGCCCGACTGCAGGCCCTCGATGCGCAGCAGCTCGCCGGCACCCGCCGGCGAGACAGGGCTCGATGGTGTCGTCATGGGTTCCCCGAAGCCTGCGCCGCCATCTGCGCGTACTTCTTGCCGAGGTACGCTTCGACGACATGCTGGTTGGACACGATGCTCGCGGGCGGTCCGTCCGCAATGAGCGCCCCGTTGTGCAGGACCACGATCCGCGAGCAGATCGTCAGCACCACCTTCATGAGATGCTCGATCAGCACGATGGTGACCCCGGACGAGGCGATCTGGCGGATCAGGCCCATCGCCTGCTCCACCTCGGCCGAGTTCAGCCCCGCATTCACCTCGTCGAGGAAAAGCAGCCGCGGCTTCATCGCGAGCGCCTTTGCCAGCTCCAGGCGCTTGCGCATGGCCAGCGTCAGCGTCGCGGCCGGCTGGTCGGCGGCCGCCGCCAGGCCGACGAACTCGAGCTGCTCGGCGGCGACGTCCCGGGCATGGCGCAGCCCGCCGTTGGCGCCGCTGAACAGCGCCGCGGCCGTCACGTTCTCGAGCACGCTGAGCTCGGGGAACGGCTGCACGACCTGGAACGTCCGCGCGATGCCGGCCCGGGCGGCCTGGTAGGGCTTGTAGGACGTGATGTCCTTGCCCTCGAAGAGCACGCGCCCGCCGGTCGCCCGGTGCACGCCCGTCACGACGTTGACGAGGGTGGTCTTGCCCGCCCCGTTCGGGCCGATCAGGCCGAGGATCTCGCCCCGGCCGATCCGCAGCGTCACCTTGTCCAGCGCGTGCAGTCCGCCGAAACGGCGCGACACCGCCTCGAGTTGCATCAGGTCAGACATGGCCAGCCCGCAGTGAGCGCACGCGGCGCCCGATGGAAACGATCCCGTGGGGCAGGAACAGGAGCAGCGCCACGACCAGGAAGCCGAGCACGCCCGTATGGACCTGCAGGTAGTTGCGCCAGACCAGTTCCTCGATGCCGAGGAAGGTGAAGGCGCCGATGATGGCTCCAGCCGTCGATCCGAGACCGCCGAGCAGCACCATGACGATCGGCTTGACGGCGAACAGGATGTCGTAGACGTCCGGCGGCTCGATGTAGTGCACCCAGCCGGCGTAGAGCGTTCCGGCCATCGCGACGAACACGCCCGAGAAGCCGAACGCGAGGCTCTTGTACAGGGTGCCGTTGACGCCGATCATGTCGGCGGCCGACTCGTTCTGGCGGATGCAGGCGAGCCCGAAGCCCAGGCGTGAGCGCTCGATGAACACGATAACGATCACCGCCAGGAACAGCAGGGACCACATCGCGTAGAAATAGAACGTCGATTCGTCCATCACGCCGTCGCCGGTGCCCAGCGGGATGTTCAGGCCCATCCCGCCGCCCGTGAGGTCGGTCGCCGAGTTCGTCAGCTCGCGCAGGACTTCGGCCACCGCCAGGCTCGCGATGGCGAAATAGTGGCCGCGCAGGCGCATCAGCACCGCCCCCAGCAGCATGGCGCCGGCGAACGCGATCGCGCCCGCCGCCAGGATCGCCACCGCGAGCGGGTTGCCGGCCGCCAGCAGCACGCCACCGGTGTAGGCTCCCAGCCCGAAGAAGGCGGCGGTGGCGAACGACGGATAGCCCGCCATGCCGCCGATCACGTTCCAGGAGGCCGCCATGGTGGCGTACATGCACGCCATCGTGGCCAGGCGCAGCGTATAGGCCTCGCCGCCCAGCAGCGGCACGAAGGCGAGCAGGAGCAGCCCGCCGAACAGGATCCAGTCCTTGCGGCGCATCATTCGAACCCTCGCTTCCCGAGGAGGCCCTGGGGCCGGAAGATGAGGAAGAGGATGAGCAGGGCGAACGAGAGCGTCACCGCGTGCTCGGGACCGATGGCGAACGCCCCGAAGCTCTCGACCAGGCCGAGGATCAGTCCGCCGAGCACCGCCCCGGGCACGCTGCCGAGGCCGCCCAGCACGCAGACGACGAAGGCCTTGCCGAGGTAGGGCGTCGCCGACAGCGGCGAGATCGGGAAGATCAGCGCGAGCAGCACGCCCGCGCATCCCGCCATTGCCGCGCCGAAGCCGAAGGCGGCCGCATACGTGGAGGCGACGTTGACGCCCATGAGCCGCGCCGCGTCACGATCGAGGCGCACCGCGATGATCGCCCGCCCGATCCGGGAGCGACGCAGGATCACGTAGAGCAGGCCGGTCAGCGCCAGCGCGAGGAAAGTCGCGATGATGCGGTCGACGGGCACCACCACCGAGCCGAAGGCGACCGTGCCGAGCGGCGGGTCGAGCAGCAGCTTGCGGTAGTCGGCCTTGAAGGCGAGCAGCATCGCGTTGTTGAGGATGAGGTCCAGCCCGAACGTGAGCGTCAGCGTCACCAGGACGGGCGCCGCGATGACGCGATTGAGCACCCCGCGCTGGATCAGGTAGCCGGCGACGTAGAACAGCGGCGCCGCGACCAGCAGGCAGACCCAGGGGCTCAGGCCCAGGCTGTTGTAGGCGCCCCAGGCCAGGTAGGAACCGAGCACGATGAACGAGCCGTGCATCAGGTTGATGACGTTGAGCACGCCCCACACCAGCGAGAAGCCGACGGCGATGCAGGCGTACAGGCAACCCAGCACGACGCCGTTGGCCAGAATCTGCAATGTGAACATGTTCGATCGATGCTCGGTCGGCCATGCCGCGGCGGGCGCCGCGGCATGGCCCGGGTGGAACGGGCTGTGTTACTTGACGCCGAGCCGCAGGTCGCCCTGCTTGATCTCGGCGGGATGCACGACCACCGCCTTGCCGCCCTGGATCTGGAAGACCGGCGGCTCGAGCGAGTTGATCTGTCCCGTGGGACCGAAACGCACCGGACCCCAGAAGGTCATGACGTCCATGTTCGCAAGCTCGTCGCGCACCTTGTCGCGATCGAGCGAGCCGGCCTTCTCGATGGCCAGCCGGAAGAGCTCGCCCGAGACGGAGGAAGAAGCCTGGGCGTAGTCGGGCGTCACGTTGTACTTGGCCTCGAAGAGCTTCACGTAGTTCTCGGCCGTCTTGAAGAGATCGACGCCCTCGTACTTCACCGCCGGGTGCCACCAGGCCGCGCTGCTGATGTTCTCGGCGCCCGCGCCCGCCGCGTCGATGAACTCCTGGTAGGCCGGTCCGGCGATCATCGTGACGACTTCGGCCTCGATGCGCTGGTCACCCATCTGCTTTCGCAGCAGCACCAGGTCGTTGATGTAGCCGGTCGCGAAGATCCATTCGGGCTTCAGCGCCTTGATCTGCGCGAGCGCCGACGAATGGTCCATCGTGTTGATGGCGTACTTCTCGAACGACACCACCTCGAGGTTGTTGGCCCTGGCCGACTTCTCCATCTCCTGGGCGATGGCGAGCGGGAAGAGGTCGTTGCGGGCGAGGATCGCGACCCGCTTGACGTGCGGCGCCTGCTTGACGACCAGCTCGGTGAGCGGCGTGGTGAGCGTGTCGTTCGGGGTGAAGGTACCGAACAGGTACTTGTAGCCCTGGTCGTAGACCTGCACCGAAGAGGCCGTCGAGGCGATGGTCGGGACCTTGTAGCGTTCGGAGACCGTGCTGGCCGCCTTGGCGGCGCCCGAGCCGAAGGGCGAGAACAGGAAGTGCACCTTCTCCTGGGTGATCAGCTGCTCGGCGGCCTGGACTGCGCGCGGCGTGTTCGACTGGTAGTCGGTGTAGACGATCTCGACCTTCATCTTCTTGCCGCCGACGTCGATCCCGCCCGCCTTGTTGACCTCCTCGGCCCACAGGTTGTAGCCCTGCTGCTGCTTGAGGGCTTCGGGCGCGAGCGCGCCGGTGAGCGGCAGGGGCGCGCCGAAGCGGATGGTGTCCTGCGCGATCGCCTTCGAGCCGAAGGCAAGGGGCGTGGCGGCGACCGTGGCCGCCAGGGCGAGCTTGGCCAGGGGGCTGGCGCACCCGCGGGCGAACAGGCTGGGAAGTTTCATCGGGTCTGCTCCGTTGTTGGTAGCGTGGTCGGGCCCGCGACACGCGGCCGCAGTGAGGGCTTCCCGCGGAGTCTAAGCGCGGGGGGAATTCCCGGGAATCAACCAAATTCGACTCCTGCGTTCTAATTAATGGAACGCTCCCGAGGCGATGCCGCGTCCGACGGGTCGTGGCTAGCCGCGCGTCGCTATTGCGGCGCGACGGTCATCCGCTCCTCCTGCGGCGGACGACGGCCGGCACCCGTGCGCTCGCGGCCATGGACTCCTTGAGGCGCTCGCGCGTCCAGCTCGCCGCCGCGGAAAGCTGGCGCGCGGGGCTCGCCACCAGCGTCACGCGCGTGTCGCGCAGGAGCCGTTCCTCGAGGGGGATGGCCACGAGCCGGCCGCTCTCCACCTCCGTCCGGACCGAGTCGAGCGGCAGGAAGGTGACGTACCCTGTGCGCTGCACCATGCGCCAGGCGAAGGCAAGCGTGTTGGTCTCCACGACCACCCGCAGCTCGATCCGCTCCACGGCCCTCACCCGGTCGACCAGCTGGCGGATACCGAAGGAGCGGTCGGGCATCACCACGCCGAACGGCACGACGTCGGGCAGCCGGCATGTGCGCCTGGACGCGAGCGGGTGGCCGGGCGCGACGATCACGCACAGGGGCTGGCGCATGCGCGCGATCTCGACGAGGTCGCCGCGAGGCGGCTGGCCGAACAGGATGCCCAGGTCGAAGCGATGCTCGGCCACCGCCTCGGCCACGCTCTGCGAGCCCATGGCGGCAACCCGCAGCACGAGGCCCTGGTGCTCGCGCTGCACCGCCTCGACGAACTCGGGCATGAAGCCGTTGAGCAGGCCCTCGACGCAGGCGATGTCCACCTCGCCGCGGCGCAGCGACTCGAAGTCCTGGATCTGCGAGCGCAGCGCCTCGAGCCGGGCGCGCGAATCCTCGGTGTAGTCGAGCAGGAGCCGGCCCGCGGCCGTGAGCACCATGCCGCGGGCGCGCCGCTCGAAGAGGGGAACGCCGAGATCTTCCTCGAGGGCGCGGATCTGGCGGCTGAGCGCGCTCTGCGCGATGTACAGGCGCTCGGCGGCGTGCCGAAGCGAGCCCTGCGCGGCGACTTCGCGGAAATAGCGCAGGCTGGCGGGCTCGATCAAGACATCGTCCTCCCGGGACCGATTTCGCGTTGCACGCGGATTGCCATAGTATCGGCGGCCTCGCAGCAGGAGGAAAATCTCGATGCAGTCTGAACCGATCCTCTCCCCCTTCGACGGCTCGATCGTCGGCCACATGCCGGTCTGCGGACAGGCCGAGGTCGAGGCCGCCATCGCCCGCGCCCAGTCCGCCTTCCAGGTCATGCGCAAGCTTCCGCGCTTCGCGCGCGCCGACATCCTGGAGCGCGCGGCGCGCAGCGTGGAGTCGCGCCGCGAGGAGTTCGCGCGCCTCATCGCCGCCGAGGCGGGCAAGCCGATGTACGACGCCCGTGGCGAGGTCTCGCGCGCGATCTTCAACCTGCGCAACGCGGGCTCGGAGGCGCGCCGCTTCGGCGGCGAGGAAGTCCCGCTCGACATCGACGCCGGCGTGTTCGAGTACCAGGCCACCGATGCGGAGGGACGCGCGCTCTCGCTCGACAGGATCGACCTCGAGGGGCTCGCGCGGGCCCGCCGCCGGGTCGGCCTGGCGCGTCGCTATCCCATCGGCCTCGTGCTGGCGATCGCGCCGTTCAACTTCCCGCTCAACCTCGTCCTGCACAAGGTGGCGCCCGCGCTCGCGGTCGGCAACAGCGTGGTCCTCAAGCCCGCGCCGCAGACGCCGCTCACCTCCCGCCTGCTCCAGGAGGTCTTCGCGGAGGCCGGGCTGCCGGAAGGCGCCCTCGAGGTCTGCCACTGCCCCGTGCCGCTGGCCGAGGCCATGGTGCGCGACGAGCGCTTCGCCATGGTGAGCTTCACCGGCAGCGCGAAGGTCGGCTGGCACATCAAGAACATCGCCGGCCGCAAGAAGGTCGCGCTCGAGCTGGGCGGCAACGGCGCCGTGATCGTCGCCGAGGACGCGGACCTCGAGCATGCCGCGACGCGCTGCGTGCGCGGCGGCGTCGTGTACGGCGGCCAGTACTGCATCGGGGTGCAGCGCATCCTCGTTCATCGCAGCGTCGCCGAGCGGTTCACCGAGCTGCTCGTCGAAAAGGTGAAGGCCTGCCGGGTGGGCAACCCCCTCGAGGAGGGCATCGACGTCGGTCCCGTCATCGACGAGCCCGCCGCAATCCGCATCCAGTCATGGGTGGACGAGGCCCTGTCGCAGGGCGCGCGGCTGCTGTGCGGCGGCAGTCGCGAGCGTGCCGTGGTCCAGCCGACCGTGCTCACCGACACGCGGCCCGGCATGAAGGTCGAGGACGAGGAGATCTTCGGCCCCGTCCTGACCGTCAATGCCTACGACGACTTCGACGAGGCCGTCGCCCGCTGCGCGGACT
>CAZDYQ010000028.1:0-34860 GCA_964509685.1 uncultured Burkholderiaceae bacterium
AGTACCACATCGAGGACGTGCACCGCGCGGGCGGGATCATGGCCATCCTCGGCGAACTGGATCGCGCGGGCCGGCTGCACACCGACGTGCCGACGATCCATGCGCCCACGCTCAAGGACGCGCTCGAGCAGTGGGACATCATGCGCAATCCCTCGCCGGAGGTGCAGACCTTCTACCGCGCCGGCCCCGCCGGCATCCCCACCCAGGAGGCCTTCAGCCAGGACACCCGCTGGCCGTCGCTCGATACCGACCGCGCCAGTGGCTGCATCCGCTCGTTCGAGCATGCCTACTCGAAGGAAGGCGGGCTCGCCGTCCTGGTGGGCAACATCGCGCCCGACGGCTGCGTGGTCAAGACCGCGGGCGTGGACGACTCGCTGCTGGTGTTCGAGGGCCCGGCGCACGTGACCGAGTCGCAGGACGAGGCGGTGGAGCACATCCTGGGCGACCAGGTGAAGGCCGGCGACGTCGTGATCGTGCGCTACGAGGGACCGCGTGGCGGACCGGGGATGCAGGAGATGCTCTATCCCACCTCGTACATCAAGGCCAAGGGCCTCGGCAAGGCGTGCGCGCTGCTCACCGACGGCCGGTTCTCGGGCGGGACCTCCGGGCTGTCGATCGGGCACGTGTCGCCGGAGGCCGCCGCCGGCGGCCCGATCGGGCTCGTCCGCGACGGCGACCGCATCCGGATCGACATCCCGAACCGGCGCATCGACGTGCTGCTGTCGGACGAGGAGCTGGCCAAGCGGCGCGCCGAGCAGGACGCCAGGGGCTGGAAGCCCGCCCGCCCGCGCAAGCGGAAGGTGTCGGCCGCGCTCAAGGCGTACGCACTGCTCGCCACGTCGGCCGACAAGGGCGCCGTGCGGGACCTGTCCCGGCTGGACGACTGACCCCGGCCCCGCCCGCGGGGCCGGGCAGCGGGGGGCCGGGGTGCCACGCGCGCCTCAGCCCGCCAGCGCCTTCACCTCGAGTTCGAGCCAGGTCCGACCCGGTCGCTTCTCGACGAGGATGCGATCGCCTTCCAGGCGATAGGCGAGCTGGCAGTTCAGCCGCGGGTTGGACAGCACGGCGGGATTGAACACGGCGACGTTCTCGCCGCCGGGCCTGCGGACCGACTGGATCAGCAGGCCCGGATGGCCTTCGCGGTGGATGCGTGCCCCGACCGCCTGGGCGAAGGTGTAGTCGGTCGGGTGCAGCAGCTGCGGCCAGTCCGCCGTCACCCGCCTGAAGTCGAGCAGCGCCGCGCTGCAGGCCACCGTATAGACCTTGCGCTCGGCGACCACCACCTCGTTCTCGAAGCCCGCGTCCGAGAGCAGTCCGAAGTACCAGTGGTAGGCCGTCTCGCAGACGGTGGTCTCGACCGTGTCGGATCCGTACCAGACGCCGTGCGAGCCGTCCGAGAAGCGGCTCGCCTGCCAGTGCCGGAACGGCCAGGCGATCGCGTTGAACCAGTCGGCGTCCTCGAAGGGCCGGTCGATGAGCGGCTGGGCGGAACGATAGGTCGGCGGCTTGACCTCCGCCTCGACGCCCTGCGCGAGCGTCCAGTCGCCGGGATCCTCGGACAGGTCGTCGAAGAGATCCTGCGACCTGGCCAGCGACACGATGTTGCGTGCGACGTCCTGGTGGAGGTCGGCAAGCGTGAGGTCGGCGAAAAGCTTCACTTGCCCCGGGCCTTGTCGAGATAGGCGCGCACCATCAGCAGGCCGGCGAAGCCCCATTCCTTGATGACCTCGACCGGCGTGAGGTTGTCGAATGCCTTGTTGCGCGTCGTCATCCAGCGGTAGGCGAGCTCCCGGTTGCGCGGGAACAGCAGGCGCAGGCTCTTGTGGATCCCCAGGAGGTGGCCCACCCTCTCGTACTGGTCGCGACTGGTGCCGATGGGCTCGCCCCGGCGGTAGCGCGCCAGGGCGGCGCGGTTGCTGGCGGCGATCCCCAGCAGGGCGGCCTGGTCCTCGGTGCCGAGCTTCCAGTGCTCGAAGAGCTTCATCACCATGCGGGCCAGGGCGCCGCGATCCTGCGCGGCGAGGTTCTCGCGCTCGATGGCAGCGGACATGCCTGACTCCTTTCGTCGGGGCGATCCCCGGGAATAGTATAAAATACCGTTTCCAAAGAAACAACAATTGAATCACTTAAAACAGAGACATCGATGACCCGAATCCGCTGCATCACCGAAATGGGCATGGGCGTGGACGTCCACGGGCGTGACGCCACCAAGGCCGCGCGCCGCGCCGTGTCGGACGCGATCCGCCACAGCAGCCTCGGCTTCTTCCGGGCGCTCGGCAAGACGCCGCACGACATGCATGTCGACGTCACCATCGGCGTCCCCGATCCCGCGGCTGTCGATACCGATGCGGTCGCCGCCGAGCTGCCCTACGGCAAGGTGACCGTGAAGGCGGTCTCGGGCGGGCTGGAAGTCCCCGCGGAACGCGGGGACGACGCCATCCTCATCGCCAACGCGGCCGTGGTGGTGAGCCTCGACATCGAAGCCGGAGACCGGACATGACACAGGACAGCAGCATCTTCTGGAAGCGCTCGCGGGTGGAGCTGCGCGCGGCGGGCTTCGATCCGGACCGGGCCGCCGCCGCGCGGGCGGTGGTCACGATCGCGGCGGCCTGGACCAACGCCCACCGCTGCAACAACCGGGTCCGCGAACTGGCCGACCTGCTCACGGACCTCGTCGCCGAGCGCGGCGGCCAGGGCCTGGTGGTCGGCGCCCCGGCCGTGTCCGACGCGTTGACCCAGGGCACGCCCACCGCCGGATACAGCCTCGTGTCGCGCGACACCGTAGCCGACTGCTTCGAGATCGGGCACTACGCCCACCACGGCGACGCGATGCTCGTGATCTCCGGCTGCGACAAGACGGGCGCCGCGGCGCTGATGCCGCTCGCGCGCACCAACGCCTTCGGGCTCGTCCTCTATCCCGGCACGTCGTCGCCCGGCCGCGTGTCGATCGAACCCTGGTCCGCCAAGGGCAACAACCTCACGATCCTCGACTATGCCGAGGCACGCGCCGCCCACGAGGCGGGCCGGATCCCGACCGACGCGTTCCTCGAGGTCGAACGCAACGTGATGCCCGGCAGCGGCACCTGCGGCGCCATGTTCACCGCCAACACGATGAGCACGATCGCCGAGGCGATCGGCATGATGCTGCCGCGCGGCGCATCGCATACCGCCGACTACCGGGCGGGCAGCGCACTGCACGACGACGTACGCGCGCAGGCGAGTGCGTCGGTCGATGCCCTCTTCCGGCTCATGGACGCCGGTATCCGGCCGCGCGACATCATGACGGAGAAGGCCTTCGAGAACGCGATCGCCACGGCCTATGCGATGGGTGGCTCGACGAACCTGTACCTGCACCTGCTCGCGATCGCCCGCGAGGCGCAGGTGCCGATCGACATCGACCGGATCCAGGCGGTGGGCGAGCGCATCCCCCTGATCGCCAACCTTCAGCCGCACGGGCCCTACGCGATGGCGGCGCTGCACGCCATCGGCGGCGTGCCCGTCGTGATGAAGGAGCTGCTCGCCAACGGCCTGCTGCACGGCGACGCGATGACCGTCACGGGCCGCACGCTCGCGGAGAACCTCGCGCAGGTCCCGACGCTCGCCGAGCTCGGCGAGCAGGACCTCGTGTTCCCCGTCTCGCGCCCGATCGCGCCCCCGAACAATCACATCAGCGTTCTGAAGGGCAACATCGCGCCGGAGAGCTGCGTGCTCAAGCTCTCGGGCAAGACGCTCGCGAAGGGTGTGTTCCGCGGCCCGGCGCGGGTGTTCGAGTCGGAAGCGGACACCATGGCCGCCATCCGCGCGGGCGAGATCGAGCGGGGCAGCGTGGTGGTCGTGCGCAATGTCGGGCCCGTGGGCGGCCCCGGCATGCCGGAGATGGTGATGCTGACGATCCAGCTCCAGGGCCGCGGCCTCGGCGAGGACGTCGCCCTCATCACCGACGGCCGCTTCTCGGGCGTGTCGCACGGCATCCTGATCGGGCACATCTCGCCGGAGGCTGCCCGGGGCGGGCCGATCGCGGCGGTGCGCGACGGCGACATGATCGTCATCGATCCGGGCAAGCGGACGCTCGACGTGGAGCTGCCGCAGGAGGAGATCGACCGGCGGATGGCCGAATGGCACCCCCGTGAGAGGCCGGCTGCAATCCGGCCGGGGTCGGTGCACGACAAGTACGTGCGCCTGGTGTCGTCGGCGCACTACGGCTGCGTGCTCTGAGCGGCTGCGCGCCCCGGCGCCGGTCGCCGGCGCGCGCGCCGCGCCTCAGTCCCGTCCCAGGCCCCTGGGCAGCGGGAAGGCCGTGTTCTCCTCGATGCCCGGCAGGGGTACCACCCGGGCCGAACCGAGTTCGCCCAGTCGCTCGATGAGCTGGGTCACCAGCACCTCGGGCGCGGAAGCGCCCGCGGTGACACCGATCCGCCGCCTGCCCTCGAGCCAGCGCGGGTCGAGCTCGGCGGCCGAGCCGATCAGGCGCGCCTCGCAGCCCATCTTCGCGGCGACCTCGCGCAGGCGGTTGCTGTTGGAACTGTTGGGCGAGCCGATCACGAGCACCAGGTCGCACTGCTGTGCCAGCACCTTCACCGCGTCCTGGCGGTTCTGCGTGGCGTAGCAGATGTCCTGCTTCTTCGGCTCGGCGATGTTCGGGAAGCGCCGCTTCAGCGCATCGATGATCTCGCGGCAGTCGTCCACCGACAGGGTGGTCTGGGTGACGAAGGCGAGCCGGTCGGGATCCTTCACCTGCAGGCGATCCACGTCGTCCACCGTCTCGACGAGATACACGCCGCCATCCGCCTGGCCCATCGTTCCCTCCACCTCGGGATGGCCGGCGTGGCCGATCATGACGATCTCGCGGTCGTCGCGCCGCATCTTCTGCAGCTCGACATGGACCTTGGTCACCAGCGGGCAGGTCGCATCGAACACGCGCAGCCCCCGCCGCTGCGCCTCGTCGCGCACCGCGCGCGACACGCCGTGGGCGGAGAAGATCACGGTCGCCCCGTCCGGCACCTCGTCGAGCTCCTCGACGAAGACGGCGCCCTTCCCCCGGAGGTCGTCGACGACGTGCGCGTTGTGCACGATCTCGTGCCGGACGTAGATCGGCGCACCGAAGCGCTCGAGCGCGCGCTCGACGATCTCGATCGCGCGATCGACGCCGGCACAGAAGCCGCGAGGCTGGGCGAGCAGGGTTTCCATCAGAGCACTCCGAGAATCCTCACCTCGAACCGGACCGAGCGTCCGGCGAGCGGATGGTTGAAGTCGACGAGCACCGAATTGTCGTCGATCGCCTTGAGGACTCCCGCAAAGCGCCCACCGTCGGGGCGGGCGAAATCGACCACGTCGCCCGGCTCGTAGGTGGCGCCGGGATCCGCATTGGCATCGAACACCGCGCGCGACAGCCGCTGGACGAGCTCCGGGTTGCGCTCGCCCCAGGCCTGCTCGGGCGCGACGTCGAACACCGCGTGCGCGCCGTCGGTCAGGCCGTAGAGCAGTCGTTCGAGGGGTTCGGCCAGTTGTCCGTGGCCGAGTTGGAAGGTCGCCGGCTTTCCGCCGAAGGTGTTAATGACGTCGCCGCCGCCATCGGCGAGACTGAGCCGGTAATGCAGGGTCAGGAAGGAGTGCGGGCCCACGCGGGCCGCTCCCTCCCCCGGCGAATTGCTGGGTTCCGCCACGTCGATCGATCATCCCGCGCGCATGCGCCTGGTCACAAAGCCCGATTCTAAGGTATCGCCCATGTCCATCACCGATTGGCCGGCGCAGTCGCGTCCCCGCGAGCGCCTCGTGGCACAGGGCGCCGCCGCCCTGTCCGATGCCGAGCTGCTCGCCATCGTCCTGCGCAACGGCACGCGCGGCCGCAGCGCCGTCGGGCTCGCCCACGACCTCATCGGGCGTTTCGGGAGCCTCCAGGCCCTCGTCGCAAGCGGCAGCCGGGCCTTCTGCGCCGCCCCGGGCGCCGGCTTCGCGAGCTGGGCGAGCCTGCAGGCGGCGGTCGAGCTCGCCCGACGCACCCTGCGCGAGGAGCTCCATCGGGGCGACGCCATGCAGTCGCCCGCGGCCGTGCGCGCATTCCTCACGCTCTGGCTGCGCGACCGCCCCCACGAGGCCTTCGTCGGCCTCTTCCTCGATTGCCGCAACCGGCTGCTCGCGGCCGACGAGCTCTTCCGGGGCACCCTGACCCAGACCGCCGTCTATCCCCGCGAGATCGTCCGGCGCGCCATCGAGCTCAACGCCGGGGCGGTGGTCTTCGCCCACAATCACCCGTCGGGCGTGGCGGAACCCAGCCACGCCGACCGCGCCCTCACGGACGCCCTGCGCCGGGCGCTCGAACCGCTGGAGGTCCGGGTGCTGGACCACCTCATTGTGGCGGGCAACCGGGTCCTGTCCTTCGCCGAGCAGGGCCTCGTCTAGGCCCGGGCACCGCCGCCTTGCCATGCCGCCAGGCCCGCGATAGAATTATTGGCTTTGCTGCGCCTGCAAGCAGCGTCCCACGCCGGCCGGTCGGCCGGAGCGAAGCCGGCCCTCGCGCCAGGCCAAGGAGTTCGAGATGTCACGCGTTTGCCAGATCACCGGCAAGGGCCCGATGGTCGGGAACAATGTTTCGCACGCGAACAACAAGACCAAGCGCCGCTTCCTGCCGAACCTGCAGTATCGTCGCTTCTGGCTCGAGAGCGAGCGTCGCTGGGTGCGCCTGCGCGTCTCCAGCGCGGGCCTTCGCCTGATCGACAAGAAGGGCATCGAGGTGGTGCTCGAAGAGCTGCGCCAGCGCGGCCAGGTCGCGTAGGCGCCCGGCCCGCCCCACTTCCACGACGCGGAGGATTGCCATGCGCGAGAAGATCAAGCTCGAATCGACGGCCGGAACCGGCCACTTCTACACCACCGACAAGAACAAGCGGAACATGCCGGAGAAGATGCAGATCAAGAAGTTCGATCCGGTCGCCCGCAAGCACGTGATCTACAAGGAAGCCAAGATCAAGTGATCGCGACGGCCCGCCCGACGGGCCGGGCAGTCCACGAGAGGGCCTCGCCGCGCGAGGCCCTTTTCTTTTGTCCGAATGCCGGGCGTTCGCGGCGGGCCGGGCCGGGCGCTCAGGATCCGGCCGCGCCACCGAGCGCGGCCCGCAGTCCGGCCCGGTCGCGCCGCACCAGGGCGGCGAGGACCGCATCCACCACGCGTGCCGACTGGCGCGAGAAAAGCCGCAAGGCCGCCCAATAGACGACCGCCCCGCCGGGCACGGCAATGGCGAGGGCGGCCGCATCCGCCACGATGCCGGACAGCCAGGCAAGGGCCCCGAGGACGGCCGCCGCCATCACCAGGGCGGCGACGGTGGCACCGACGCTCGCGAGCGCCTGGTCCCGCACGGACAGTCCCGTCAGGCGCCGCACCAGGATGGCGTACGAGGGAAAGAGCAGGATGCCCCGCACGCCCATGGCGGCCGCCACGGCAACCAGGCCATAGGGGAGCGACACCCAGAGCACGGCCAGCGTCAGGCAGACGCCGAGCGCCGCGACGCCCAGGTGCCAGTGGGCCTTGCCCATGCCCCGGATGATCGCCGTCTGGACCATGGTGACGGGCGATCGCACGGCGAACAGCATCATCACCTGGATCACGCCGACGGCGCCGACCCACTCGGCGCCGAACACGAGCGGAATCAGCACCGGCGAGATCGCCGCGATCCCCAGGAAGAGCGGCGCCGCCAGCACGACGCTCGCGCGCATCGTGCCCAGGGCAAGCTCGCCCACCGCGACGGGATCGTCCTGCGTGCGCGCCGCACCGGTCTGCACGACCTGGTAGGCGGGCCGCATCAGGAGCGTCACGACCTGGTCGAACAGGCGCATGGCCATCGAGTACAGGCCGACCGCGGTGGAGCCGAGCGAGCGGGCGATGAGCGTGCGTGGCAGCTCGCCGTCGAGATAGACGATCCCCCAGGCGCCCCAGGTGCTCGCGTTGAAGCCGAGCAGGTCGGTGAAGTCGGTCACCCCCATCCGGACGCCGGGACGCCAGCGCGCGACCAGGAAGCCCACGGCGGCGGTCGCGAATGCGCGCACGATCTCCATGAACACCAGGCTCCAGACGCCGGCCCCGCCAAAGGCGAACGCCAGGCCGACGAGGCTCGCCGCGACGCTCGCCAGCGACTCGATGCCCGCGATCGCCTTGAACCGGGCCTCGCGCATCAGCAGGCCGATCGGCACCACGGCAAGCGCGCCCAGGGGCAGGGTCAGTGCGCGGGCCGGCAGGATCTCCTCGAGCAGCGCCCCGCCCTGCAGGAAGCCGGCCACCTCGCCCGCTGCCAGCGTGAGGCAGCCGAGGCCGAGGAAGCCCACCACCAGGGACGCCCAGAAGGTGGCGTTCAGGTGCCCCGGACGGAGCTCGCGCCGCTGCACCAGCGTGTCGATCGGCGCCATCGTCGCGAAGATCTCGATCAGCCCCACGGTGATCCAGGTCAGGGCGAACACGCCGTAGGCCTCCGGGCCGACCATCCGCGCGATCACCACCAGGGTGGCGAGCGTCACGACGGTCTGGACCGCCTTGCCGACGATGCTCCAGGCGGCGCCGCTCGCCAGGCGATCGAAGCTTGTCTTCTTCATCGCGTGAATGCTCGTCCGTTCGCCCCTCGCAGTCGCGCCCGATCCGCCCGCCTCGCGCTCCCGCGCGACGAACGGCGCCACGGCCGCCGTCCGTCGGCCTCGAAGGGCAGGTGGGCAGACAACGGTGGTCCTGTCAAGGGGTGGGTGCAAGCATCCGGCCGAACACTCGAGCGCCGCCGGGCCATCGCAGCCGCCCGCCGGCGAACCGACCCTACAGGCGAGCGGGCGATGCCCGCACAGCGATGAGCCGGAGAAGCCTCGCGCGGTCCGCGACGACCGACGCCACCGACAGCAGGACTAGCCAGCCATGCCCACGAGCATTCCAGCCTATCCCAAGCCTTCACCCCGGGCGGATGCGGATTCGACGCAGCCATGCCTCGGCGGAGTCGGTGCGCCGGGCGACGATGGTCTGACCGACACCGAAACCGCGATCGCCGCGATCTGGGAAGAGCTGCTCGGCGTATCGCCGGCGCGCCCCGGGGACGACTGGTTCGAACTGGGGGGCCACTCCCTTACCGCCATGCGCCTCGCCAACCGGGTGCGCAGCCAGTTCGGCGTCGAGCTCGAAACTGCCGCCATCTTCGATGCCCCGACCCTGCGCGCATACGCCGCCCGGGTGGCCGAGGCCAGGGGGAAGTCGGCGGCCGGAGCGCCGGCCGCGGTGTCCGGCACCGATGCGCGAGACGCGGCACGGGAGATCCCCGCCACGCCGGCGCAGGCGGCCCTGTGGATGCTGGCCCAGCTGCCGGAAACCGGGTCGGCGTACCACGTCGCGCAGGCCGTCTCGATCGAAGGCGAGATCGATCCGGCCGCCCTTTCCGATGCCGTGGCCGCCCTCGCCGCACGCCACGACGCGCTGCGGGCGCGCTTCGAGGCGGTCGACGGCGAACCGCGCATGGTGGTGGAGCCGAAGCCTGGCCTGGCGCTGCAGCTGGACGCGGATCCGGCTCGTGTCGGGCCGCGCGATCGCGACGAGGTCGATGCCGTCGTCACCGACTTCGTGGAGGCGCCGTTCGACCTCGCCCGCGCACCCCTCATGCGGGCGAAGCTCATCCGGCTCGACGAGCGCCGCCACCTGCTCGTGCTCGTCGCGCACCACATCGTGACCGACGGCTGGTCGATCGGCGTGATCGCCAGCGACCTCGCCGAGCTCTATCGCGCCCGCGTCGAAGGCCGCCCGCTGCGGCTCGCCCCGCTCGTCTCCAGTTTCGCGGCCTATGTCGCCACGCAGTCGCGCGCGGCAGCGGAGGCCGCCCGCGAGGACTCGCTCGCCTGGTGGCGCGAGCGCCTCGCCGGCCTCGAGGACCTGCCCCTGCCGCTCGACCGGCCCCGTGGACGCCGGGCGAGCCGCACCGGCAATCGCGTGGAGTGGCGAATCGACCGGGCGTCGGTCAAGGCGATCACCGAGCTGGCGCGCAGCGAATCGGCGACGCCGTTCGTGGCCTTCCTCGCCCTGTTCGCCGCGCTGCTGGCGCGCCACTGCCGGCACGAGGATGTCGCGGTGGGCACCCCGATCGCGATGCGCGACGGGATCGAGAACGAATCGCTGGTCGGCTACTGCATCAACACGCTGGTGCTTCGCAACGACCTCGGCGGCAACCCGGACTTCCGCGAGCTCCTGCGGCGCACGCGCAGGACCGTCCTCGGTGCCTTCCAGCATGCGGACGTTCCGTTCGACCGCCTCGTCGCCGCGCTCGCGCCGGCGCGCGAGCCGGGCGTCAATCCGCTCTTCCAGGTCTCCTTCGCGCTCAACGAGGCGGCGGCCCGCCCCTTCCGCCTCGGCACGGCCGAATGCAGCGTCACGCACCTGCCGACGAAGGACGTCCAGTTCGACCTTTCGCTGACGCTCACCGAATCGGACTGCGGCCTGGTCGCGACGCTCGAGTACGCGAGCGAGCTCTTCGACAGCGCCCATGTCGAATCGATGGCGACCCACTTCCAGCGCCTGCTGTCCGCCGTGCTGGCTGCGCCCGACACGCCGCTGGCGGAACTCGACATCCTGTCGCGCGAGGAGAAGCACGGCCTCCAGTACCGCGGCGCCATCGTCGCCCCGTCGGTCGTCGAGACGACCCTGGTCGGCCTCTTCGAGACCCAGGTGGCACGCACGCCCGATGCGCTCGCGGTCGCGCAGGGCGACCAGCGGATCGACTACCGCGAGCTCGATGCCCGCGCCAACCGCCTCGCCCGGCGGCTCCGCGCCATGGGGGTCACGCGCGACGACCGGGTGGCGTTCTGCCTGCAACGCGGGCTCGACGCGATCGTCGCCATGCTCGCGATCGTCAAGGCGGGCGGTGCCTACGTGCCGATCGATCCGCATCACCCGCCCGCGCGCTCGAACCTGATCATCGACGACGCGCAGCCGCGGGTGCTGCTCGCCCAGGCGGCCACCTCGGCCGGCCTGCGCGTGCCCCCGTCCTGCCAGGTGCTGCTCGTGGACGTCGAGGCGCCCTCCATCGAGGCAGCGCCGTCCAAGGCCCTGCCGCGGGTCAACACGCCGGCCGACCTCGCCTACGTGCTCTACACGTCGGGCTCGACCGGGCGCCCGAAGGGCGTGATGGTCGAGCACCGCAACATCACCAACCATGCCCGCTGGTTCGCCGCCGAGTTCTCGGTGGGCGTCGGCGAGGCGGCACTCCAGCGCACCACCCTCGCCTTCGACGCCGCCGGCGTCGAGATCTGGCCCCAGCTCATCTCCGGCGGCAGCATCGTGGTCGCGGACGACGAGGTCGCGCGCGATCCCCGCGCGATGCTCGACCTCATCCGGGCCACTGACGTGAAGCTGCTGCAGGCCGTGCCCGGCCAGCTCGCCGCCATGGTGGACGAGCTTTCGCGCGACCCGAAGCCACTGCCGCTGCGGGCCGTCTTCGTCGGCGGCGACGTGCTCGCGCCGCAGGATGCCCTGCGCTGGCATGAACTCACCGGCATCGCGCTCTACAACATGTACGGCCCCACCGAGGCCACGATCGATGCGGCCTTCCGCCGCTTCGATCCCGAGCGCGATCGCGACATCGTGCCCATCGGGCGGCCACCCGCCAACTGCTTCATCCGGCTGCTCGACGAGCGCCTGCGGCCGGTGCCGGCCGGCACGCGCGGCGAGATCTTCATCGGTGGCGCGGGCGTCGCCCGCGGCTACCTGAACCGGCCCGACCTCGATGCCGAGCGCTTCGTCGAGGATCCGCTGGTCGAGGGTGGCAGGCTCTATCGCAGCGGCGACGACGGACGGCTGCGCGCCGACGGCGAGCTCGAGTTCCTGGGGCGTGCCGACCACCAGGTCAAGGTGCGCGGCTACCGCATCGAGCTCGGCGACGTCGAGGCCGCGCTCGTCGCGGCGGGCGCGCGCCAGGCCGTCGTCCTCGCCCTGCCCGACCCGACCGGGATGCTCCGGCTCGCCGCGTACGTCGAGCCGGCCGATCTCGACGTGGACGCGCTACGCGCGACGCTCGCGCTGAGCCTTCCCGAGTACATGCATCCCGCGGCCATCCGCGTGATGGACCGGCTGCCCACGTTCACCAACGGCAAGCTCGACCGCAAGGCCCTGCCGGCACCCGAGTTCGGTCGCGCCGACCGCGCCCGGAAGGCTCCCAGGAACGCCGTGGAGAAGACGATCGCCGATGTCTGGTCGGCGCTGCTCGGCATCGACGAGATCGACATCGAGGACGACTTCTTCGCGCTGGGCGGCAACTCCCTCATCGCCGCGCGCGCCGTCGCGCGCATCTCCAGCGCGCTCGGCATCGACCTCAAGCTGAGTGCCCTCTTCGAAGCCCCGACCGTCGCCGAACTCGCGCGGCGCGTGGAGCCGACGAGCCCCGCGCCGGGCGACACCGAACAGCCGGCCGGGCAGGCGCCCGGGGCCGGCGGGGACATTGGCGCCGGGGCGACCGCCGGCGCGGGAACCACGCAGGCGGCGCTCGACCTTCCCGCCAGCGACTCGCAGCAGGCGCTCTGGTACCTGGAGTCGCTCACCGGGGCGCGCTCCTCCTATCACATCGCCGAGGCCTACCGGGTCGAGGGCGGGGTGGATGCCGGCGCCCTCGAACGGGCACTCGAGCGCCTGGCGGAGCGGCACGACGTGCTGCGCGCCCGCTTCGAGTCGCGCGATGGCCAGCTTCGGCTCGTCGTCCCCGCGACGGTTCCCCTGCCCTTTGCGGTTCATCGGGCCGAGGACGATCCCGCGGCGCAGGCGGACCGCATCGCCGGCGAACCCTTCGACCTCGGCACGGGCCCGCTGTGGCGCGCCGCCCTGCTGCGCGAAGCCGACGGCGCCGACTGGATCCTGCTGGTCGTCCATCACATCGTCTCCGACGGCTGGTCGATGGGGACGCTGTGGCGCGAGCTGGGAATCGCGTACTCGGCCCTCAGGGAGGCGCGCGAGCCGGGCCTGCCGGAGCTGCAAGCCAGCTATGCCGACTATGCGCACTGGCAGAAGGCGTTCGATGCCGACGAAGCCCGCAAGGCCTCGCTCGCATTCTGGCGCGGCTGTCTGGACGGCCTGGAGCCCCTCGACCTGCCGCTCGACCGGCCGCGGCCGGCGCGGCGCAGCTTCGCTGCCGGCCAGGTCGGCTTCCGGATCGAGCGGTCGCTCGCCGACCGGCTCAAGGCCCTCGGGCAACGCCACGGGGCGACGCTCTACATGGTGCTGCTCGCGGCATGGCACGCGGTGCTCGCGCGCCACAGCGGGCAGGCCGACTTCGCGATCGGCACGCCGGTTGCCGGTCGCCATCGCGAGGAGTTCGAGTCCCTCGTGGGCTACTTCGTGAACATGCTGGCGATCCGGACCGATGCCTCGGGCGATCCCTCGTTCGCGCGGCTGCTGGAGAAGGTGCGTGCCGGGGTCCTCGGCGCGCTCGACCACCAGGACATCGCGTTCAGCCGGCTCGTGAGCGAACTCGGCGCGCAGCGCGACCCGGGCATCAACCCCCTGTTCCAGGTGAGCTTCGCGTTGCAGAACACGCCCGAGACGCCGCTCGCCATCGCCGGCGCCACCTGCGAGCCGAGGACCCTGTCGGCGCGCCAGGCGAAGTTCGACCTCGCC
This sequence comes from uncultured Burkholderiaceae bacterium, assembly GCA_964509685.1. Taxonomy (GTDB): domain Bacteria; phylum Pseudomonadota; class Gammaproteobacteria; order Burkholderiales; family Burkholderiaceae_E; genus JAMLIN01. The sequence continues at coordinate 13,610 of CAZDYQ010000028.1, forward strand.
CTGTCGATCAGCGAGACGGACGGGCGGCTGGACGCCAACCTGGAGTACGCGGCCGAGATCTTCGACCATGCCCGGATCGAGCGGCTCGCGTCGCACTTCGTGCGGGCGCTCGAGCAGGTCGCCGGGAACGCGAACCTGCCGATCGGGCAGATCCCGCTGGCGGGCGACGAGGAAATGCGCCTCGTCGCGCAATGGTCGCAGGGCGCGCACAACGACTACCCGACCGAGGAATCGCTCGGCGCGCTGTTCGAGGCCCATGTGCGCCGCAATCCCGACGCGATCGCGCTCTCCGGTCCGAGCGGGCCGCTCACGTACGCCGAGCTCGACGCCCGGGCCAACCGGGTCGCGAACGTGCTGCTCGAATCCGGAATCCGGCCCGGCGCGCTGGTCGCCCTGTGCGCGGCCCGCGACCATCCGATGCTGGTCGCGCTGCTCGGCATCGTCAAGGCGGGCGCGGCCTACCTGCCGCTCGACCCGAGCTATCCGCCCGACCGGCTCCGTCTCATGGTGGAGGACGCCCGCCCGGCGATGCTGCTGCGCGACCAGACCATCGGTCACGTGCTCGACGAGGCGCTCGACGGCGTGCCGACGCTGTGCCTGACGCGCGACGCGGCCCGCTTCGATGCCGCCTCGTCCGCGCCACCGCCCGCCACGGCCGGCGGCACCCGACCCGCGTACGTGATGTACACCTCGGGATCCACGGGCAGGCCGAAGGGCACGCTCGTCACGCACCGGGGCATCACGCGCCTCGTCTGCAACACGGACTACATGGAGATCGGGCCCGACGAGGTCTTCTCGCAGGTCTCGAACGTGTCCTTCGACGCGGCCACCTTCGAGATCTGGGGTGCCTGGCTCAACGGTGCGACGCTGGTGTCGCTCCCGCCCGAGACGGTGCTCACGGGACAGAGGCTCGCCGCCGCGATCGACGAGTACGGCATCACGACGCTCTTCCTGACGACGGCGCTGTTCAATGCGCATGCCGCCGCCGACCCCACGATCTTCGCCCGGCTGCGCAACGTCATCTTCGGCGGCGAGGCCGGCGACCCCGTTTCCATCCGCCGCATCCTGGAGTCGGGCAAGGCGCCGAGGCGACTGATCAATGCCTACGGGCCGACCGAGACGACGACGTTCGCCACCACCTGGACGATACCGTCGGACCCCGCGGCCTTCGCGGCCGAATCGGTACTCGGCGTGCCCATCGGCCGACCCATCGCCAACACGACCTGCCATGTCCTGGATGCGCGCGGCCAGCCCCAACCCGTCGGCGTCGTGGGCGAGCTCTTCATCGGGGGGCCCGGCGTCGCCCTCGGCTACCTGAATCGCCCGGAGCTGACCGCCGAACGCTTCGTGCCCGATCCGGCCGGTGGCGACGATGCCCGCCTGTACCGGACCGGCGACCTGGTCCGGTGGCGCGACGACGGCACGCTGCTCTATGTCGGCCGCAACGACCAGCAGGTGAAGATCCGGGGCTTCCGGATCGAGCTCGGCGAGATCGAGGCGGCCCTGCACGAGTGCGAGGGCGTGCGCGAGGCGGCCGTCGTCGTGGACGACCATCCGTCGCTCGGCAAGCGGATCGTCGCATTCGCGGTGCCCGGGGAAGGCGTCGCCATCGACGACCCGTCCGCGCTGCGCCGCGACCTGCGGGCCCGCCTGCCGGAGTTCATGGTGCCGGCACTGGTGCGCGTCATCGACTCGCTCCCGGTCACGGGCAACGGCAAGCTCGACCGCAAGGCCCTGCTCGCGTCGCTTCGCGAGGCGCAGGCCGGCGGCAGCGGCGCGCTGCCCCCGACGGCGGACACGCGCCGGGGCCTCGACGCCGTGGCGAGCAAGCTGCTCGGCATCTGGCGCGACATCCTGCGCCGGCCGGACCTCGGCCCCGACGACCACTTCTTCGAGTCCGGCGGCCATTCGCTGCTGGCGCTTCGCATGCTCGGCGAGGTCGAGCGCGAGTTCGGCCGGGTGCTCCGGGTCGCGGCGCTCTTCGATGCCCCGACGGTGCGCGAGTTCGCCGCGTTGCTGCGGGGGCGCGAGCCGAAGGCGCTCCAGGGCTGCGCCGTCACGGTGCAGCCGGGCGATGGCCGACCGCCGCTCTTCTTCGTGTCCGGCTACGGCGGTGAGATCGTGATGTTCCGCGATCTCGCCCGGGAGCTCGGGGAGGACCAGCCGCTCGTCGTGCTCGACACGACGGCGTTCCGGGCCGAGGACCTCGAAGGCCTCGAGCTGCCCGATGTCGCGGCGCGCATGATCGAGGACATGCGGCGGATCCAGCCGAACGGGCCGTACCACCTGTGCGGGTTCTCGCTGGGCGGCAAGTTCGTGTACGAAATGGCCCGCCAGCTGCGCAAGGTCGGCGAGTCGGTCGACCTGCTCGCCCTGCTCGACTGCTTCGCGCCGGGCTACCCGCCCCGGCGGCCCCTGGGCCAGCGGCTCGCGATGCACCTGCGGGCGCTGACGACGGGCGACCTGCGCAGCCGGATCCGCTACGTCTCCGACCGCATCGCCTGGCTGCGCTCGCTGGGTTCCGAGCGAAACCTGTTCGAGCACGCGCCGGAGCTTGCCGACATGGCGATCGCCCGCGCGATGAACGAATCGGCCAATGCCATGATGGCGATCTGGGAACGCCACGAGCCGGGCCCGTACAGCGGCCCCCTGCTGATCGTGCGCGCGGCGATCCGGGAGGACCTGCCGGGCGTGATCGACAACGACCCGCGGCTCGGCTGGTCGGCCCTCGTGGACGGGCCGATCCGGGTGCGCGACCTCCAGTCGACGCACAACGACATGCTGGCCGCCGAGCATGCCGAGGCGCTGGCGGGAATCCTGCTGGAGTACTTCCAGGGGAACCCGCCGATGCCGGCCGAGGCGGGCACCGGGGAGCCCGTCGGGCAGGCGGGCCGCACGCTGGACAGGGCGTCCGGCTGACGAGCCGCACAACGGGCAAAGGGGCGCATCATCCATGCGCCCCTTTGCATTTGCGGTAACCGGGACCCGCGGACCGTCGGAAGGCGACCCGCCGGCAGGGCCGAGCGATCAGGCGGCCGCGTAGCGGCGCACCCGCAGCGAGAGTTCCTCGAGGGCCTTCACGCCGCTCTGTTCGGCGCGGTGGCACCAGTCCTGCAGCAGCTGCACGAGCTGCTCGCGGCTCATGTTCGAGCGCTCCCAGACGGCCGAAAGTTCCCGCCGCATTTCGACCAGGGTCCTGACCCGATCGGACACGGCAAACACCTCGGCCAGCTTGGCGCGGTTCTGGTCCGTCCACTTGCTCGCGTCGAGGACGAGCCAGCGGCGCGCGCCCTCGAGCAGGCGGAACTCCGGCTTGCGCATGGCGCGCAGGCGGGCGGCCTCTTCCTTGCAAGCGCGGCGCAGGCTGCGGGCGAACTGCGCCATCAGGTCGTAGCGATGCACGATCACCGCCTGGAGCGTTTCATGGTCTGCAACCGGCTTGGCCTCGGTGAACTTCGGCCTGGGCAGGACCCTGTGCACCCGCGCGAGCCCCAGCGCCGACAGGATGCGGATATAGAGCCAGCCGATGTCGAACTCGTACCACTTCGCCGAGAGCTTCGCCGAGCTCGCGTACGCATGGTGGTTGTTGTGCAGCTCCTCGCCGCCGATGAGGATGCCGATCGGACCGAGGTTGGTGCTGGCGTCCGGGCAGTCGAAGTTGCGATAGCCGCGGGCGTGGCCGAGGCCGTTGATGATCCCGGCCGCGGTCACGGGAATCCAGAGCATCTGGACGCCGAAGACGATCAGGCCGGCGGCCCCGAACAGCAGCACGTCCACCAGCAGCGTGATCCACACGCCCAGCGACGAATACGGCGTGTACAGGTTCCGCTCGATCCAGTCGTCCGGCGTGCCATGCCCGTAGCGCTCGACCGTCTCGCGGTTGGCAGCTTCCGCGCGGTAGAGCTCCGCGCCCTGCAGCAGGACGGTCTTCAGGCCGAAGACGCGCGGGCTGTGCGGGTCGCCCTCGGTCTCGCACTTGGCGTGGTGCTTGCGGTGGACGGCCGCCCACTCCTTCGTGACCATGCCGGTCGTGAGCCAGAGCCAGGCGCGGAAGAAATGCGATGCGATGGGGTGCAGCGTCAGTGCGCGGTGCGCCTGGCAGCGGTGCAGGTAGATGGTCACCGAGGCGATCGTGATGTGCGTCACGATCAGGGTGTAGGCCAGGATCTGCCAGCCGTTGAAGTCGAGCAGGCCCTGGTCGAGAAAGGTCAGAAATGCATCCACAGTGAGAAAAACCCTCGTTGGTCGGTCATGGGATTCTACGCGTGACCGGTCGCCAGCGAGCGATTCCCGTCGCGGCCAGGGGTCGTATGCGGAAAATACCCACCGCGACGCGGCGCAAGGTTCATGCCCGAGAGCGCATCCCGTGCGACCGACCGGCCGCCCGCGTCCCGGCGAACGCCGGGGGCATCGCTCAGGCGGGCAGAATCTCGAGGCCCGCCGCCCTCAGCGCTTCGTACACGGCCCGGTTCACGTCCGATGCGACGCTGCCGGACGCCGGCGCCGGCTCGCTCACGTGATAGGCGAACTCGAACTGCAGGCCGCTGCCGCCGAAGCCGACCACCCGGGCGGTCGGCGGCGGGTCGGCCAGGACGTCCGGGTTCGACCGGATCGCCCCGAGCAGGATCCCGATCACCTCCCCCGGGTCGCAGCCGTAGGCGACCTGCAGCCGGCCGGAGTGACGCAGCCGCCCGCCGGTCGTGACGTTGTGCACCGTCTGGCTGGTCAGGAACTCGTTGGGCACGATGATCTCGACCCCGTCGCTCGAGCGCAGGACGGAATAGCGGGTCCGGATGGCCGTGATGCTGCCCTCGAGCGCGCCGATCCGGATCGAGTCGCCGGGGCGCACGGAGCGCTCGAGCAGGATGATCAGGCCGCTCACGTAGTTGCTCGCGATGCGCTGCAGGCCCAGGCCGATGCCGACGCCGAGGGCGCCGCCGAAGACCGACAGCGCGGTGATGTCGATCCCGACCACCGACAGGCCGAGCAGCACCGCCACCAGCAGCAGCACCGCCCGCACGATCCGCGCGAGCACGGTCCGCAGGCTGATGTCGATGGCATCGAGCCGCAGCAGCCGGGATTCGACCAGGGAACCGATCCAGAACGCGACAAGGACCGTCAGGCCGAGCCAGAACACGCTGCGCAGCAGCTGCAGGAGCGAGAGTTCGCCTGCGCCGAACGGCAGGCGCATCGCGTCCAGGGTGGCGACCACGGGCGCAAGATGACCGAAGACATGCAGCGCGACGCCCGCGCCCACCGCGATCGCCACCACCCGCTGGACGGTGCGCACCGTTGGAGAGGTGCTCAGCCGGGCGAGCACGTAGCCGAGCATGCGCACCACCGCCCAGGCACCCGAGACGAGCAGCCCGAGCCGCAGCAGCCCGGTCGGCTGGTACTGGCCGACGATGCCTGTGGCGACCGCGAGCAGGAGGTAGAGCGCCACGGGGAACATCACCCCGGCCATCGGCGACGGCGGCGGGGGCTCGCTGCGTTCGCGAGCCACCAGCGCGGCATCGGCGGCACGCTGCTCGGCCGCGGCGACCGTGAGCTCGCCGAGCCGCCGGGGATCCTCGTCGATACGGGAGGCCACCTCGGCGAGGACCACCGGCGCCTCGACGGGCAGGTCGTCGGCGCTTGGCACCTCGGTCGCCGCCTTGCGCTCGCGGCGCCAGCGCGCGAAGCGCGCGGCCAGCAGCCACGCGAGCGCAAGGCAGGCGGCGAGCGCCACCAGCTGCCAGGCCACCCGGTCCTCGACGAACTCGCGCTGCAGCTGCCGCAGCAGCGCGCCGGTGGCTTCGATCGGGCTTGCCTCGTTCGTCATCGTCACTTCGCGCAGCGGCGCCAGCGTACGGCAAAAAAGCCGTCGCTGTCGTCGCGATGGGGCCACAGTCGCAGGACGCCGCCCTCGCCCGCCGCCTCGTCGCGCGACCAGCCCGCGCCCGCGGCGGCCTCGAATCGCGCCGCCACCGCGGCATTCTCTTCCTCGAGCAGGCTGCAGGTCGCATAGACGAGGGCACCACCCGGCTTCACGAGCCGGGCCGCCGCCAGGAGGATGTCGTACTGCTGGCTCGCCAGCCGCCCGACGTCGTCCGGCCCGATGCGCCACTTCAGGTCGGGGTTGCGGCGCAGGGTCCCGGTGCCGCTGCACGGCGCATCCACCAGCACCAGGTCCGCGCGGCCGGCGAGGCGATCGAGGCGGCGATCGCGTTCCGTGTCGATCCCGAGCGGCTGCACGTTGCTCGCGCCGGAGCGCGCAAGGCGCGGGCGCATGCGGGCGAGCCGGCGCGGCGCGACGTCGCATGCGTAGATCTGGCCGGTGGAGCGCATCATCGCGGCGAGCGCGAGCGTCTTGCCGCCGGCGCCGGCACAGAAGTCCACCACGACCTGGCCGCGGCGCGGGGCCGCGAAGCGGCACAGCCGCTGGCTGCCGACGTCCTGCACCTCGAACCAGCCCCTGGCGAACGCGTCGAGCCGCTCGAGCGCCGGCTTGCCGGCCACGCGCAGCGCGGTGGGCTCGCCGGGCAAGGGCCGGGCCTCGATGCCGGCCTCGGCGAGCGCCTCCAGCACCGCCCGGACATCGGCCTTGAGCTCGTTGACCCGCAGGTCGAGCGGCGCCGGCTCAAGGAGCGACGCGGCAAGCGCCTCGAACTCGGCCGGGGGGACGGCGCGTCCGATCCGCTCGGCGAGCCAGTCGGGCAGCGAGAATCGCACGGGAGCGGGCAGGCTCGCGCGGTCGATGCGCGCGGCGCGCTCCAGCCAGCGGGCCTCCTCGTCGGTGCGCGGCAGCCGCGCGGCCGCGGGCGACAGCAGGGCCAGGCGGCGCTCGAGCGGCCCGACCCCGCCCTGCGCGAGATGGGCGTAGAGGCGTCGATTGCGCAGGACATCGAAGCAGACGTCCGCCAGGAAGCCGCGATCGCGCCGGCCGATGCCGGGATGCTCCCGGAAGAAGCGCGTCAGCTGGGCGTCGGCCGGGTGCTCGAACCGCAGGGTCCGCCCGAGCAGGGCCTCGAGCGCCCCGGCGAGGTTCAGGCGTTCGGGCCGGCGACGAACCACTGCGACTCCCCTTCGCGCGGATCGCGCAGGCGGCAGCGCTGGCCCTCGACGATGATCCTGTCCTCGACGAGCCAGCGCAGGGCCGTCGGATAGAGCCGGTGCTCGGCCGCGAGCACCCGGTCCGCCAGTCGGTCGGGGTCGTCGTCGTCGAGCACGGGCACGGCCGCCTGCGCGACGATGGGACCGAGGTCGAGCGACGAGGTCACCAGGTGGACCGTCGCGCCGTGCAGTCGAACGCCCGCCTCCAGCGCGCGTCGATGGGTATGCAGGCCGGGGAAGGCCGGGAGCAGCGAAGGATGGATGTTCACGATGCGCCCCGCGAAGCGCTCGACGAAGGGCTCGCCGAGCACCCGCATGAAGCCGGCGAGCGCGATCCAGTCCACCCCGAGTTCCTCCAGTCGCCGGGCCAGGGCGGCATCGAAGTCGGCCCGGTCGGCGAACGCGGTATGGTCGATCGCCTCGGCATGCAGGCCCAGGCCGGCGGCCGCCTCGAGGCCCGCCGCACCGGGGCGGTTCGAGATCACCGCGACGATGCGCGCGGGCCAGGCATCCTCGCGACAACGCTTCGCGAGCTCGATCATGTTGGAGCCACGGCCCGAGATCAGCACGGCGATTTTTTTCATCGCGCGATTCTAGCACCGGGCATCGCGCCAACCCTGCTTCGAAAACCTTATAATTCAACGTTTTGCCGGACCCCGCGCCGCCCTCGCCCATGGACGTCTTCCGCCGCCTGCCGCCCGCCGACCAGCGCACCGACTGCGCGCTCACGATCGGCAACTACGATGGCGTCCATCGCGGCCACCAGGCGGTGCTCGCCCGCCTCGTCGAGCGGGCGCGACGGCGCGGGCTCGCGAGCTGCGTGCTCACCTTCGAGCCCCATCCGCGCGAGTTCTTCGCGGCGCGCCTCGGCGGCGAGCCGCCTGCGCGCATCCTCACCGAGCGGGACAAGCTCGAGGCGCTCGCCGCCTGCGGCATCGACCGTGTCTGTATCGCCCGCTTCGACCAGGCGCTCGCCGGGCTTTCCCCCGAGGCGTTCATCGACGAGGTCATCGTCGACGGGCTGCGCACCCGCTTCCTGCTCGTGGGCGACGACTTCCGCTTCGGCGCGAAACGCGCCGGCGACGTGCACACCCTCGAGGCGGCCTCGGCGAGCAAGGGTTTCGAACTCGAGCAGCTCGGCAGCGTGCTCGCCGATGGCGAGCGCATCTCCAGCTCCGCGGTGCGAGCGGCGCTCGCGCAGGGCGACTTCGACCGCGCCCGCGCGCTGCTGGGACGCCCCTACCGCATCTCGGGCCATGTCGTGCACGGGCGAAAGCTCGGGCGCAACCTCGGCTTCCCGACCCTGAACCTGTCCATCCCTTTTCCCCGCCCGGCCCTTGCGGGCGTATTCGTCGTCCGCGTCCACGGGCTCGGGCCCGACCCGCTGCCCGGCGTGGCCAGCCTCGGGACGCGGCCGGCCGTCGAGACCGACGGCAAGCCGCTGCTCGAAGTCCACCTGCTCGACTTCGACCGCGAGGTCTACGGCCAGCTCGTCGGGGTCGAGTTCTGCAGCAAGCTGCGCGACGAGGCGAAGTTCGATTCGCTCGATGCGCTCGCGGCGCAGATCGCCGAGGACGTGCGCGCGGCGCGCCGATGGCACGGGCGGCACCCGGCGCGGGCCGATGCCCGCACCACGACAGACTGAAGAGACACCAGGAAACCTCGATGGCAAAAGCCGGCAAAACCAGGTCCCAGGACGGCGCGTCCGGCGGCGCGAACGGCGGCTACCGCGCGACGCTCAACCTGCCGGACACTTCCTTTCCCATGCGCGGCAACCTGCCGCAGCGCGAACCCCAGTGGACGCGCGAGTGGCAGGAGAAGGGGATCTACCAGCGCATTCGCGCCCACTCGGTCGGCCGGCCGCTGTGGCAGCTCCATGACGGCCCGCCGTTCGCCAACGGCGACATCCACAACGGGCATGCCGTCAACAAGATCCTCAAGGACATCATCGTCAAGAGCCGCCAGATGGCGGGCTTCGATGCCCGCTACATCCCGGGCTGGGACTGCCACGGGATGCCGATCGAGATCCGCATCGAGAAGGAGTACGGGCGCGGCCTGCCCGCCGAGGAGGTGCAGGCGAAGTCCCGCGCCTACGCCACCGAGCAGATCGCGCGCCAGAAGGCCGGCTTCATCCGCCTGGGCGTGCTCGGCGACTGGGACGATCCCTACTTCACCATGGCGCCGCGCAACGAGGCGGACGAGCTGCGGGCGCTGGGCCGGATCCTGGAGCTCGGCTACGTCTATCGTGGCCTCAAGCCCGTGAACTGGTGCTTCGACTGCGGCTCGGCGCTCGCCGAGGCCGAGGTCGAGTACGCCGATCGCACGGACCTCGCGGTGGACGTCGGCTTCCCCTTCCTCGCCGAGGAGGGCGACCGGCTCGCGCGCGCTTTCGGGCTCGAGGCGCTGCCGCTCGAGCGCGGCTTCTGCGTCATCTGGACCACGACGCCCTGGACCCTGCCCGCCAACCAGGCGCTCAACCTCCATCCCGAGATCGAGTACGCGCTGGTGCGCACCGATTTCGGGGGATCGCCCTGCCTGCTGCTTCTCGCCGCGGAGCGGGCGGCGCCCTGCCTCGAGCGCTGGGGCCTCGCCGGCGAGATCGTCGCGCGATGCCCGGGCAAGGCGCTCGACGGCATCCGCTTCGCGCACCCCTTCGCCGATCGCAGCTCGCCGGTCCTGCTCGGCGACTATGTCACGCTGGATACCGGCACCGGCGTCGTCCACTCGGCCCCCGCCTACGGCGTCGAGGACTTCAACTCGTGCAAGGCGGCCGGCATGGCCGACGAGGAGATCCTGCAACCGGTCCTCGGCGACGGCACGTACGACCCGTCCCTGCCGGAGTTCGGCGGCCTGTCGATCTGGGACGCGAACCCGCGCATCGTCGAGCACATGAAGGCGCGCGGCGTGCTCCTGCATGTCGAGGAGTTCGTCCACAGCTACATGCACTGCTGGCGCCACAAGACGCCGATCATCTACCGCGCGTCGTCACAGTGGTTCGCCGGCATGGACATCGTGCCTCGCGACGGGGGGCCGACGCTGCGCGAGACCGCGCTCGCCGGCATCGAGGCGACGAAGTTCTATCCGGCCTGGGGCAAGCAGCGCCTGCACAACATGATCGCCAACCGGCCCGACTGGACGCTCTCGCGCCAGCGGCAATGGGGCGTGCCGATGGCGTTCTTCCTGCACAAGCGCACCGGGGAACTTCATCCGAAGACGCAGGAACTCATCGAGCTGATCGCCCGCCACATCGAGCGCGAGGGCATCGAGGTGTGGCAGCGGCTCGACGGGGAGGAGCTCCTGCGCCAGGTGGGCGAGCCCAATCCGTCCGACTGGGTGAAGAACCGCGACACGCTCGACGTCTGGTTCGACTCCGGCACCACGCACCAGACCGTACTGCGCGGCTCCCATGCCGCCAAGAGCGCGTTCCCGGCCGACATGTACCTCGAGGGCAGCGACCAGCACCGCGGCTGGTTCCATTCCTCGCTGCTCACGTCCTCGATGCTGAACCGCTGCCCGCCGTACCGGTCGCTGCTCACGCACGGATTCGTGGTCGATGGCGAAGGCCGGAAGATGTCCAAGTCGCTCGGCAACGGGATCGAGCCCCACGAGATCTACAACGAGCTCGGCGCGGAGATCCTGCGGCTGTGGGTGGCCTCGACCGACTACTCCGGCGAGCTTGCGCTCTCGCCCGAGATCCTCAAGCGGGTGGTCGAGTCGTACCGGCGGATCCGGAACACCGTGCGCTTCCTGCTCGCGAACGTGTCGGACTTCGACATCGAATCCGGCCTGCTGCCGGTCGAGGAGCTGCTCGAGATCGACCGCTACGCGATCGCCATGACCGAGGCCTGGCAGCGGGCCTGCACCGAGGACATGGACCGCTTCGAGTTCCATCCGGTGATCGCGAGGCTGCAGGTGTTCTGCTCCGAGGACCTGGGCGCCTTCTACCTCGACATCCTCAAGGACCGGCTCTACACGACGGCCGCGGACAGCCACGCCCGCCGCTCCGCCCAGACGGCGCTCGTGCACATCACGCATTCGGTCCTGCGGATCATGGCGCCGATGCTCTCGTTCACGGCCGAGGAGGCCTGGCCGATCTTCGCGCCGCGTGCCTGGCGCGAGGGTGGCGAGACCATCTTCACGCAGACCTGGTACCGCTTCCCGGAGATGCCCGACGCACAGGCCCTCGTCGAGAAGTGGAACCGCATCCGGGCGATCCGCGCCGACGTCCTGCGCGCGATCGAGGAGCAGCGCAGCGCCGGCCGCCTGGGCTCCTCGCTGCAGGCCGAACTCGTGCTGCGCGTGGGCGCCGAGGACCATGCCGTGCTCTCGTCGCTCGGCGACGACCTGCGCTTCGTGATGATCACCTCGTCCGCCACCCTCGAGCGCGCGCCCGACGGCGCCGAACGGTCGATCGAGGTCCGGCCCAGCTCCCACCCGAAGTGCGAGCGCTGCTGGCACTACCGCGACGACGTCGGGACCGATCCGGCGCATCCGACGATCTGCGGCCGTTGCACGAGCAACCTCTTCGGCGACGGCGAGACCCGGCGATTCGCCTGATGGCCACGGGCGACGACCAGGGAGTCGGGACGCGACGGGGATCCCTGGCGCCCTGGCTCGGGCTCGCGCTCCTCGTCGTCGCGCTGGACCAGGCGAGCAAGTGGGCGATCCTCGCGCGCTTCCAGTATGGCGAGCGACTGAACCTCGTGCCGGGCTGGTTCGACCTCACGCTCGTCTACAACACGGGCGCGGCTTTCAGTTTCCTTGCCGGGGCGGCCGGCTGGCAGCGCTGGTTCTTCACGGCGCTCGCGATCGTGGCCTCGGGCGTGATCGTGTTCCTCCTGCGCCGCCATGGGGGGCAGGCGCTCTTCGCGACCGCGCTCGCCCTCATCCTGGGTGGGGCGGTCGGCAACCTGGTGGACCGCCTCGTCCATGCCAAGGTGGTGGACTTCCTCCTGTTCTACCGGGGCGACTGGTACTTCCCCGCCTTCAACCTGGCCGACAGCGCGATCACGGCGGGTGCGGCGCTGCTGATCCTCGACGAGCTGCTGCGCATGCGGCGCGAGCGACGCGCCGCCCGCGGCTAGCGCCCGGCGGCGCGCAGCAGCTCGATGCGCTCGCCCGTCATCGGGTGGGTGCGCAGGTAGCGCTTCCAGTCGCTGCCCGCGGGCAGGCCGGCCCCGACGTCGTCGCCCAGCATCCCGAACAGCGTGATCAGTGGCTCCACCGAGAGGTCCGCCGCGGCGAGGATGCGCGCCGCCTCGCGGTCGGCGTCGCGCTCGAGCTCGCGGGTGTAGTCGAGCCCGCCGAGGACCGTCGGCACCACCGCCGCGACGGTGCCGATGTCGCCCCAGAGCGCCGATGCCGCGACCGCGAGCGCCGAGACCTTCAGCAACCGGCGCATGAGATGGTGCTCGCGCATGTGCCCGTACTCGTGCGCGAGGACGCCGAGCAGCGCCTCGTCCGGAGCCGCGGAGGCCACCCGGGCCGCTTCCTCGACCAGCTCGTCGGTGACCAGGATCCTGCCGCCCGGCAGCGCGAAGGCGTTCGCCCCGATGCCCGTGCCCGAACGGAAGAGCAGGATGCCGGGCGCCGCGTCCTCGCCGGCGCGCTCGAGCATGCGGGCGAAACGCGCCTCGATCTCGTCGCGCCGGTCCTGCGGCAGGCGACTCGGCGCGGTAAGCCCGTCGTCGAGCCAGTCGATCGCCTCCTGCCCCAGCGAGCGCTCGATCGCGGACGGTACCAGGGGCGCCACGAGGCTCGCCGCCCCGGGCAGCACCCAGCGATAGCCGGCGTACAGGCTGGCGAGCGTCAGCGCGAGCGCCAGCAGCGCGAGCGACCACCGCTGGGACATGACCGAGGCGAACGATTCCCGTTGCCCGCCCTCGCGCGCCGCCCGCCAGAGGGCGTCGACATCGTCGGCCTCGACCTGGCCCCCTCCCCTCAGGTGGATGATCGGCTGGCCGTGTTCGGTGCGCTCCGGCAGACGATAGTGCTTCCGGGCCGCGCGGCGCTCGAAGTCGGGCGCGACGACGACGAGCACGTCGCCCTCGAAGCGCATCGCGACCGGCACGGGCGTGCTGGTCCGTCCGTCGAAGTAGCGCCCGAAGAACACCGTCGGCGTCATCGAGTCAGATCCCGATGTCGAGGTCGAAGAGGTCGGCGGCCTCCTCGCCGAAGGCCGATACGCGCTCGCGCTCGCCGCCCTCGATGCGATCGAGGTCGCCGAGCACCGCCACTTCCACGGACTGCAGCCGGTATCGGGCAAGGCGGACCTTGGCGAAGGGCAGGAACAGTCCGAGCGTGGCCAGCACGAGCAAGAAGTTGCTCATCCGGATCGCCCACAGCCGGCGCATCCTCACGCGCGAGACGAAGCGATGCGGACCGATGCGCGTGCGGTTCCAGACGAGGTTCTGCATCCGGGCGAGGAAATAGGGCCGGACCATCATCCACGCGAACCAGGATGCCGCGCCCGCGAGGATGCCGAGGCCGGCCACGGCCGGGGCGCCGCCCGGCGCGGTCGCGGCCACCTCGATCGCCGTGCTGACCCCGCCGATCGCCACCATCGTGCCGACGAGCAGCGCGAGGAAGCCGACGACCAGCGCGATGCCCAGCGCGAGGCTGCGCAGGTACACGCCATAGAACATGCCGGCGGTCGCCGAGAACCGGGTGGGCAGCATGCCGAGGCAGGCATTGTCGTGGTGATAGCGTCGCAGGCGATAGTGCAGCAACGGCAGCAGTGCATACGTCCCGGCGGCGGCCGCGAGGAGCACGAGCCCAAGGGCGGCGTCGGAGCCGTACCTCCACGCCAGCCCGACAGCGGCGGCGACCACGAGCATCCAGGCGACCACCGGCATCATCAGCGCGCGGTAGGCCTCGCCGACGGTGCCGAGGAAGCCGAAGCGGATCCCCCGCCAGCTGGTGTTGGCGTGGCGAAAGCGCAGCGCCCGGTGAACGATCCAGGGCAGGCCCAGCAGCCAGGCGACGAGCAGGCCGAGCGCCGCGAGCGGCTGGAGCTCGACCGCGACGACAAAGGCGGCGAGGCCCGCGATCGCGAAGATGCGCCCCACCAGGATCGCGGCGGGGCGGGCGTGGTAGTCGAACGCCGATCCCGCGAACCGGGTGTTGCGATGGAAATAGCGCTGGCGGCGGACCTTCGCCCAGGCGGAATACACGCCGAGGCTCAGGATCGACAGGAACAGGTTGACGATCCAGATCCGGAAGTATTCGCCGCCCGACCCCGTGAACACGATCGGGCGCAGGCGCCCACCGGCGCCCGGCGGGGCGCCCCCGGTCGGGGGCACGCCCGGAAGCCGCTCCATCCTCGTTGCCGGCCCCGTTTCAGGAAATCCCGGAGAGCACCTTGCGCGTGGTGTCGACGATGCGCCCGATGTGCTCGGACTCGAGGATCAGCGGCGGCGACAGCGCCAGCGTGTCGCCCGTGTAGCGCATCAGGACGCCGGCCTCGAACAGGCCGACCATGGCCTCGTAGGCGCGCGAGACCTCCCCGCCCTCGCGCGGCGCGAGCTCGATCGCGCCGATGATGCCGAGGTTGCGGATGTCCACCACGTTGGGGCAATCGCGCAGGGAATGCAGCGCGTCCTCCCACTCCTTCTCGAGGCTCGCGCCGCGCGTCAGGAGCTTCTCGCGCTGGTAGATGTCGAGCGTCGCGAGGCCCGCGGCGCAGGCCACCGGATGCCCCGAGTAGGTGTAGCCGTGGAAGAGCTCGATCATCGCCTCGGGCCCGGTCATGAGCGCATCGTGGATCGCGCCCTTCATGAAGACGGCACCCAGGGGGACGGCGCCGTTCGTGATGCCCTTGGCCGTGGTGAAAAGGTCCGGCTCGACCCCGAAGTACTGCGAGGCGAACGGCGTGCCCAGGCGACCGAACCCGGTGATCACCTCGTCGAAGATGAGCAGGATGCCGTGCCGGTCGCAGATGGCGCGCAGCCGCTCCATGTAGCCCCTGGGCGGCACCAGCGCACCGGTCGAGCAGGCGACGGGCTCGACGATCACGGCCGCGATGGTGTCGCCGTGCAGCGCGACCAGCCGCTCGAGGGCGTCGGCGAACTCGATGCCGCCGTGCTCGGGCAGCCCGCGGGAGAACGCGTTGCGCGACGGATCGTGGGTGTGCGGCAGGTGATCGACGTGC
Source organism: uncultured Burkholderiaceae bacterium (assembly GCA_964509685.1). Classification (GTDB taxonomy): domain Bacteria; phylum Pseudomonadota; class Gammaproteobacteria; order Burkholderiales; family Burkholderiaceae_E; genus JAMLIN01. The sequence goes on from CAZDYQ010000028.1 coordinate 28,851, forward strand.
GGCAGGAGCGAATTGGCGAACATGCGCCGGTTCGCGACCATGCCGCCCACCGACATGCCGCCGAAGCCGACACCGTGGTAGCCGCGCTCGCGGCCGATGAGGCGCGTGCGATGGCCCTCGCCGCGGGCGCGATGGTAGGCGAGCGCGATCTTGAGCGCGGTGTCGACCGACTCCGAGCCCGAGTTGGTGAAGAAGACCTTGTCGAACCCGGCGGGCGCGACCTCGACCAGCCGCGACGCGAACTGGAACGCGAGCGGGTGGCCCATGTTGAAGCCCGGCGCGTAGTCGAGCTCGGCGAGCTGCCGGCTGACGGCATCGGTGATTTCCTGGCGCCCATGGCCGGCGTTCACGCACCAGAGGCCAGCGGAGGCGTCGATCACCTCGCGGCCCTCGGGCGTGTAGTAGTACATGCCCTTCGCCCCGGAGATGATCCGCGGCCGGGCCTTGAACTGGCGATTGGCGGTGAAGGGCATCCACCAGGAGGACATGTCGATGTCGGCCGCCGGACGGATGCCGGCGCGGTCGGGTGCGTTCATGGCATTGGCTCCTCGGTTTGCCCCATGTTGCCACGGGTAGCCCGCCTTGCACAGCCGGACTACACTGGCTGTCCCGCCCGATGGCAACATGCGATGGACGCCACGATCGACATCCTTGCGAAGCTCGTCGCGTTCGATACCGTCAGCAGCCGGCCGAACATCGCCCTGATCGAATGGGTCGCCGACCGGCTCGCCGGCCAGGGAATCGACGCCTGGGTGCAGCACGGCGACCAGCCCGGACATGCCAACCTGTTCGCCACCATCGGCCCGGCGGACGCACCCGGGGTGATGCTGAGCGGCCATTCCGACGTGGTCCCGGTCGAGGGCCAGCAGTGGCGCACCGATCCCTTCGTGCTCACGAGGGTCGGCGACCGCCTGCACGGGCGCGGCGCGGTGGACATGAAGGGCTTCATCGCCTGCGTGCTCGCGCATGCGCCGCGCTTTCGCGACGCGGCCCTGAAGCAGCCGGTGCACATTGCGCTGTCGTACAACGAGGAGGCCGACATGCACGGCATGCGCATCCTCGCGAAGCACTTCGCGAGCGCGCCCGTGCGCCCGGCCGCCTGCGTGATCGGCGAGCCCACCTCCATGCAGGTCGTCGTGGCGAACAAGGGGGCCGCCATCTACCGGGTGCGCGTGCGCGGTCATTCGGTGCACTCGTCGCTGCGCGATGCCGGCGTGTCCGCGGTCGAGGTCGCCGCCGAACTGATCGCGTACATCAACGCGCTCGGCGAGCGCCTGCGCGAGGCGGGCCGGGACGAGTCCTTCGAGTTTCCCCACACGAGCGTGCACGTGGGCATGATCCGCGGAGGCACGGCGCACAACATCACCGCGCGCGACTGCGAGTTCGTCTTCGAGATCCGCGCCCTGCCCGGCGTCAGCGCGGCGAGCCTGCTCGCCGAGATCCGGGCGCATGCCGACACCGCCCTGCTGCCGCGCATGCGCGCCATCTCCCCCGACTGCGACATCGCCTTCGAGGAGGTCGTCGATGCGCCCGGCCTCGACGAGCGCGGCAACCGCAGCCTCGCCGAGGCGCTCATGCCCCTGTGCGGATGCCGGTCGCCGCGACGGGTGAGCTTCGGCACCGAAGCGGGCTTCCTCGTGGCCGCCGGCGTGCCCACGGTGGTCTGCGGCCCGGGCGACATCGCCATCGCGCACCAGCCGGACGAGTACGTCGAGATCGCCCAGCTCGAGGCCTGCGCGCGCTTTCTCGAGGCGCTCGAGCGCCGCCTCTGCGCGGCCCCGCTCGCCTGAAGCGGCGCCGGCCCGGCGCGCCCCCGCCCGCGGGAGGCGGTCCGGCCCTATGCGAGAATAGGGGGACTTGACCACTTCCATCCCGATGAGCTTCTGGATCATCGCCGCGCTGATCGCCTGCGCGGCTACCGCTGCCATCGTCTGGCCGCTGCTCGGCGCCCGCATCGCGCAGGATCCGGAGTCCACCGATTCGGGCCGCCGGCTCGCCGTCTACCGCGACCGCCGTGACGAGATCGAACGGGAGCGCGCCGCCGGGCGCCTGACCGAGGCCGAGGCGCGGGCGGCGGAGGAGGAGCTCCTCGACGAGGTCGCCTCGAGCTTCGACGACATCGCCGCGCCCGCCGGTCCGCGGCCGGCCCGGCGTCGCCTGGGCGCCGCCATCGCGGTGGCGATCGCCCTGCCGCTGCTTGCCATGCTCACCTACCAGCAGGTCGGCGCGCCCCATGCCGCGGATCCCGCGACCCTGGCGGCCGGCAACGATCCGCTCGCCGCGGTGCGCACGGTGATGGCCGAGCTCCAGGCACGGGTGGCCGCCGACCCCCGGGACGGCGAGGCCTGGGCAATGCTCGCGGCCGCGAACAAGCTGGTCGGCGACCACGACACCGCCATACCGGCATTCGAGCGCGCGCTCGACCTGCTCGGGCCACATGCGCGGCTGCTCGCCGATCTCGCGGAATCGATCGCCATCACCCAGGGCGGGCGGTTCGCCGGACGGCCCGTCGAGCTCCTCCGCCAGGCCCTCGCGGTCGATCCGCGCGATCCCAAGGCCAACGGCCTGATGGGCGCCGCCATGTTCCAGGCGGGCGACATGGTGCTCGCGCGCAAGCACCTGGAGGCGCTCCTCGCCCAGCTCGACCCCGACGGCGAGCAGGCCGCCCAGATCCGCGAGGTCCTCGCGGGCCTGGGTGGCGAGCGGCCGGGCGCCGCTCCCGCGGCGGCCGCCGCCCCCGATGCATCCCCCCTGGTGGCCGGCCAGGTCGAGATCGACGCGGGGCGCCGTGCCCAGCTGCCGGACGACGCCACCGTCTTCGTGAGCGCGCGCGCGCCGACCGGCCCGCGCATGCCCTTCGCGGCCACGCGGGCTCCCCTCTCCGAGTTCGACGGGCGCTTCGCCCTCGGCGATGCCCAGTCGATGCTCGCCCAGCGCCCGCTGTCGGACGCGCCGGAAGTGGTCGTGGAGGTGCGGATCAGCGCAAGCGGCGACGCCACGCCGGCATCCGGCGACCTCTTCGGTGTCAGCGAGCCCGTCGCGCCCGGCGCTGACGCGGCAACCGACCTGGTCGTGCGCGTGGACCAGGTCGTCCCATGAGCGGCGCGGTCGTCGCCGCCGGCGACCGCCTCGAGGTCGAGGACCTCGCCTGCGCGGCCGGCATCCGCACGCTGTTCAGGGACATCGGGTTCTCGCTCGGCCCGGGCCAGTGGATCCAGCTCGGCGGCCCGAACGGCTGCGGCAAGTCCACGCTGCTGCGCGCGCTGGCCGGCCTGGTGCGGCCGGTGGCGGGGTCGATCCGCTGGCGCGGCGAGCCGGTTGCCGCGTCGCGCGAGCGCTGGCATGCGTCGATCGCCTACCAGGGCCACCTGCCGGGCTGGAAGGACACACTGGGCGCCGCCGAGAACCTGCGCTGGCAGCTCCTGCTCGACGGCGAGCCGGCGGAGCCGGCCCGGCTGCGCGACCTGCTGGCGCGGGTGGGCCTGGAGCGCCAGGCCCGGCTCGCCTACCAGCGCCTGTCGGCCGGGCAGCGGCGCCGCCTCGGGCTCGCCCGCCTGGTGGCGAGCGGCCGGCCGCTGTGGCTGCTCGACGAACCGACTACGGCGCTCGATGCGGCCGGCCAGGCGCTCTTCGGCGAGATCCTCGACCGGCACCTCGATCGCGGCGGGCTCGCGATCTGCGCCACCCACCTCGAGCTGCCGGTGCGCAGCCCGGCGATCCGGCTCGAGCTGGGCGCCCGGACGAAGGCATGAACGCGGGCGCCGCCATCGCCTGGGGCTTCAGGCGCGACCTGGCGCTGGCGATGCGTTCGCGCGCAGAGGTCGCGATCGTGCTCGCCTTCTTCCTGCTCGTCACCAGCATGTTCCCGCTGGGGCTGGAGCCCGATCCGGCGCTGCTCGCGAAGATCGCGCCGGGCATCGCCTGGGTGGCGGCGCTGCTCGCCAGCCTGCTCGGCCTGCCGCGGCTGTTCGCCGGCGACCATGCCGACGGCAGCCTCGAGCAGCTGGCGCTCGCCGATGCCCCCCTGCCCGCGCTGGTGGCCGGCAAGGTGCTCGCGCACTGGGTGGCGACCGGCCTGCCCCTGGTCCTGCTCGCCCCACTGGCAGGGATCCAGTTCGGCCTCGAACCGGCCGCCATCGGCATCCTCGTGGCCACCCTGCTGCTCGGGACGCCGGTGCTGGCCTGGCTCGGGGCGATCGGGGCGGCCCTCACCCTGGGCACGCGGGGCGGCGCCGCGCTGCTCGCCCTGCTGGTGCTGCCCCTGGCGGTCCCCGTGCTCGTGTTCGGCGCGGGCGCGGTGGAATCCAGCCGCGCGGGCCTCGGGGCGCAGGCGCACCTGTCGCTGCTCGGCGCGGGGGCTATCCTGTCGATGGTCTTCGGCCCGTTCGTGACCGCCCTGGCGGTTAGAATCTCATTCGAGTGATATGGCAGGAAGCGGCTTCTTCAAGTATTCCTCCCCGGCGAGCTTCTATCCCCTCGCCGGCCGGCTGGTCCCGGTGTTCGGATGGCTGGCCGCCGCGCTGACCGTCACCGGGCTGTACATCGGCTTCGTCGTCGCCCCGACCGACTTCCAGCAGGGCGAGGCCTACCGCATCATCTTCATCCATGTGCCGGCGGCCTGGATGGCGATGTTCACGTATCTCGTCATCGCGGGATGGAGCGCCGCCTCATTCATCTGGAACACGCGGCTCTCGGCCATGATGGCCCAGGCGCTGGCGCCCACCGGCGCGATGTTCGCGTTCATCTCGCTCTGGACGGGCGCATTCTGGGGGCGGCCGACCTGGGGCACCTACTGGGTCTGGGACGCGCGGCTGACATCCACCCTGATCCTGCTCTTCCTGTACATCGGCCTGATGGCGCTGCGCGCGACGATCGAGGATCCGCGCCGCGCCGACCGGGCCTGCGCGGTGCTCGCGCTCGTGGGCTCGGTCAATGTGCCCATCATCTACTTCTCGGTGCAGTGGTGGAACACGCTCCACCAGGGCGCGAGCGTCTCGCTCACCGCGGCCCCCAAGATGGCCGAGACCATGCTCGCGGGCATGCTCGTGATGGGACTCGCGGCCTGGGCCTACACCATCGCGGCGGCCCTGCACCGGGTCCGCTCGATCATCCTCGAACGCGAGGCGCACGCCCGCTGGACACGGGAGCTCGTCCGATGATCGAGTGGCTTTCGATGGGCGGCTACGCCTACTACGTCTGGATGTCGTACGGCGCGCTCGCCATCGCCATCGTCGCGGAACTGCTCGTCCTGGCGAGCCGCCGCCGCCGCGCCCTGGAGCAGCTCGCCCAGCACGCGCAGGACGAAGCATTCGAGGAACAGGCAGCATGAAACTCAAACCGCGCCACCGGCGCATGGCCTGGGTCGCCGCCGCGGTGGCGGCGCTCGCGGTCGCCGCGGCGCTCGTGCTCAACGCACTCGGCAGCAACATGTCGTGGTTCATCACGCCGACCGAGGTCGCCGAGGGCAAGGCGCCCCCGGATCGCAACTTCCGGATCGGCGGGCTGGTCGAGCCGGGCAGCCTGGTGCGCGCCACCGACCGGGTCGGCGGCACCTTCCGCGTCACCGATGGCAACCATGCGATCCTGGTGACCTACACGGGCATCCTGCCCGACCTGTTCAAGGAGGGCCGGGGCGTCGTCGCGCAGGGGCGGCTCACGGACGACGGCGGCTTCGCCGCGACCGAGGTGCTCGCCAAGCACGACGAAAACTACATGCCGCCGGAGGCCGCCGAGGCGCTCGAGCGCGCCGGCCATCCGGTCGGCGGCGCAGCGGGCGCGCAGGCGAGCAAGCCATGAGCATCGAGCTCGGCCACTTCGCCCTCGCGGTCGCCCTGGCGCTGGGGCTCGCGCTCGGGATCCTGCCCCTCGTGGGCGCCCATCGGCACGACACCCGCCTGATGGCGGTCGCCCAGCCGGCGGCGATCACGCAGTTCCTGGCGATCCTGTTCGCCTTCTCCACCTTGGTGGCCGGCTTCGTGGCCAACGACTTCTCGGTGGCGCTGATCGCGAG
>CAZDYQ010000029.1:0-34788 GCA_964509685.1 uncultured Burkholderiaceae bacterium
GGACCTCGATCGCGTTGCTCTCGATCTTGTCGCTCCAGCCGTAGATCCGGTCCTCGAGCTGCGCCTTGGACAGCACCGCCCCGGGGCGCAGCATCAGCGCCTCGAACAGCGCGAGCTCCCGGGCCGAGAGCGACACCGGTTCCCCGGCCACCGTGAGGCTGCGGTTGACGGTGTCGAAGGCGAGCTCGCCGTGCACGACGATGTTGGTGCCGCGGCCCGCCTGCCGGCGAATGAGGGCGCGCAGGCGGGCCGAGAGCTCGCCGAAGTCGAAGGGCTTGACGAGGTAGTCGTCGGCCCCGGCATCGAGCCCGGTGACCCGGTCGGGCACCGCGTCGCGCGCCGTCACCACGAGCACCGGCACCCGTCCGCGCGGGCCGTTCAGCGAGCGCAGGTAGCGCAGGATCTCCAGGCCATCGACCCGCGGCAGCCCGAGGTCCAGCACCACGATGTCGTAGGTCTCGCTCGAGAGCGCCGTGCGGGCGCTTTCCCCGTCGCGGATCCAGTCCACGGTGAAGCCGTCCTTGCGCAGGCCGAGCCGGACGGTGTCGCCGATCATCGAGTCGTCCTCGACCAGCAGCAGTCTCATCTCGTCACTCTCCGGCAGTGGCTTCCGCCCGCCCGCGGCCCGCGAGGACGCGCCGGGCCCTCAGGCCGACGGAATGAAGTCGGGGTCGTCCTGGTGCTTGCGCTCGAACTGGAGGAACGTGTAGTAGCCGCAGGTGTTGCCGTTCGGATACGCGCGACACACGGTGGGCCGGGCCTCGTAGACGGTGCAGCGCCTGTCCTTGCGATCGAAGAAGCGGCAGGCGCTCTCGAAGATCGTGTCCTTGCGGTGGCGGAGGATCCGCTCGTCGTCCGAGTACCAGACCGAGAACCTGCGCTCCGCCTGCCTGAAGCTGATCCCGAAGTGGTCGGCAAGCCTCTGGACATCCTCGTCCAGCAGCTCGATGCGAGGGTAGGTGCAGCAGTAACCGGGGCAGCGGGAGCAATCGTAGCGCGGTCCGTTGGGCTTCTTCGTCATGTTCGGCTCGGTGGATCGAGTCGCTAGTTTAGCCCGCGACCCGCGAGCCATCGGCGCAGGAAGCGCGCGGGATCGATCGAGGACGCAAGGTCGGACTCGATCGGCAGGGGGTGCCCGTCGGCAAGCGCCGGCAGCAGGCGCGCCGCGAGTGCCGACCAGAGCGCGCCGCGGGAGCCGAAGCCGGTGGCGAGCATCAGCCCGGGGACGCGCGGCAGGGCCAGCCTGGCATTGCGCAGCAGGTCGTCGCGCCGGGCGAGCGCGGCGGCATCGTCCGGCGCCCATCCGAGGAGAGGCATCCGGTCGCGCGGGGAGAACCGGAAGCCCACGCCCGCGCCGATCACCCGGGCTTCGAGCTCTGGCACCGGCAGCCGGAGCGTGCGGGCCAGCCGGCGCAGGTTGCTGTCGTCGTCGCCCGGGTCGGGATCCAGGCGGTCGCCCTCGGTGAAGGTCGAGCCGACCAGCGTCTCCCCGCCGGGCAAGGGGCAGGCGTAGGCATCCCCGCCGATCACGCAGCGCAGGCGCTCGAGCAACGGGCTGCGCACGCGGCTCGACTGCCCCCTCGTGCGCAGCAGGCCGATGCTGCGCAGGCGACCGAGATCGATGACCGAGTCGGGACAGGCCAGGACGACCAGGCCGAAGTCGCCGATCGCGTCACCCGCAGGATCGCGCGCATGCCAGCCTCCGGCGGCCGGCACCAGGGTCGCGACGCGGCAGCCGTAGCGCACCTCGATGGCGGGGTGACGAAGCCGGTCCGTGCACTGCGCCAGCGGATCGATCGCGCCGGCGCGCGGCATGTGGATGCCACCGAGGGGCAGCGCGAGGCCCGCGATGTCCGACGCCTCCTCGCCATCGACCCAGCGCGCAAAGGCGGGCGGGAACCCGATCCGGCCCAGCATCTCGCGCTGCCGCTCGGCATGCGAAGGATCGACGGCGGGCTCCAGCCGGCCCGGCGTCGCCGCTTCGCCCCGTTCGGCAAGTGGCGCGGATCGTCCCATGCCCAGCGCGGCACGCGACAGTCGGGCCAGCCGATTGTCGTCGGGAGAGATGTGCGGATGCAGGGCAAGCCGCGGCTGGGCGGAGCCGCCGTTCGCGGGCGCGGGCGCGACCTCCGCGACGGCCACCTCCCAGCCCGCATCCGCGAATCCGCGGGCCACCGCGGCGCCCGCGATCCCGGCACCCACGACCAGTGCCGTGCGCGACGCGAGAACGGGCGCCGGCTGGGGAGCCGGCCAGGTACGCCACGCGGGCGCATAGCGGCCGACGAGGCGGCCGCGCTTGCCCCCGAAGCCGGGCGCTTCGCTCGTCTCGAAGCCCGCCTGGGCGAGCGCGCGGCGCACGCTGCCCGCCACCGAATACGAGGCTACGGTCGCCCCTGGCCGAGCGCGCCGGGCAAGCTGCTTCATCAGCGCGGGCGACCACATCGCCGGATTGCGCGATGGCGCGAATCCGTCGAGGTAAAAGGCGTCGGCGGCCAGCGCGAGCCGCGGAACGATCGCTGCCGCGTCGCCGAAGGCGAGCGTGAGCACGACCCGTCCGTCGTCGAAGAACGCCTGGTGCAGGCCGGGCAGGGGCAATGGCCATTGCGCGAGCAGTCGTTGCGCATCCGCGCGCGCGACGCCGATCCGGCCGAGCGCCTCGTCCAGGTCCGCCGCCGGCAACGGATGGGCTTCGACGGAAACGAAGTCGAGACGCGCGGGCCGGCGTGGGTCGCCGCGCCAGGCCGCGAGGGTGGCGAAGAAGTTGGCGCCGATGCCGAAGCCGAGTTCGAGCAGGGTGAACGAGGCGCGCTCCGTCCAGCGCTCGCGCAGGCGGGCGCCGCCCACGAAGACGGTCTCGGCCTCGGCGAGGGCGCCCGCGGCGCTCCTGTAGACATCGCCGAAGTCTGGGCTCAGCAGGCGCCCGGAAGCATCGCCGGCAAGCCGGCCGGGTTCGATGGGCAAGGCGTGGTCGAGGGATGGCCGCGAAAGCGGGGATGATATCGGGATCGATTCCCGGCCGGCATCGCGCACCGCCCCCTGCGGGCGGCCGGCGGCGGCAAGCGGAAGGAGGACAGGCCCGCAGGAGCTAGTAGGGATCGACCCGGCTGACCCGCTCGGCGGGGCACCAGTGCTCGGCGGTGCGCTCGGCGGTGCGCTCGACGGGCTCCGGGTCGACGCCGCGAAATACCGAGGCGCCGCCGTTCTGGATGGCCGAGCTCGAGCCCAGCAGCGCGATCCAGAACAGCGCCCAGATGATCCTGCGGCGTCCCGCTCCCTTGTGCATCCGGCCTCCTCGCCGAGCCTCCTCGCGGCCAGCTTAGCGCACGCGTGGTTGCGGGCGATAGCCGACAGTTGCGGCGAGGCAACTCGTCCGCCGCCCCCGCCACCCTGCGGCATGCGCGAAAAACACCCGGCCGCGCGCAATTCGTGCAGTCACCAGGGGAGGTGCGGGATTAAGCTGGACGACAGGAAAAGAGCGAGCGAGATGGAGCGAGACATGCGAGTCCAGGTGGCGATCATCGGGTCGGGACCCTCCGGCCTGCTGCTCGGCCAGTTGCTGCACAACGCGGGCATCGACACCGTGATCCTGGAGCGCCAGACCCGGGAGTACGTGCTCGGCCGGATCCGCGCCGGGGTCCTCGAGCAGGTCGCCGTGGACCTGCTGGATTCCGCCGGCGTCGGCGAGCGAATGCACCGCGAGGGCCTGGTGCACGACGGCATCGCGCTGTCCTTCGACGGGCGGCGCCACCGCATCGACCTGGCCGGCCTCACGGGCGGTCGCCGGGTGATGATCTACGGCCAGACCGAGGTCACGCGCGACCTGATGGATGCCCGCGCCGCGGCGGGCGCGCCGACGATCTACGAGGCGGCGGACGTCCGGTTGCACGACTTCGATACCGATCGCCCGCGGGTGAGCTGGACGCAGGACCGCGTCCGTCGCGAGCTGCGATGCGACTTCATCGCCGGATGCGACGGCTCGCACGGCGTCTCGCACGCGAGCATCCCCGACAGCGCGGTGCGCCGCTACGAGCGCGTGTATCCCTTCGGCTGGCTCGGCCTGCTCTCCGACACGCCGCCCGTCTCGGAAGAGCTCATCTACGCGAACCACGAGCGCGGCTTCGCGCTGTGCAGCATGCGCTCGCGCACGCGCAGCCGCTACTATGTGCAGTGCTCCCTCGACGACAGGGTCGAGCGCTGGACCGACGACATGTTCTGGGACGAGCTGCGCCGCCGGCTCGATCCGGCGGCGGCCGAGGCGCTCGTGACGGGTCCGTCGATCGAGAAGAGCATCGCCCCGTTGCGCAGCTTCGTCGCAGAGCCGATGCGCTTCGGACGCCTGCTGCTCGCGGGCGACGCGGCCCACATCGTGCCGCCGACGGGGGCGAAGGGACTCAATCTCGCGGCCTCCGACGTGCGCTACCTCTCGCGCGCCCTGATCCACCACTACACGAGCGGGGGGCGAATGGACGAGATCGACGCCTACTCCGGCAAGTGCCTGCGTCGCGTCTGGAAGGCCGTCCGGTTCTCGTGGTGGATGACCACGCTGCTGCACCGGTTCCCGGACAACGGCGAGTTCGGTCACCGGGTGCAGCAGGCCGAGCTGGACTACCTGTGCGGCTCGCGGGCGGCCTCGACCGCGCTCGCGGAGAACTACGTCGGGCTGCCGTTCGAGGACTGAGCGACCATCGCGTCCACGGCGAGCATGCGATCGCCGCGGCAGATCACCGGATTGAGGTCGATCTCCGCGATGCGGCCGGCGAGATCGGAGATGACTTCGCCCATGCGCACCACGAGCATGGCGAGCGCCTCGCGATCGACGCCCGGCTGGCCGCGAAAGCCGTCGAGCAGCCGCCCGGCGCGCAGCCGCCGCAGCATCTCCAGGGCCTCGTCGCGCGACAGCGGCGCCGGCGCCGTGGCGGTGTCGCGGAGCACCTCCACGAGCACTCCGCCCAGGCCCGCCAGCACAACGGGGCCGAACTGCGGATCGACCTTCGCGCCGATCACGATCTCGACGCCGGCGGGCACCATCGGCTGCACCAGCACGCCCTCGATGCGCGCCTTCGGGTCGTACTTGCGCGCATTGGCCAGGATACGGGCGTGGGCCTCGCGCACCTGCGCCTCGTCGGCCAGGTCGAGCGCGACCACGCCGGCTTCCGTCTTGTGGGCGATATCGGGCGACTCGACCTTCATCACCACCGGATAGCCGATGCCGCCCGCCGCTGCGACCGCCTCGTCGGCCGTCCCGCAGCGCAGGTCCTGGACCACCGGCAGGCCGTAGAGTGCGAGCAGGGCCTTCGACTGCGCCTCCGTGAGGATCGGCGTGCGGATGGAGTCGAGCATCGCCAGCGCCCGGTCGCGGGCCTCGGGCGGGCTCAGGCGCCGAACCGTCCGGTCGAGGCGGGCCAGTCGATCGCGCTCCTGCCAGGCGCGCAAGGTAGCGAAGCAGCGGTCCATCGAGCGGAACAGCGCGACGTTCGGGTTTTCCTCGGTCTCGCGCGATCCCGGACCTTCGAGCCACTCGGTCGCCCAGACGGCGCAACTGATCTTCCCGTGCTCGCGAGCCACCTTGCCGAGCGCCTCGATCCGCGGGTTCATGACCGTGTACGCATAGACCGCGGGGAAGACCAGCGCGCCGTAGCCGGGATCGCGCATGAGCGCATCGGTGCAGGCGACGAAGCTCTCGGGAACGGTGAGCACCTGCGCGGTGACGTCGCAGGGATTGCGGGCCGAACCGAACTCCGGGATATGGCGGAGCAGCACCTCGCGCGTTGCCTCCGACGGCTGGGGCAGGGGAACGCCGTGCTTCTCGGCCTTGTCCGCGCACATGATGGCGCCGCCCCCGGACGAGGCGATCACCGCCACGCCGCTGGCCTTGGGCGGCGGCGCCTTGGCGAAGAAGCTGGTGGTCTCGACCAGCGCCTCGAAATCGTCCACGAGCACGACGCCGAGTCGCTCGAGCGATGCGCGATAGACCGCATGCGAGCCCGCGAGCGAGCCGGTGTGCGAGGCGGCGGCCGTGGCGCCCTGTTCGCTCGAGGCGATCTTGAAGATGACGAGCGGCTTGCCGGCCTCCCGGGCCATCGCCGCGGCCCGCAGCAGCCGGGTGGGCGCCGCCATGCCCTCGAACAGGCAGGCGATGGCGTGGCATGCCGGGTCGCGCACGAGGTAGGCGACCTGGTCTGCGACATCCACGTCGCAGGCGTTGCCCGAGGTCATCACGTGCGAGAAGTGCACGCCATGCTCGACCGCCTGGGCCATCGCGAAGGCGAGGGCGCCCGACTGGCTGATCAGCCCGATGGCCCGCTCGCCCGGCTTCGGGAAAGCGGGCGAGGCCGAGAAGGTGAGCACGGCGCCGACGGAGGCGTTGACGATGCCGATGCAGTTCGGGCCGATGATCGGCATGCCGTGCTCGTGCGCGATCTCGGTGAGGCGCTGCTGCTGCGCGATGCGCTCGGGCGTGCCCACCTCGGCATATCCGGAGGCGAAGATGACGAGGCCGCCGGCGCCCTTGCGCGCGCAGGCGAGCGCATTGGCCTCGACATGCTCGCGCGGGACCGTGATGACCACGCAGTCGGGCGACTCGTCGAGCGCATCGACCGAAGGAACACAGGGCCGCCCCTCGACGCTGTCGTACTTCGGGTTGACCGCCCAGACCTTGCCCTCGTAGCTCGCCAGGTGCTGCATGACCCTGTTGCCGAAGGCGCCGGGGGTGCGCGACGCGCCGATCACGGCGACCGATCGCGGTTCGAGGAGACGCTTGAGTTGCTCGTAGGTATAGAGGGACTGTCTCATGGGCCTTTCCGGGGAAGCGTGCGCCGGTCTCTCCGGCGATCGGGGCGACGATAGCACGACGGCCCGGCGCCTCCGGTCGGCCCTGGATCGCCGCCCGGCGGCAGTCTCGCCAGTGCCCGGGAGAGCGCTTCCCACAATGCCTTCGTCGCAATCACGACGAGGGCTCCGGCAATGGCGATCCTGGAGATCCAGCAGGCCCGCGCGGCCGCCGGCGAGGCGGCGCTGCAAGGCCCGGCCCTGTACCTGTCCCAGCTGCGGCGCGAACTGCCCAGGGTGATGGCCGGCGAACTTCGCTACCGGCCGGTCGCCGCCGACGACTACTGGCGACTCTGGCTCGCGACCCGCCATCCCGAGTTCAATCGCTGCCTGCCATGGCCGGCGCCGTCCGAGCCCACGGGCGCGCTCGAGCGGATGCGCGCACTGGTCGCGGACGAGGCCGCCGGGAAGCTCGTTGCCTTCGCCTGCGAACGACCGGATGACGAGCGCCAGTGGGTCGCGATCTTCCGCTTCACGCCCTGGCGGGACGGGCTCGAGACCGGCCTGTGGCTGCACCCCGACGGCTGGGGCAAGGGCTACGGCACCCGCATCATCGCCACCGCGATCGACACCGCCTTCGCGCGCACCGCCATCCCGGCCGTGTACTCGAAGACCACGGCCGACAACATCGGCGCCTGCCGCATCACCACCCGCTGCGGCATGACCGCCATCGGCCCCGCGAGCGCGCCGGACGACCGCGGCGGCACGATCCACGGGATCGAGTGGCGCATCACGCGCGAGGAGGCGGCCGGCCGCAAGGCGGAACGGCTCGCGACCTAGCGCCTCGGCCGGCGGTACCTCGCCCGAGCCGCGTCGGCCGGACAGGGCGCTGCGCATTCGCGCGCTGCCCTCTCCAGGGACGGGAGGGCGCTATGATCGCGCTTTCGGCCGGCCGCGCCCATGTTCAGCTATCGCCACGCCTTCCACGCCGGCAACCATGCCGACGTGCTCAAGCACGTCGTTCTGCTCGCCCTGGTGCGGCACCTGCACCGGAAGGAGGGCGGCTGCTGGCTGGTCGATACCCATGCCGGCGCGGGCTGGTACGAGCTGTCCGATGCCGCCGCCCGCAAGAACCGCGAATTCGAAGGGGGCATCGGCGCGTTCGCGGACGACGACCCGGCCGGGCTGCCCGAAGCCCTCGCGGACTACCTGGCGCAGGTCCGGGCCTTCAATGGCGGCGGCCCGCTGCTGCGCTACCCCGGATCGCCCGCGCTGCTCGCGGCCACCCTGCGGGCGCAGGACCGGCTGAAGCTCTACGAACTGCACCCGACCGAGGCCGGGATCCTGGGCGGTCGCTTTCCCCACTCGCGCCGCATCCGGGTCGAGAAAGCCGACGGGTTTGCGGCGCCCAGGGCGATCCTGCCCCCGCCCTCCCGGCGCGCGCTCGTGCTGATCGATCCCTCCTACGAGGACAAGGACGATTACCGTCGGGTCCGCCGCAGTCTCGCCGAGGCGCTGGAGCGCTTCGCCACCGGCGTCTACGCGATCTGGTACCCCCGGGTGCGGCGACGGGAATCCGAAGGCATGGCGGCCGCGTTGAAGCAGATGGTGGGGGAAGACTGGCTGCATGCGAGCCTCGATGTCGACGCGCCCCCCGCGGGCGGCCACGGCCTCTATGGCAGCGGCATGTTCGTCGTCAACCCACCCTGGACCCTTCCGGGCAGCCTCGAACCGGTGCTGCCCATCCTCGCGAGCCGGCTCGGCCGCGGCCCCGGGGCAGGCTGGGGTCTCGAGCACCGGATCCGCTGAACCGGCTTGAAAACCGCCCCCGGCGCCCCGAAGTGGGAGTCAGCGGCGGCGCCAGGCCATTGCGGCGCCACCATTGACGGAGGCAACCGCCTATGACGCATTCGACCGAAGGGACCATCGGTCCCGGCAAGATCCAGACCATCGCGATGCTCGCGGGCCTGCTCGAGTCCGTCGAACGCGGCTTCCAGCGTACCGATGCCGACGGATACCGGCGCCTCGCCGAGCGCCTGCGCAACGAGCTGGCGGACGTCACGCCGGACGACCAGCTGCGCCAGCTGCTCGTGGCGAGCCCCGCGGCCGCGGAGATCTACGAGAACATCCACTACGCCCACGCCGGCCTGTGCCTGCGCCCGATGGATGCGGCGGTACGCGCCGAGAAGGCCGCGACCGAACTCATCGCGCGGGCGAAGAGCGGCGCGCTGCGGTAGGCCCGGCGCCCCGACGGCCCGGGCGTCCCGTTCCGCGCACGCTCAGGCGCGGCTGGGCTGGACCAGTCCCCGCTGCACGGCCGGCCTGGCCAGGCAGCGCTCGAGCCAGTCCCCCACCCGGGTGAAATCGCCCAGGCCGACCAGGTCGCCGGCCTCGTAGAAGTCGCGCAGGTTGCGCACCCAGGGGAAGCTCGCGATGTCGGCGATCGACAGCTCGTCGCCCATGATGAACGGCCGCCCGGCCAGCCTCCGCTCCAGCACGCCCAGCAGCCGCCTCGACTCCGCCGCATAGCGCTCGACGGGGTAGGGGTTGTCGCGCACCTTGTCGGCCGCGAACTTGTGGAAGTGGCCGAGCTGGCCGAACATGGGCCCGATTCCCCCCATCTGGAACATCACCCACTGGATGCATTCGTAGCGCCCTGCGGGGTCCTCGGGCATCAGCATGCCGGTCTTCTCGGCGAGGTAGATCAGGATCGCGCCGCTCTCGAACAGCGGCAGGGGCCGCCCGCCCGGCCCGTTGGGATCGATGATCGCCGGGATCTTGTTGTTGGGATTGAGCGCGAGGAACTCGGGCGTCATCTGGTCGTTGCGCTCGAAGGAGACGAAGTGCGGCTCGTAGGGCAGCGCGAGCTCCTCGAGCGCGATAGACACCTTCACCCCGTTGGGGGTCGGCGCCGAATAGAGCTGGATCCGCTCGGGATGGGCAGGCGGCCAGCGCCGGGTGATCGGATGGTCGTGCAGGGTCTTCATCGTTCGTCCTGTCCGGGAAAATGAGGGCATCGCGCCCTGGTCCATGATAGGCCGGCCCGCGCGGACATCCCCGCAAGGGCGGGCGCGCGTGACGCCGGGCAGGGCGGCGGTCGACAATGCGCAGCGGTGACAATTGCTTACCAGGCCGCATCGGCGCTTTACCGGTGCCCGGCCGACCATTGCCCCGGGCGCTCGTGCCAGAATGCGGGCGCCGCTGTTTCCCACCCGTCCAGACTTCGCGCCATGACTCCCGACAGCCAGACCCTCGCCGAGGTTCGCTCCTGGGTCGACCAGGCGGACCGCATCGTCGCCCTGACCGGGGCCGGCATCTCGACCGATTCGGGCATCCCCGACTTCCGGGGCCCGCAGGGGGTCTGGACACGCAATCCGGCCGCCGAGCGCATGGCGACGATCCAGAACTATCTCGCCGATCCCGAGGTGCGGCGCGCCGCCTGGCGCAACCGGCTCGACAGCCCGGCCTGGAAAGCGCGGCCCAACCGCGGCCACGAGGCCCTCGTCCGGCTCGAGAGGCGGGGCAAACTGCATGCCCTCGTCACCCAGAACATCGACGAGCTCCACCAGATCGCGGGCAACTCGCCGGAGCGCGTGATCGAGGTCCACGGGACCATCCGCCGCGCCATGTGCTGGTCCTGCCAGCGCCGCTACCCCATGGACGAGATCCTGGACCGGGTCCGGGCCGGCGAGGACGATCCCCGCTGTCCCGCCTGCGGGGGCATCCTGAAGAGCGACACGATCTCGTTCGGCCAGGCGCTCGTGCCGGAAGTGATCGACCGGGCCATGCGGGTGGCCGCCGAGGCCGACCTCCTGCTCGCCATCGGCAGCACGCTGCAGGTCTTCCCGGTCGCCAACGTGGTCCCGATCGCCCGCGAGGCCGGGGCGCGGATCGTGATCGTCAACGGGGAGCCGACCGGAATGGACGACCTGGCCCACGTCCTGCTCACCGGCGCCATCGGCGAAATCCTGCCGGCCATCGTGGAAGAGTCGGCTTGAGGTCCCCCGCAATGATGCGCCAGTGCGGTCGCGGCGCGACGGGCTGGCTGGTCGGCCTCGCGCTGCTCGCCGCCATCGCCGCCGGCCTCTGGTGGGCGAGCGAGCCCGGAAGGCCGCTCGCCGGGCTGCGCGGCGGCGGCTCCGATCGCCCTGCGGCGCAGTCGTCCAGTCCCGGCGGCGGCGCCCGCCCCGGGGGCATGCCGGCTGCCCAGGCGCCGCTCGTCACCGTGGCCGAGGCTCGTCGCCAGGACATCCGGGTGACCATCGACGCGATCGGCACCGTGGTCGCGCGGCGCACCGCGGTCGTCCAGCCGCGCGTGGACGGGGAGCTGCTGTCGCTGCACTTCGACGAGGGCCAGCTCGTCAAGAGCGGGCAGCTGCTCGCGAAGATCGACCCGGTGCCCTTCCGGATCGCGCTGGCCCAGGCCGAGGCCGCGCTCGCACGGGACGAGGCGCAGCTCGCGAGCGCACGGCGCGACCTCGAGCGCTTCAAGGGCCTGCTTGCACGGGACGCGATCGCGCGCCAGCAGGTCGACAACCAGCAGGCGCTGGTGGCGCAGCTCGACGCGACCGTGCGTGCCGGCAAGGCGCTCGTGGAGGAGGCCCGGCTCCAGCTGTCCTACACCGAGGTCAAGGCGCCGATCGGCGGGGTGGCCGGCCTGCGCCGAATCGACCCGGGCAACCGGGTGAGGGCGAGCGACACCGAGGGGATCGTCACGATCGTCCAGGTCAGGCCCGTGGACGTGGTCTTCTCGGTCCCCGAGGCGGCGCTGCCGCGCCTGCGGGCCGCCCGCGCGTCGGGCCGGGAGGTCGCGGTGACCCTGTTCGACCGGGACGGGCTGACCCCGCTCGCCGACGGGCGCCTCTCGACGGTGGACAACGCCATCGACCCGACCACCGGCTCGATCCGCGCCAAGGCCGAGTTCGCCAACGAGGACCGCTCGCTCTTCCCGAACCAGTTCGTGAACGTGCGCATCGAACTGGAGGTGCTGCCCGACCGCCTGGCGGTGCCCGTGGCGGCCGTCCAGCGGACGAACCAGGGCACCTCCCTCAGCGTCGTGACGCCGGACATGACGCTTGCCACGCGTCCGATCGTCACCGGCGAGCGCGATCGCGACTGGATCGAGGTGAGGGGCGAGATCGAGGAGGGCGAGCGCGTGGTGGTCGATGGCGCCGAGCGGGTGCCGGCGGGCGCCCGGGTGCGGATCGCCGGCCAGGGCAGTGCGCCGGGCGCAGAGACGGCGCGGTAGCACGCCACGATGAATCCGTCGCGCCTCTTCATCGAGCGGCCGGTCGCCACCGTGCTGCTGATGCTCTCGGTGCTCCTCGCGGGCAGCATCGCCTATCGACTCCTGCCGCTGTCCTCCCTGCCGGAGGTCGACTACCCCACGATCCAGGTGACGAGCCTGTATCCCGGCGCAAGCCCCGAGGTGATCGCCTCCGGCGTCACGGCGCCGCTGGAGCGCCAGTTCGGCCAGATGCCGGGGCTCGAACGCATGAGCTCGACGAGCTCCGGGGGCGCGTCGGTCATCACGCTGCGCTTCTCCCTCGACCTGCCGATCGAGGTGGCCGAGCAGCAGGTCCAGGCGGCAATCCAGGCCGCGGGCAACCTCCTGCCGTCGGACCTCCTGCGGCCGCCGGTCTACAGCAAGGTCAACCCGGCCGACGCACCGATACTGTCGATCGCGGTGAGCTCGCCGACCCTGCCCGTGACGGCGGTGCACGACCTCGTGGAGACGCGCGTGGCCCAGCGCATCGCGCAGCTGCCGGGCGTGGGGATGGTTTCCATCGCCGGCGGGCGCCGGCCGGCAGTGCGCATCCAGGCCAATCCGGCGGCGCTCGCCTCCCTGGGCATGACGCTCGACCAGGTGCGCTCGGCGATCGCGGCGGCCAACGTGAACCAGCCCAAGGGCAGCTTCGACGGCGCCGCCCGGGCGCTGACGATCGACGCCAACGACCAGCTGCGTACGGCCGACGAGTACCGGCAGCTCATCGTGGCCTATCGCGAGGGGCGGGCGGTGCGCCTGGCCGATGTCGCCACGGTCGTCGAAGGTGCCGAGGACGAGCGGCTCGCGGCCTGGGCGGATTCCAGGGAAGCGGTCATCCTGAACGTGCGGCGCCAGCCCGGCGCCAACGTGATCGCCACCGTGGACGGCGTCAAGCAGCTGCTGCCGCGCCTGCGCGAGACCCTGCCGGGCGGGGTGGAGGTGGAGATCCTCGCCGACCGCACGCAGACGATCCGCGCCTCGGTGGCGGCGGTGCAGTTCGAGCTGCTGCTGGCCATCGCCCTGGTGGTGGCGGTCATCTTCCTTTTCCTGCGCAGTCCGCGCGCGACCCTGATCCCGGCGGTCGCCGTGCCGATCTCGCTGATCGGCACCTTCGGCGTGATGTACCTCGCCGGCTTCACCATCAACAACCTCACGCTGATGGCGATGACCGTGGCGACCGGTTTCGTCGTGGACGATGCGATCGTCATGATCGAGAACATCGCGCGGCACGTCGAGGAGGGCGAGCCGCCGCTGCAGGCGGCGCTGCGCGGCGCGAAGCAGATCGCGTTCACCATCGTGTCGCTCACCGTCTCGCTCGTGGCCGTGCTGATCCCGCTGCTCTTCATGGGCGACGTGGTCGGCCGGCTGTTCCGCGAGTTCGCGATCACGCTGACGGTCGCGATCCTGATCTCGGCCGTGGTCTCGCTCACCCTCACGCCCATGATGTGCAGCAGGCTGCTGCGCCCGGAGTCGGAGCGGCGGGAGGGTCGTCTCTCGCAGGCCGTCGGCGACGGCTTCGAGCGCATCATTGCCGCCTACATGCGCGCGCTCGACGTGGCGCTCGCGCATCGCGGGGCGGTCATGGGGCTCTTCATCGCGAGCCTGGTGGCGACGGTCGCGCTGTGGATATGGATGCCCAAGGGCTTCTTCCCCATCCAGGACACGGGCGCGATCAACCTCTCGATCGAGGGGCCGCAGTCGATTTCCTTCGAGGCGATGAGCGAGCTGCAGCAGCGTGTCGCGGCGGAGGTGCTCGCCGATCCGGCCGTCTCCCATGTCGCCTCCTTCATCGGCATCGACGGGGAGAACCCCACGCTGAACATGGGGCGCATGCTGGTCGCGCTGGCGCCGCTGGAGGCCCGCGACGCGAGCGCCGAGGAGGTCGGGCGGCGGCTCTCGCAGATCGGGGATCGGATCCCCGGCGTGCGCATCTACGCCCAGCCGGTGCAGGACCTCTCGGTGGAGGATCGCGTCTCCCGCGCCCGCTACCAGCTCACGCTCGGCGCCACGGATCCCGACCAGCTGATACGCTGGACGCCGGCCGTGCTCGAGACCCTGGCGAGCCTGCCCGGCATCCGTGACGTGGGCACCGACCTCCAGGACCGGGGCCTGCAGGCGTACATCCACATCGACCGTGACGCCGCCGCGCGCTTCGGGGTGAGCGTCGCGCAGATCGACCAGGCGCTCTACACCGCGCTGGGGCAGCGCGCGATCTCGACGATCTACACGCAGTCCAACCAGTACCGTGTCGTGCTCGAGCATGCGCCGGCGTTCCGGCGCGGGCTCGCCAGCCTGGACTCGGTGCACGTGGCGAGCGCCGACGGCGGGCCGATCCCGCTGTCGCGCCTCGCGCGGATCGAGGAGCGTCCGACCCTGCTGTCCATCCAGCGCGTGGACCAGCTGCCGGCCGCGACCCTGTCGTTCAACCTCGAACGGGGCGCTTCGCTCGGCCCGGCGATCGAGTCGGCCCGCGCCGCGCTCGCCGACATCGGCCTGCCTCCCTCGATCGAGACGCGGTTCGAGGGGGCTGCGCTCGCCTTCCAGGCCTCGCTCACCAACACGGTCTGGCTGGTGGTCGCCGCGATCGTCACGATGTACATCGTGCTCGGCATCCTCTACGAGAGCTACATCCACCCGCTGACGATCCTCTCGACCCTGCCGTCGGCGGGGCTCGGGGCCCTGCTGGGGCTCTCGGCCGTCGGCATGGACCTCGGCCTGGTGGCGATCATCGGCATCGTCCTGCTGATCGGGATCGTCAAGAAGAACGCCATCATGATGATCGACTTCGCGCTCGACGCCCGGCGCAACCGCGGGCTCGACGAGCGCTCGGCGATCGTCGAGGCGTGCCGGCTCCGGTTCCGCCCGATCCTCATGACGACCGCCGCGGCGCTGCTCGGCGCGCTGCCGCTGATGCTGGGCACGGGCATGGGCAGCGAGCTGCGCAATCCGCTCGGCGTCACCCTGGTCGGGGGGCTGCTTCTGTCGCAGCTCATGACCCTGTTCACCACGCCGGTCATCTACCTCGGCTTCGCGAGGTGGGCGCGATGAGCTGGGCGCGCACCTTCATCGACCGGCCGGTGGGCACCACGCTCATGACCCTGGGCATCGCGCTCTTCGGGTTCGTGGCCTATCGCTTCCTGCCGGTCGCGCCCTTGCCGCAGGTTGAATTCCCGACGATCTCGGTGTCGGCCTCGCTGCCGGGCGCCTCGCCCGAGACGATGGCGGCGACCGTCGCCACCCCGCTCGAGCGCGCGATCGGATCGATCGCCGGCGTCACGGAAATGACCTCGCGGTCCTCGCAGGGCTCGACCCGCATCACGGTCCAGTTCGATCTCGACCGCGACATCGACGCGGCCGCCCGCGACGTGCAGGCGGCGATCAATGCCGCCGTGTCGCAGCTGCCGTCGGGCATGCCCGAGAACCCGACGCTGCGCAAGGCGAACCCCGCCGATGCGCCGATCATGATCCTGTCGCTCACCTCCGACACGCTCACCCGGGGCGAGATGTACGATGCGGCATCGACGGTGCTCGCCCAGCGGCTCGCCCAGGTCGAGGGGATCGGCCAGGTGACCATCGGCGGCGGCGCGCTGCCGGCCGTGAGGGTAAGGGTGGACCCGGGCCGGCTCGCATCCACGGGCCTGACGCTCGACGACGTCCGCGTCGCCCTGGTGGAGGCGAGCGCGAACCGGCCCAAGGGCCATCTCGACGACGGCCGACGCACCTGGCAGGTGGGCGCGAACGACCAGGCGCGCAGCGCCGCCGACTTCGCCCCCCTGATCCTGCGCTACGACGACGGCAGCGTGCTGCGCCTGACCGACGTGGCCTCCGTGACCGACTCGGTGCAGGACGTGCGCACCTACGGCGTGTCGAACGGCCGGCCGGCCATCCTGCTGATCCTCTACAAGACGCAGGACGCGAACATCATCGCGGCCGTGGACCGGGTGAGGGAGCTCATGCCGATGCTCCGGGCCTCGATCCCGCCGCAGATCCAGCTCGACATCGTGACCGACCGGACGCCGACGATCCGGGCCTCGGTGCGCGAGGTGGAGCATGCGCTGATGATCGCCGTCGGCCTCGTGATCGCCGTGGTCTGGGTATTCCTGCGCCGCGTGCGGGCCGCGCTGGTGCCCAGCGTCTCGGTGCCCGTGTCGCTGGCGGGCACCTTCGGGGTGATGTACCTGCTCGGCTACAGCGTGGACAACCTCTCGCTGATGGCGCTCACGATCGCGACCGGCTTCGTCGTGGACGATGCCGTCGTCGTGGTGGAGAACATCGCCCGTCATCGCGAACGCGGCCTGGGGGCCCGGGAGGCCGCCCTCGTCGGCACCCGCGAGATCGCCTTCACCGTGTTCACGATCAGCATCTCCCTGATCGCGGTGTTCATCCCCGTGCTGTTCATGGGGGGCATCGTCGGGCGGCTGTTCCGCGAGTTCGCCGTCGTGCTGTCGGTGGCGATCCTCGTGTCCATGTTCATCTCGCTCACGACCACCCCGATGCTGGCGGCCCACCTCCTGGGGGAGGGGAACCCGCCGGACGCGCGGGAGGCCCGGCGGCGCTCGCGTCCGCCCCGGCTCCTCGCGGCCGTCATGCGCGGCTATCGCCGCTCGCTGCGCTGGATGCTGCGTCGCCAGGCCATCGGCTGGGTGCTGTTCATCGCGTCGATCGCGGCGACCGTCGCGATGTACCAGGCGATCCCGAAGGGCTTCTTCCCGCGCCAGGACACCGGCCGGCTGATGGGCTTCGTCCGCGGCGAGGAGAGCGTCTCGTTCGAGCAGATGAAGGCCTCGCTCGACCGCGTGATCGAGATCCTGCGACAGGATCCGGCGATCGAGACGGTCACCGCCTTCACGGGCGGCGGCTCGCGCAACCGGGCCTTCATGTTCATCGGCCTCAAGCCGCTCGACAAGGGCAGGGAGCCCGCGGAGCGGATCATCAACCGGCTGCGCGGACCGCTGGCGGAGCTGCCCGGCGTGCGCACCTTCCTCACGCCGGTGCAGGACATCCGGGTGGGCGGGCGCGAGTCCTCCTCGTCGGACCTCCAGTACGCCCTGGTGGGCGACGATCTCCAGACGCTGCGGGAGTGGGAGCCGCGGGTGGTCGAGGCGCTGAAGCGCCTGCCGCAGGTCACCGACGTCAACAGCGACCTCGACGACCGTTCGCCGACGATCGAGCTGGTGATCGACCGCGATGCCGCGGCCCGTTTCGGCGTGGATGTCCGGGACATCGACACCGGCCTCTACAACGCCTTCGGCCAGCGCCCGGTAGGGGTCATCTACAACCCGCTCAACCAGTACCGGGTGGTGCTCGAGCTGGATGAACCGTGGCTCGACGGGCCGCACGGGCTACAGCAGGTGTGGCTGCGCGGCCGCGATGGCGCGATGGTGCCGCTCGCCTCGCTGGCGGGCCAGCGCGACGGAGTCAGCGCCCTGTCGATCGGCCACCAGGGAGGGGCGGTCGCGGTGACCACGAGCTTCGCCGTTGCGGAAGGCTATGCGCTCTCGGAGGCCACCGCGGCCGTTCGCGCCGCGCTGGCCGACCTCGGCATGCCCTCGAGCCTTCGCGGCAGCTTCGAGGGCAGCGCCGGCGCCTTCGGCAAGTCGATGGAGAGCCAGCCGATGCTGATCGCGGCCGCGATCCTGACCATCTACCTCGTGCTCGGCATCCTCTACGAGAGCTTCCTGCATCCGCTGACCATCCTCTCGACGCTGCCCTCGGCCGGGCTCGGTGCCCTGATCGCGCTGCAGGCGACCGGCCTGCCGTTCACGGTCATCGCGCTGATCGGCGTGTTCCTGCTGATCGGGATCGTGAAGAAGAACGCCATCCTGGTGATCGACTTCGCGCTGGCCGCGCAGCGCAATGCCGCGCGCGCCGGCGCCCGCCTGTCGCCCGGCACGGCGATCTACCGCGCGTGCCTGCGGCGGGTGCGCCCGATCCTGATGACCACCGCCGCCGCCGCGCTGGGCGCGGTCCCGCTGGCGCTGGGCTCGGGCGACGGCGCGGAACTGCGCCAACCGCTGGGCGTGGCGGTCGTGGGCGGCCTCATGCTCAGCCAGCTGCTCACGCTCTACAGCACGCCGGTCGTGTTCCTCGGCCTCGAGCGGCTGCGAACCCGGCTGCTCGGCCCGCGCGATGCCGCAGGCCTGGGCCCTTCCGTCATGGCAAGTCCAGGATGAACCGATTGCTCCTTCCCCTCGCGGGCATGGTCGCCGCACTGGCCGGCTGCGCGGTGACCGATACGCCCCCGCCGCCGCCCGTCGAGGCGCCGGCGGCCTTCCGCCACGCGCCCGAGCTCCCGGTGGTCGCGCGGGAGCCGGTGCGCCTGCCGCCGGCCGACGAATGGTGGCGCTCGTTCGCCGATCCCGAGCTCGACCGGCTGGCGCAGCTCGTGGCGGAGCGCAACGAGGACATCCGCGCGGCCGCTGCCCGCGTCGCCCAGGCCCGCGCCATCCTCGCCGCGCAGCGCAGCAGGCTCTGGCCGAGCGTGGGCGCATCGGCGGGCGCGGCGCGCTCCGATGCCGGGCGCAACGCCCGTCCCGGCACCCGGTATTCGCTCGGCGCCGACGCGAGCTGGGAAGTCGACCTGTGGGGCAGGCTGTCGCGCGCGGTGGCGCTGGGCGAGGAGGGCCTCGCCGCGAGCGTTGCCGACGAGGCGGCCCTGCGCCTGTCCGTCCAGGCGATGCTCGTGGAAACCTATCTCCAGCTGCGCGGCGTGGAGCGGCGGGAATCCCTCCTCGACGACAGCGTCCGGATCGCGCATCGGCTGCTCGAGCTGAGCCAGGTGCGCTACGAGGCCGGCGTCGTGGATCGCGCCGATGTCCTGCAGGCACAGACCCAGCTCGCCAATGTCGAGGCGCAGCGCAGCGAGCTGCGCATCGCCCGGGCGCAGCTGGAGCATGCCCTCGCACTGCTCTCCGGCCTTCCGCCCAGCGAGTTCGCCATCACCCCCACGGCCACGCTCCCGGCGGCGCCGTCGCTGCCGTCGCTGCTGCCGGCGCAGGTGCTCGAGCGCCGGCCGGACATCGCGGCCGCACGGCATCGCGTGGTCGCCGCCCATGCGGCCATCGGCCTCGCCGAGTCCGCCCACCTGCCGTCGCTCAACCTGTCGGCGAGCGCCGGATTCGCGGGATCGGAGCTGGGCAGCCTCGTCGGCGCGCCCGCGCTCGCCTGGTCGCTGGGCGCCGCCCTGGCGCAGACGCTGTTCGACGGCGGGCAGAGGGCGGCCGCCACCGACCAGGCCCGGGCCGAGGCCGAGGAAGCGGTGGCCGCCTACCGTGGGCTCGTGCTGCGCACGCTCGTGGAGGTCGAGGACAACCTGGTCGCGGTCGCGCAGCTGCACCAGCAGGCGGCCCTGCAGGAGGTCGCGCTGGAATCGGCCCGCCGCACGCTGGACATCGTGGAGGCCCAGTACCGGGAGGGCACCGTGAGCTTCCTGAACGTCGCCACCGCGCAGTCCCAGCTGCAGGGCGCCGAGATCGCGCTGTCGGACGCGCGCCTGCGGCTGCTGCTCGCCACGGCCGGCCTGCTGAAGAATGCCGGGGGTCGCTGGGAGGTGCCGGTCGGCAGCCGGTGATGGAAACGACCGAGGTTCTTGTAGACTTCGGGGCCGGATGACAGTCACAGACCTGGAGACAACATGTACCAGCCGTTCCCGCACCCGATCGATCCCGACGAGCTGCCCCTGGCCGGGCTGAAGGTCCTCGACTTCGCGCAGGGCATCGCCGGTCCGCACGCCACGATGCTGCTCGCGCAGTATGGCGCGGACGTGACCAAGGTCGAGCCGCTCGAGGGCGACTGGGGCCGCACGCTCGGCACCGCCTATGGCGACCTCTCGGCGCATGCCGTCGCGTTCAACCGGGGCAAGAAGAGCCTGGCGGTGGACCTGAAGAATGCCGATGCGCTCGCGCTGGTGCGCAAGATGGCCGCCGAGGCGGACGTGATCGTCGAGAGCTTCCGGCCGGGCGTGATGGCGCGATTCGGCCTCGGCTACGACGATCTCGCCAAGGGCAATCCCTCGCTGGTGTACCTGTCGGTGTCGGGCTTCGGCCAGAAGGGGCCGAACCGCGACCTGCCCGCGACGGACGCGATCCTGCAGGCCTACACCGGCTGGATGTACATGAACAAGAACGCCGAGGGCATCCCGCAGCGCGGCGGCATGGTGCTGGTCGATGTCATGACGGGCCTCTACGCCTACCAGGCGATCGCGAGCGCGCTCATCGGGCGCTTCCGCAGCGGCAAGGGCCGCTACATCGACTGCAGCCTGATGCAGGCGGCCGCCGCGTTCCAGTCGCCCAAGATCATGGAGTACCACCTCGAGGACGGCGCGCCGGCGGGCCTGTACGTCCCGGTCGGCTGCTTCGAGACCGCCGAGGGCTACATCAACATCTCGTCCATGCGCGACCACCACTTCGACGCGCTGTGCGAAGTGATCGGCCGCAAGGACATGATCACCGACCCCCGCTACAACACCAGGCCGAAGCGGCTCGAGAACGAGGCCGAACTGATGCGCGAACTGCGCAAGGAGCTGCTGAAGAAGACGGCCGCGGAATGGTCGGAACTGCTCACGAAGGCCGGCGTCATGAACGGCATCGTCTCCGACTACGGCGACTTCCTCGAGGCCGAGCACGTCAAGGAAGTGGGCGTGGTGGACTGGACCGAGCATCCCGACGTCGGCCGCCTGCCCGTGCTCAAGATCCCGGGTGTCCCGGGCACGCCGAGCGAGGACCCGAATCGCGCCCATGCGCCGCACATCGGGGCACACACGCGGGAGATCCTCGCCTCGTGCGGCGTGGACGAGGCCGAGATCGAGCGCATGGCGAAGGCGGGCGCGATCCGTATCGCCTAGCCGAGCGGGGGCGGCGGCCCGTGCGGGTCGTCGCGCCGGGCGTGCTTCACCCCGTGCGGCTCGACATGAGTTTCGAGCAGCACGCCGGCGACCGCCAGGCCGACGGCCCGCTCGATCTCGTCGGCCACGTCGTGCGCCCGGGTGACCGTCCAGTCGCCCGGCACCCGCAGGTCCACGTTCGCGAAGCGCTGCGCGCCGGCGCGGCGGGTGCGGAGGTTCTCGAAGCCCACGCCGCGCGCCGCGTACGAGTGCAGGACCGCCTCGATGCGGGCGATTTCCTCGTCGCCCAGCGCCCGGTCCATCAGGCCGTCGATCGAGGCGCGGATCAGCCTCCAGCCCTCGCGCAGGATGTTCAGCGCAACAGCGATCGCGACGAGCGGATCGAGCCAGTTCCAGCCGGTCGCCCAGGCCAGCCCCACGCCCGCGATGACCCCGGCAGTGGTCCACACGTCCGTCATCAGGTGACGGGCGTCGGCGTCCAGCGCCATCGAGCGGTGCGCCCGCCCGGAGGCGAACAGGACACGGGCGGTCGCCAGGTTCACCGCGCTCGCGATGACCGCGAACACGGTGCCGAGCCCGAGGCTTTCGATGGGCCGGGGATGCAGCAGGCGCTCGCCCGCCGCCCCGATGATCGCCAGCGCCGCGAGCGAGATCAGGCCCGCCTCGAAGATCGCCGAGAAGTACTCGGCCTTGCCATGCCCGAACGGGTGCTGCTCGTCGGCCGGCTCGTGGGCCCAGCGCAGCATCCACAAGGCGAAGAGCGCGCCGGCGAGGTTGACCGACGACTCGAGCGCGTCCGAAAGGAACCCGACGGAGCCGGTCAGCCCCCAGGCCGCCACCTTGATCGCCATGGTGGCCAGGGCCGCGCCGACCGACAGCTTGATCGCCTGCTGGGGAGCGAGGATCCTCATGGCCGGGAGAGTACCCCACCCGGCAGGGCCGGTGACGGGAGGGCCGGGGCGAGG
The DNA here is from genome assembly GCA_964509685.1 of uncultured Burkholderiaceae bacterium. Classification (GTDB taxonomy): domain Bacteria; phylum Pseudomonadota; class Gammaproteobacteria; order Burkholderiales; family Burkholderiaceae_E; genus JAMLIN01. Next base: position 21,842 of record CAZDYQ010000029.1, read on the forward strand.
GATCGGGGACAATGGGGGCCGAGATCCCACGAACCCCGGGAGGAGAGTCGCAGATGAGCCCCGTGACCATCTACCACAACAGCCGCTGCGGAACGTCGCGCAACACGCTGATGATGATCCGCGACGCGGGCATCGAGCCCACCGTGATCGAGTACCTGAAGACGCCGCCGACGCGCGCCGAGCTGTGTGAGCTCGCCCGGCGCATGAACGTGCCGGTGCGGGCGCTGCTGCGCGAGAAGGAGCCAATCTATGCCGAGCTGGACCTGGCCAACCCCCGCTGGAGCGACGAGGAACTGCTCGAGCAGATCGAGCGCAACCCGATCCTGCTCAACCGGCCGATCGTGGTAACCGAGAAGGGCGCGGCACTGTGCCGGCCGGCCGACAAGGTCCTCGAGCTGCTGCCCGGCAGCGCCGGCGCCTGAGCGCATCGTGGACCGGCGCGCCTGCCTGTGGCTGCTGGCCGGCATCGCCGCCGGAGGTCGCGCGCCCGCCGCGTGGGCGCAGGCCTTCGCCGAAGGGCCCGAGGCGGCCGCATGGTTCGAGCGGGCGAGCGCGCTCGCGGGCTTCACGACCGGCCCCGGCGCCGACCCGCCCGGCGCGGTCGTTTTCTTCGATCCCGGCTGTCCGCACTGCCTGAGGCTCTGGGCCGACGCACGGCGACGCGGGGGGCCGTTACGCATCCACTGGGTGCCCGTCGTGCTGCTCGCCCCGGCATCGGCGCGCCAGGGCGCGGCGCTGCTTCGTGCCGGCGACCCCGTCGCCGCGATGGACGCCCATGCCCGCTCTCGTGCCGAGGGCGGCGAGGGCATCGTGGCGGAGTCGGCGCCGGACGCGGACGAGACGCGCGCGCTGCGCGAGAACACCGCCATGCTGCGCGCGATGGAGGTCGGCTCGGTGCCGGCGATCCTCCATCGCGACCGGGCGGGTCGCGTGGGCCTGACGGTCGGCGCGATGCCGGCCTCGGAGCTCGGCCGCCTCGTCGAGGCGGGCCGGGACGGTCCCGGTCGGTGAACGGGCCTCGCTCAGTGCTGGCCCTCGGGCAGGGCCACCTCCAGGCCGTCCATCGCCTCGGTCACGCGGACCTGGCAGCCGAGGCGGGACGTGGGACGGAAATCCTCGGCGAAGTTGAGCATGTCCTCCTCGGCCTCGCTGCGCTCGCCGGTGAGTGCCGACCACGGCTCGTCGATGTAGACATGGCAGGTTGCGCAGGCGCACTGCCCGCCGCAGTCGCCGTCGATCCCGGGCACGGAATGGTTCGTCGCCGCCTCCATCAGCGTCGTGCCGACCGGCACGTCGACCGTATGGCGCGTGCCGTCGAACGTCGTATAGGTGATCCTGGGCATCGTCTCCTCGCCTCGATGTCGTCCCCCGGGGGCGGCGGCCCGTCCCCGCGCCGTCGCCCCGACGCGCACAAGAATGGCAGATCGCGGCGACGATGGCGAGGCTCGCGCGGCCCGGGTCGGGCGTCGCCGCCGCCGCGCGCCGGTCCATAATCGGAGGGAGCCGTCATGACCGAGAACCAGCTGCCCCTGCCGTCTTCGTTCGTCGCGCTGTTCGTCCCGCCCGGACGCACGCGCCCGACCGAGTCGCGCGAGCACCTGCTGGCGCGCCACGAGCTCTGCGAGGACCTCGCCCAGACGCTGGTCGAGCGCGCCCGGCTCCTGCTCGTCCAGCTCGGCGTGGCGGAGGAAGACGTGATCGAGCGCATCCGGGCGGGGCTCACCGACGAAGCATCCGGCCTCGACCCGCGAGAGGCGCACTGGGTCGCCTGCCGGCTGGCGGAGCTCCTCGGCTGGCCCATGCCGCCCGGGGCGCCCGAGACGGGCGGGGAAACGGAGGACGATCCCGCCTGAGGCAGTGCCCCTGCCGCACGGCTCGCGTATATTGACGACAGGATCCGGCACCGCCGGACCGCATCCAGCGAACCCGGAGGGAAGACATGTCCAGACGCGATTCACTCGTCGAGGATTTCAGCGCACTGCTTGCCGATGCCGAAGAACTGCTGAGGAACGCGAGTGCCGAAACGGGCGAGAAGGCGCAGGCGCTGCGCCAGCAGGTCGAGGCGAAGCTGCTGAACGCCAGGCTGCGCCTGCAGGAGCTCGAGGACGATGCCATGGAGCGCGCGAGGGCGGCCACGCGCGCCACCGACGACTACGTCCGTGACCATCCCTGGCAGACCGTGGGCATTGTTGCCGCGGTCGCCTTCGTCGCCGGCCTGCTGCTCAATCGACGCTAGCGCCGCGTGAACCGAGCCGACGACAGGCCGTCACTGCGCCGGATCGTCTCCCGCCTCGCCGCGGGCGGCGCGAGCCTCCTGGGCACCCGCCTCGAGCTGGCGTCGATCGAGCTGGCGCAGGAGCGCGAGCGCCTCCTGCTGCGGATCGGGCTGGTGGCGGGCGGCGTCCTCGCGCTCCTCTTCGGCCTGCTCGGCATCGGGGCGTTCGTCGTGCTGTACTTCTGGGAAAGCGGGCGGCTGGAGGCGATCCTCGCGGTCGCCGCCGCCTTCATCGTGCTCGGCGCCGTGCTGCTCCTTGCCGTCGCGCGAATGGGCCGCAGCGGCGCGGGGCCCTTCGAGGCGACGCTCGCGGAGTTCCGCAAGGATTCGGCCATGCTGCGCGAGCTGGCCGGCCGCGGCGATCGCGGAGGCGAGGCGCCATGAGCCGGCGAGGCCCCGCGCTGGCCGAGCGCAAGCAGCTCCTGCTCGCGCAGTCGGAGCTCGCCCGGCTGCAGATCCTGCAGGCCGGGCGCGAGGCCCGGTCCCTGGTGGCGCCGCTTGCCCGCCTTGCCCCGATCGGGCGGCACACCGCCGGCATGCCGCTGCGCCCGCTCGCCCTCGCAATGACTGCCGCCGCACTGCCCGTGATCGGCGCGAAGCGGATGGGCAAACTCCTGAAGCTCGCCGGTACCGGGCTCGCGCTGCTGCGGCTGGCCCGTCATTTGCGACGCTAGCACCGCGGCGCCCCCGTGGGCCGGCCCCCTGCGATCGATCATCGTGATTCGTATTCGAAGACTCCTTTTCGGTGCCATCGCCGCGGGCGCGCTCGCGGCGATGGCCGGTTGCGGCGGCATCGACCCGGAGGAGGGCGATGCCACGCTGCGCGTCGCCCTGGCAAGCGCCTCGGGCTGCGGCTACTCGAACGTCCACCTCACGATCGACAGCGTGCAGGTCCACGAGTCGCCCCTCGCGACCGAGAACAGTCTCGGCTGGCGGGTGCTCGCTGCGCCATCGCCCTCGCGCATCGACCTCATGCGGCTCGACAACGGCGCCCTGGCGGACCTCGGGTCGGCGACGGTGCCCAGCGCGCGCTATCGCAAGCTGCGACTGGTGCTGGCGCCGAACACCGCGTCCGAGCCGCTGCGCAATTCGGTGACGACGCCGGAGCAGGGCGAGACGGCGCTGGCGACGCCCGCGCCCCAGCAGGCCGGCCTGCTCCTTTCCATCGACCGCCGGGCATCGGCGGACGAGCCGCTCGAGGTCGTCCTCGACTTCGATGCCTGTGCGTCGGTGGTGTCGCGCGGGGCCGCCGGCGGCTACCTGCTCAAGCCGGTGCTCCGGATCCTGCCGTGGCCGGCAGGCGAAGGCCTGTCCGTCGCGGGAAGACTGGGAAACATGCCGGCCAGCGGCGCCCGGGTCAGCCTCCAGCGTGCGGGACACCCCGTGCGCAGCACGGTCGCCGATGCCGAGGGACGTTTCCTCCTGTCGCCGGTGCCCGCCGGGACGCACGACCTGGTGGTGGTGGCCGAGGATCGCGCGAGCGCCGTCCTGGCCGAGGTACCCGTCGCGGCGCAGTCGCGCACCGTGCTCGTCGCCGACGACCAGCCGCTGGAGCTTGTCCCGAGCGGCATGCGCACGGTCACGGGACGCGTCGGGCTGGCGGGATCGACTCTGGTCCCGGAAGCGCAGGCGAGCGCCCTGCAGGCCGTCGGCACCCGAACGGTGGAGATCGGCTCGCGCCCCGTCGATGCGGTCTCCGGAAACTACGTGCTGCGGCTGCCTGTCGCCCCGCCGATGCTGGCGAACTTCGATCCTGGCGCCCGTGGCTACGCGCTCACGCCGGACATCGGCCGGGCGGGACGGTACGGCATCGAGGCATCGGTGCCCGGACGCGCGCCGCAGACGGTCGATGTCGATATCCGCACGGGCGACGCCGTGGCGAACTTCGAGTTCCTGCCCTGATGCCGCTCCGGGAGTGACGCTCCCTACCCGGGGAGCACGATCGTCCCTTCGATACAGGTCACGGCGGCGCCGCCCACCCGGATGCGGTCGGGCCCGATCTCGATGCGCACACGGCCGTCTCGCCCGACCACGCGTCCCTGCGACACGACGAAGCGCTCGCCGAACCGCCCGAGCTGACCGGTCTCCCGGATGTAGGCGGCCATGCAGCCGTTCCCGCTGCCGCAGACCGGATCCTCGTCGATGCCGCAGGAGGGCGCGAACGCACGCAGCTCCACGCGGGATTCCGCGCCGGGCGGATGCTCCCCGAAGACCACCACGCCGGTGGCACCGAGCGCGCGATCATGCGCCCGCATCCGCTGCAGGTCCGGCGTGACGCCCAGCACGGCCGCCGCATCCGGCAGCTGCGCCACCACCCACCGCGGACCGACATCGACGAGCCGGGGCCGCACCCCGGGGGCGAGCGCGGTGCCCAGGATCGCGGCAAGCTCCGCCGCCTGCGCAGCGGTGAGCTCGCGCATCGTGTGCCGTGGCAACTCGAAGCCGATCGTGCGGCCCGCGGCGGCGGCGTCGCCCACCCCCAGGAGAACCAGGCCCGCGCCGCATTCCTGGACGAGCCTGCCGTCCGCCGCCGCGACCAGACCGGCCTCGAGCAGCGCGTGCGCGGTCCCGATGGTCGGATGGCCCGCGAACGGCAGCTCCGATGCCGGCGTGAAGATGCGCACCCGGTAGTCCGCCTCGTCGTTCGTCTTCGGCACGACGAAGGTCGTCTCCGAGAGGTTCGTCCACTGGGCGATCCGCTGCATCTGCGCGGTGTCGAGATCGCCGGCGTCGAGCACGACCGCGACCGGATTGCCCCTGAAGGGAACGCTCGTGAAGACATCGACCTGGCGAAACCGAAGCGTCCGCATGGCGCCCTCCCGCTAAGCCTCGCCGGCCGCCGCCAGCAGGTCCTCGAGCCGGGCGGCGGCTTCGAGCACCCGCCAGTCGTCGCCGCGGCGCCCGACAAGCTGGATGCCGATCGGCCCACCGTCGCGCCCGTGGCCGCAGGGCAGGGACAGCGCCGGCATCCCGGTGAGGTTGAAAGGCATGGTGAAGGCGGTGGCCGCCGTGTGCACGGGAATCTCCTGTCCCGCCACGCGCACGCGGCCCGCGCCGGACGGCGGCGCCGTGGTCCGCATGGTCGGCATCGCGATGACATCCACCTCGTCGAGCACCGCGTCGAACATCGAGGCCAGCGCGGCGCGACCCCTCTGCGCCCGCACGTACCACGTCGCCGGCAGGAAGATGCCCATCTCCAGCCGCATGCGCACGTCCGGCCCCAGCGTGTGGGGACGCTCGACCAGGCGTTCCCAGTGCAGCTCCGTCGCCTCGCTGCACAAGGTGACGAACTGCAGCGCGGCGGCGGATTCGAAACCCGGCAGTTCGATTTCGCGAACGATCGCGCCGTCCTCGCGCATCCGCTCGAGCGCGGCGGCGACGGCGCGCGCCACATCCTCGGCGAGCGGCGCGAGGGTGGCCTCGCTCGGCACCCCGACACGCAAGCCGCGCAGCGGCCGGCGCCGTGGCACATGGGCCGGCTGGCCGGCCATGACCGACCAGGCGAGGGCCGCATCGGCCACGGTCGCGGCGATCGGCCCGACGTGGTCGAGGCTCATGCCCAGCGTGCTGACGCCGTCGCGAGGGACGGCATCGAAGCTCGGCTTGAAGCCCACGACCCCGCAGCACGCGGCGGGAATGCGGATCGAGCCGCCGGTATCGGTGCCCACGGCGATGCGCACGATGCCGGCCGCGACCGCCGCCGCCGATCCGCCGCTCGAGCCGCCGGCAATGCAGCCCGGGACCCGCGGGTTCGCGACATGGCCATGGTGCGGGTTCTCGCTGGTGATGCCGTAGGCGAGCTCGTGCAGGTTCGCCATGCCGATCGGGATTGCCCCGGCCGCGCGCAGTCGGGCGACGGCCACGGCATCGACCGTCGCGATGCCGCGCGGTTCGCCCCCGGTGCCATCGGTCCGGGGCAGGCCGGCCACCGCCATCAGGTCCTTCGCGGCGAAGGGCACGCCCATCAGCGGCATGGACGCGCCTTCCCCGAGGAGGCGGACCGCCTCGGCCACGGATGCCCGCACCATGTCCTCGTCGGCGATCGCGATGAATGCCTTGCCTTCGCGCCGCCCGTGCGCGAGGGCAAGTGCCTCGGCTGCCGCCCTGCCGGCCTGGTCGGGTGCGGAGCGCGCAGTCCGGGCGATCGCGGCGACGCCCGATGCATCGCGATCCGCTTCGTCGCCGGGCGGCACGCCGCCCGGGGCAGGGGGCACGGGCGGGGGCTGGAGGAAACCGAGTTCCGGCGAGGGCCGCAGCCGGTCGAAGGCCTCCAGCTCGGGCTGGTTGAGCCGAAGGCGCTCGAGCCAGGTGGATCGTCGATCGGCATGGGGATAGCGGCCGAGTGCGGCCAGGGAGTCGATGGCCTGTTCGAGGCGGTGGAGGATGTCGCTCATGTCGGGCTGGGGAACCGGAAGGGGATTGCCAATGATCCCACGGGTATCATCCCCTGCGTCCGTCCGGGCGCACCGCCCCTTAGACCAGCCCCCGAGATTCATGACCACCGTCGCCGTCATCGACTTCGAAACCACCGGCATGTCGCCCGACACGGGCGGCCGCGCCACCGAGATCGGCGTGGTGCTGCTGCGCGACGGCGATGTCGTGGATCGCTACCAGAGCCTCATGAACGCCGGCGCCTGGGTGCCGCCCTTCATCGAGGCGCTCACCGGCATCAGCAACGAGATGCTGCGTGCCGCGCCGCCCGTCGAGCGCGTGATGGCCGAGGCGGCCGATTTCGTCGGCGACGTTCCGCTGGTCGCCCACAACGCGGCCTTCGATCGCCGCTTCTGGGACGCGGAACTTGCCCGGATCGGGCGCCCCCGGCGACAGGAGTTCGCCTGCACCCTGCTGCTGTCGCGGCGCGTCCATCCCGAGGCGCCGAGCCACCGGCTCGGCAGCCTCGTCGAGTTCCACGGCCTGCCCGTGGCGGGGCGGCACCACCGCGCGCTCGCCGATGCCGAGATGGCGGCCAGCCTGCTACGGCACATGTGCGAGACGCTGGCGCGGCGATTCGGCCTGGCTCGGGTCACCCACGAGCTGCTGCGCGAGATCCAGGCGGTGCCGCGCAAGCGGATGGAGGACTGCATCGCGCAGCATCGGCTGCGCCACCCGACCGGACCGCGGGAACGCCGGGCGTCCGGCGACTCACTGCCCGAAGGCCGCCTCCATCTCGCGCCGCAGCCGACTCGCCTGCGAACCGTCGCCGAGCTCGACATCGTCCCAGGTGAGCGCCTGGCCCTTCGGCACGGGGCGGACGAGCCGCAGCTCGTGGGCCAGCCCCAGGGGCAGGCCGCCGATGCGCCGTGACGTCTCGGCCGGGAGCAGCTTGCCCCAGACCGTGTAGCCGCCTTCGCCATCGAGCAGCTCGCCGGGTTTCAGGTCGCGCTTGGCCGTTGCCACCACATCGGCGTTCCATCCCGTCGCCACCCCGGTCGGCTCGCCGCGCGTCGCCACGCTCGCCACCGACATCCCGACCTCGAGCCCGATCAGGTGCCAGCGCTTGTAGAGCGTGAAGTAGCGCCCGGTGGGATCGGTGTGCGCGTTGTACTCCTCGAAGCAGTTGCGGATGTACTCCGTCTCGCCCTCGACCGTCACCCACACGCCCATGCGGATGTCGTAGGGAATCGCGCGCCCGTCCGGCTCGAGGCTCGAGATCACCTCCACCATGCCCTTCCTCTCCAGCACGCCGCCCTCGCTGCGGGGCCGGGTCACGAAGGGGATGTCCGCGATGCTCGCGGGCGGATAGAGCAGCCCGTCGCTCGGTACCCCGAGGCCCGTCGCATTCGATACGGCGGTGGATTCGATCGATGGCTTCGATCCATCGAGGAAACTGTTGAACATTTTCGGATTGAGGCCGCCTCGCTCGGCCTGCTCGGGCGTCAGGCCGTAATAGCCCCACACCGTCTCGGGGGTGGACTCGCAATAGTGCGGAAGCCACTTGTGGCCACGGCCTGCGGCCACGACGGGGAACCCGCAGGTGCGCGCCCAGTCGACGAGGTCGCAGATCATGGCCGGCTGGTCGCCGTACGCGAGCGAATAGACGACCCCGGCGCCGGCCGCCCTGCGGGCCAGGATGGGCCCGCACAAAGCGTCGGCCTCGACCGTCACGTTGACCACATGCTTGCCATGGGCGAAGGCCGCCAGGATGTGGTCCACCGCCGCGATCGGGTTGCCGGTGGACTCGACCAGCATCTCGATGCGCGGATCGGCGACCAGGGTTTCCCAGTCGTCCGTGACCCATGTCGTTCCGTCACAAAGGGCCTGGTCGATGGACCCGGCGCCCGCCTGGCCGGGCTTCCAGCCGACCCGCTCGAGGTTGGCCCGGGCGCGGTCGGGCGCGAGGTCCGCGATGCCCACGACGTGCACGCCCGGCATGCGCGGCGCCTGGGCAAGGTACATGGAACCGAACTTGCCGGCGCCCACCAGGGCGATTCGTACGGGACGGCCTTCGGCGGCGCGCTGCAGAAGCCTGCTGTGGAGACTCATGGTTCGGGGGCGTGGGTTGACGTGGGATCCTGGGGCCGCACTATACCGCCAGCGCGCCCGGCCGCACGTGCGCTCTCGCGCAATCGCGATGGCGAGGGTCTCGTCGCCGTGTGGCGCGAGGCGCTGCTGGCCCGGGCGGCGCTCGCCGGACAGTCCTGCGGCCACTGCCGCCATCCGCCACTGGAGCATCGATGAACCGCCATCGCGAGCTGACCCTCCGGGCGCTGCTGACCGGGCTGGCGCTTGGCGCGCTCCTCACGCCGTCGAACGTCTATTCAGGGTTGAAGATCGGCTGGTCCTTCAACATGTCGATCATCGCGCTGCTGCTCGGATTCGCGTTCTGGAACGGCCCGGGGCGACGGCGGGGCCAACAGGCCTGGTCGATGCACGAAAGCAATATCAACCAGACGACGGCCTCGGCGGCGGCATCAATCATCTCCGGCGGACTGGTGGCGCCGATCCCGGCCTATACCATGCTCACCGGACACTCGCCCGACACCCTGGCGCTGGTTGCCTGGGTGTTCTCGGTGAGCTTCCTCGGGGTCTGGGTCGCGTGGTACCTGCGGCCGTCGTTCATTGTCGGTTCCGAGCTGCGATTTCCGGAAGGCATGGCCACGCTCGCGACATTGCAGGAGATCTACGGGCAGGGCGCCGAAGCGGGCAAACGGGTCGCCGCGCTCGGCGCCGCGGCGAGCCTGTCGTCGCTGGTGAAGCTCGCCGATCTCGCCGGTCCCCTGCCGCGATGGGCGCCGTCGCCCATGCTCGAACGGCTGACCTTCACCGCCGAACCGTCACTGCTGCTGCTCGGCTTCGGCGGTATCGTCGGACTGCGTGTCGGGCTGTCCCTGGTGGCGGGCGCGCTGCTCGCCTGGGGCATGATCGCACCGTGGCTGCTGCGCGCCGGCTGGGTCGAGGTACCGGCGGGCGCTACGGGGCAGCAGTTCGCCACGCTGGTCGAATGGCTGCTGTGGCCGGGCGTCGGCCTGATGGTCTGCGCGACGCTCGCTTCGCTCGGCCTGCGGGCCGTGCGGGAACGGCGGGTAGCCGCCGGTGGAGCGCCCGGGCCGGCGCCTGCCGCGTCGCCGGAGGGCGGGCCGCCGGCAAGCGGCTTGCGGCATGCCGGGCTCCTGCGGCGAGGGCTGCCGGGGTTGCCGGCGACCGCGATGCTGATTGCAGCGACGCTGGTGATTGCCCTGCAGGTTGCGCTGTTCGACATCGACCCGCTGCTCGCCGCGATGTCCGTGCCGCTGGCCGTGTTGCTCGCCATCGTCGCGGCGCGAGTCGTCGGCACGACCGGCATTCCGCCGATCGGCGCGATCGGCAAGCTGTCGCAGCTGGCGTTCGGCGCGATGGCCCCGGGGCAGGTAGCGATCAACCTGATGAGCGCCAATTCCGCGGGCGGCGCCGCCGGCCAGGCCACCGACCTGCTCAACGATTTCAAGGTCGGCAACGCGATCGGCGCATCGCCGTCGCGCCAGGCGATCGGGCAGTGCCTCGGGATCGTGGTGGGCAGCCTGGTCGGCGTGCTCGTCTACCGGCTGCTGATCCCGGATCCGCAGGCGATGCTGATCACCGCTGAATGGCCCGCGCCGGCCGTCGCGACCTGGAAAGCGGTCGCGGAGGCGCTGACCGGCGGAATCGACTCGATCGCAGTGGACAGCCGCTGGGCCATGCTCGTGGGCGCCGTCGCCGGCATCGCACTCGGCACGGTCGAGGCGCTGTTGCCCGTGAGGAAACTGAGGTGGTGGCCCAGCTCCGCAGCGCTCGGGCTCGCGTTCATCGTGCCCGCGTCGATATCGCTCGTCATGGGCGTTGGCGCCGTCCTCGCCTGGCTGCTGGGGCGGTGGTCGCGCGGTGTCGCAGACCGCTTCGCGATCGTCGCGGCGGCGGGACTGGTGGCAGGCGAGAGCATCACCGGCGTCGGGGCGTCACTGGTGGCCTTGCTGCAGCACTGACGCGCCCGGCGTGGACGGGCCCGGGCCCACCGGACGGTTGCAGTTCGAGCAGTGCCGGAAGAATGCGAAATTGAGGTTCCCGCATTCGCAGTTCCTGAACAGCTCCAACCCGCATTCGAGGCAAAAGTGCGGGGTGGGCCCGCTCAGCGAGAAGTCCTGCCCGCACGACGGACAGGTCTTCGACCGGAATGCTCCCACCGCCTGGTCCATGTCGATGTGCTGCGCGCGCTCGCGGGCATCGCGGGCGAGCTCCTCCTGGCGTCGCGCCAGGTAGGCATTGAACGCGCGGACCGTGTAGATGCCTCCGGCCACGACCAGCAGCACGGCGCCGCCGAAGCGGACGTAGCCGCCGAAGCTCGGCAGGTAGGGCACGAGCCCGAAGAAGAAGGCATAGACCGCGAACCAGGCAAAGCCCCAGACGAGCGCGCCGTAACGGGCCTGGCGATACCGCGTGAATAGCCAGATCCCGGCGAGAAGGATCGGCAGCACGACCGCCAGGCGGATCCCGAAGGCCTTCAGCTCGCGCGCCCGGTTCTCCTCGCGAGCCCTTTCGGATGCCTGCCGCTCGATCGCGGCCTGCGCATCGGCGAGCGCCGCCTCCCGGCGCTGCAGTTCGCCACGCTCGCGCTCGAGGGCGAGCACGGCCTCGTTCGCCTGGGTCTCCAGGGCGCGCAGGCGGCCGAGCTCGGCGAGCCTTGCCTGCACCTCGGGATCGGACTCGCGCGCCTCGGTGCTCGAACGCAGCGCCAGCCAGTCGGCATACTCGGACTCTGCCCGGCGCACGCGGGACTGGGCGGCATCGCGGGCCTGGCTCGCCGCCCCCAGCTCGTCCACGATCCCGGCGAGCTGGCGCCGCAGCCCGGCCAGCTCGTCGCGAAGGCGCTCGTGCTCGGCCTGGTCCTCCTGGAGCGTGTCGGCCATGCGCACGGGCGGCGAGAACCGCTCGAGGTCGCGCATCACGAGCGAGGAAAGGGCCACCAGGCTCACGAACAGCAGGAAGCTGATCAGGCGATTGAGCCAGCGCTGCGTCCGCTGGAGCCGCTGCAGGGAGTTCCGGTGGGTGGTGGCCGGATTCCTCCGGAAAATGCGCTTCCTTTCGGCCATGGGGTTTCGAGTCCGGGGGGAGGGGTTTGCAGGTCAGGGGCTGCACTATACCGCCGCCCGGTGCCGCCGCCCGCCGCCGCGCGGGTGGGCCCGATTCTGGCTGACGGCGCGTGCCGGACGCCCGGCGCCCGCCATCCACGGAGAATATGAGCATGAGATCCCCCCACCGCAGCATGATTGCCCAGGCCGCCGGCCTTCTCGGCTGGATCGTGCTGTGCTTCGCCGCCGCGGCCATCGGCGCGGTCGCCTCGTTCGACGCAGGCCCCTTCTACGGGCAGCTCGAGCGCCCCGCCTGGGCCCCGCCCGCGGGCGCCTTCGGTCCGGTCTGGTCGGTGCTCTACCTCACGATGGCGCTCGCCGCCTGGCTGGTCTGGCGCGAGCCCGTGTCGCCCGGTCGCGGGCGCGCCCTGGTCCTGTTCCTCGCCCAGCTCGCCGCCAACGCCCTCTGGTCGTGGCTATTCTTCCGCTGGCGCACCGGCGCGCTCTCGTTCGCCGACGTGGTGCTGCTCCTCGTCCTGCTCGCCGCGACCGTGCTGGCATTCTGGCGGATCCGGCCGCTCGCCGGCATCCTCCTCCTTCCCTACCTGGGGTGGACCGGCTTCGCGACGGCGCTCACGTGGGCGGTCTGGCGGGCGAACCCGGGAATGCTGTAGCCGTGCGGCTCTGGTCCATCCATCCTCGCTACCTCGACCCGCCGGGGCTCGTTGCGCTCTGGCGCGAGGCGCTGCTGGCGCGCGCGGTGCTCGAGGAGCGGACCCGCGGGTATCGTCGCCATCCGCAGCTCGAGCGCTTCCGCGCCGAGCCCGATCCGGTGGCCGCGATCGCCGCCTACCTTCGGTGCGTCCATGACGAGGCGGTGGCGAGGGGCTACGCCTTCGATCGCCGCAAGCTGGGGGAGGCGGCGGCGTGTCCGGTGGTGCCGGTCACCACCGGCCAGCTCGCGCACGAGTGGCAGCACCTCCATCGGAAGCTGGCGGCCCGCAACCCCGCGTGGCTCGCCCGATGGGAGACGGTCGAACTCCCCGAGCCGCATCCGCTCTTCCGGGCCGAGCCCGGCCCGGTGGAGCCCTGGGAACGCCGTCCGGCGCTATCCTAGCCGGATGTACCTGCCGCCACACTTCGCCGAGGCT